>NZ_QUJX01000016.1:2235-113366 GCF_003480785.1 Ruminococcus sp. AM26-12LB | reverse complement strand
ACTGTGAAAAAGGAAGCCGGAACTATCAGAAACAGAAAAAAAGGGTAGCTTTATGTCATGAAAAGATAAAGAACCAGAGAAAAGATTTCCAGCATAAGCTCAGTAGGGAGCTTGCGGAAAGATATGATGCAGTATGTGTGGAAGATCTGAATCTGAAGGGAATGTCCGGAGGACTGCACCTTGGGAAAGGTGTGCAGGATAACGGTTACGGGCAGTTTCTGTTCATGCTGGGATACAAGCTGGAAGAATGCGGAAAACATCTTATAAAAGTAGACCGTTATTTTGCATCCAGCAAGATCTGCAGTGTATGCGGACATAAGAAAAAGGAATTGGCATTGTCGGATAGAATGTATGTTTGTGGATGTGGAAATAGGATGGACCGGGATGTGAATGCAGCAGTCAATATCCGTGAAGAAGGAAAAAGAATCTATAAAGAATGTGCCTGACGGCACAAGAAAAAAATCCGTAACCGGATAAACATAAAAAACAAAACCGCGGGACACGCGGGGATAGCCTGTTTTAGCTTTGCCCTAAAGGGTAATCGAGCAGGAAGCCCCCACTTCAAAATCGTAAGATTTAAGTGGTGGGAGCATGTCACCGCCGTGAGTAAGAGCAAACATGCTCGCACTGAAATGAAATAGAACGGAGCATAGCAAATGGAGAACAGGATCATTACAACAGATGTTACAGAAGAGGATTTTTCCCTGGAGGGAAATTTAAGGCCTCAGAGTCTGGATGAGTATATTGGTCAACAGAAAACAAAAGATACCCTGAAAATTTATATCGAAGCAGCAAAGCAGCGTCATGATTCACTGGATCATGTGCTGTTTTATGGACCTCCGGGGCTGGGAAAGACTACACTTTCCGCGATCATTGCCAATGAGATGGGAACACATATGAAGGTAACATCAGGTCCTGCGATTGAAAAGCCAGGCGAAATGGCTGCGATCCTGAACAACCTTCAGGAAGGAGATGTGCTGTTTGTAGATGAGATACACAGACTGAATCGACAGGTAGAAGAGGTTCTTTACCCGGCAATGGAAGATTTTGCTATCGATATCATGATCGGCAAGGGAGCATCCGCCCGTTCCATTCGTCTGGATCTTCCGAAGTTTACATTGGTAGGTGCAACAACGAGGGCAGGTCTTCTTTCCGCGCCGCTTCGTGATCGTTTTGGCGTAACACAGAGACTGGAGTTTTATGATAAAAAAGAACTGACGACGATCATTCTACGTTCCGCTCAGGTGCTTGGCGTGGAAATCGAACCCAATGGAGCTGCCGAGATCGCCAAGCGTTCCAGAGGAACCCCCCGTCTGGCCAACCGTCTTCTGAAGAGAGTACGTGATTTCGCCCAGGTGAAGTATAATGGTGTGATCACCTACGATGTTGCCTGCTTCGCATTGGATCTTCTGGAAGTAGATCAGTATGGCCTTGATAAAACAGACCGCCGCATTCTCCAGACCTTGATCCTGAATTTTCAGGGCGGCCCCGTGGGGCTTGAAACACTTGCCGCATCGATCGGAGAAGACTCCGGAACACTGGAAGACGTGTATGAACCCTATCTTTTGCAGACAGGTTTCCTTAACAGAACTCCACGTGGAAGAATGGCTTCCGTGCTGGCATATACCCATCTTGGATATCCTCGTCCTGATTTATCGACAAAGTAAAGGTCATAAAAAAAGTGAATTACTCGGTAACTGAGTTACCAGAGAATCTGAATTGAAGACTATTAGCACAGGTGAAAAAACGTTCTGTATAATGCGGTAAAAAAGAAAAAGCGCCAGGCAGGAAACTTTATTTTTGATATAACGGATTGCCCGCTGAAAGAGGGCGAAATAATGGAGCAGGTCAATAATCTGTTCAGATCAACACATCTCTCCTTTTTTGGAAGAGATCGCATTGTACAAGGATAGAAAAATAATTGGTGTTTATCAAAGAAATAAAAAATAAGAACCATTCAGCTGTACGATCTAAAAGATCATGGGTACTGCGAATGGTTCTTATTAAGATATCTTATGTGTATTTTACGATAATATACACAAGAATGCAAGACTTAAAATAAACAATAATTATCCACCAGTCAGAAAATGACAGGTGGTATTTTTATACACTTTTTTAAGAAAGAGAGGACAAGAAATGAAGAAATTATTTATCAGTCAGCCAATGAGTGGCAAAGCAGACGAGGAGATTCTTGCAGAGCGAAAGGTGGCAATCAAAGCGGCAGAAGAGTTGTTGAGAGAACCTGTAGAGGTTATTGATTCTTTCTTCCAGTCAGCACCGGTAGGAGCAAAACCTCTGTGGTTCATTGGAAAGTCCCTGGAGTTTTTATCTGATGCCGATATCGCCTATTTTGCAAAAGACTGGCAGAAAGCAAGAGGATGCAAGATCGAACATGAGCGTGCAGTTGAGTATGGAATTCCGAGAATTGACCATGTGTAGGAGGTAAGGAATGGGAAATGAAGAATTTTTAAGACTTTGCAAAGTAAAAGTAGCTGAATATACCAATTCACACATGGATAAGATCGATGGAAAACAGATCACAGTACAGTATGTGTACGTGGTATGGAGTTGTAAGACATTACAGAACAGTAAAGCACTTCTGAGCACGACTGTGCCGGATGGAATGTATTATGAGCTGACATATAACGGAGATAAGCACGAGTTATACTTTGATGCTTATAAGAAATTTCAAAACATGTGCTTTAAACTGTAATTGCGCCGGTGCAACAGTCGGAGAAGGGAAACACTACATGGAAACAATCATTTGCTCATGTCATAGAATAGAAGATCTGGAAAGAAAAGGAGAATGAACATGAATGTAAATGTAATGATGCAGTATGTAACATATGGTCTGGCGCTGATCGGGGTGCTGGCGTTCCTGGTATCGATTATTGTGCAGGTGATCAAAGAGCTCCCGGGACTTAATAAGATCCCGACAAGTATTGTAGCACTGGTCACATCACTGATCCTGTGTCCGGTGGCACTGGCAGTCCTGTGCACGTATTATAAGACAGCTGTCACCTGGTATTATATTTTCGCATCGATTATTGCGGCGTTTGTAGTGTATTTGGTTGCGACCGGCGGTTGGGAAAAAGTAAAAGGTATCTGGGACAGGACGAAATACAAAGATTCAGAGGGCGAGTGATCCCTTTGTGAAATTCGTTGAACATCAAAGGACGATATGATAATATAGAACACGGAGCAATCGTGTTGCAGGGTGGCTGACCTCTATTCTACATAGAATGGAGGTGGTGCTGATGGACAAGAATCATTTTGATTTCAAAGACCTCATGGCTTTTGGTATGTTCATTCTGGCATTGCTTACGTTCGTTTTGACGTTTTGTAAGTAATTTTCTACATAGAAAAACCACCCCAAAACTTTGGCTGAGTGTAGGGTGGAATTTCTATTTCGCTATTCACTGAGTTCAACCCCTTGTGGGCGGTTGTTCCTTTGTATTATCAATATACCATTTCGAAAAAAATAATTCAAGTATTTTTAGGAGGCGAGTAATCGTCTTTTTTTATTGGAGGAAACATATGTTAAAGATTATGGGAAAAGCTCAGGTATCCGGCAGGAATTATGGTCAGAAGATCATCAGCATTTTGAATGGCATATTATCTATTAAGGCATCAAATAAGACATCAAAAACAGAAAAGGAGAGTACAACCATGAATATCAACACAAGTCTTATCAGTAACAACAACAGCTATGCAGGTCATAAACCGGCATATATCGTAATTCACAACACAGATAACTATGCCAAGGGTGCAAATGCGAAAGCACATGCTAAGGCTCAACATGATGGAAACTTTAAAGGCTATTCTGCACATGTATATGTGGATGACACAGAGGCATATCAGGCGCTTCCGTATAACCGTGGCGCATGGCACGTAGGGGTTAACTACGGCGGTCGGCTGTTTGGTACTGTCAACAACAGAAATTCAGTAGGAATCGAGATGTGTGTCCAGGCTGGCTATAATTATGAGAAAGCTTTCCAGAATACAGTCCGGTTGTGCAAACAGCTTATGAAACAGCTGGGAATCCCGGCAGACAGAGTTGTGCAGCATTATGATGTATGCGCAAAGAACTGCCCGTCAGCGATCCGTGCAAAAGGTGACTGGAACCGGTTCAAGCAGCTGATCGGAGCTGAGACCACCACGCCAACGGTAGACAAGTATTATCGCACAAGAAAGTCCTGGGCTGACAGCAAGAGCCAGATTGGAGCATACAAGAGCCTTGAGAATGCAAAGAAAGAGTGGAAACAGGGCTACACCATCTATGATTGGAACGGAAAAGCAGTGTATCCTGTGCAGACTTCAAAAAAGGCAGTAGTTCTGACAGGAAAATTTGAGACCCAGCTTCCGATCATCCGGAAAGGGGATTCCGGCGTTGCAGTTTCCGTGCTGCAGTCTGTACTTGGTGTTACTGTGGATGGCCATTTCGGAGACGATACAGAAGCATCTCTGAAAGTTTTCCAGAAAAACACAGGCGTAAAGGTAAGTGGAACCTGCGGTATTGATTCCTGGAAAAGGGTGATCGAACACATGAAAGCCAACACTCATAATTGAGAAAAACATTTGCATTTTTAAGGAAAATATTGTAATCGACAAAATAATAGAAAAACTTCTATACATTTTTGCGGGAATCAGTTATAATAAAAGAAATTGCGGGTTGTAAGACCGGCAATGCAGAGGAATGTTATTGAGGAAATTACCAGTAACAGATAAATTCAGGAGGCTTTACGAATGGCGGTAAAGAATACAGCACAGGTTGTTATCGATGGAAAGATCATTACTCTGGGCGGGTATGAGTCCGAGGAATATTTTCAGAAGGTTGCAGCCTATATGAATAATAAGATCAGTGAGCTGAGTCAGATGCCGGGATACTCCAGACAGGCCATGGAGACCAAGCATACATTGCTCAGTCTGAATATTACAGATGATTATTTTAAGGCAAAGAAGCAGGCGGAGATTTTTGAACAGGATCTGCAGCAGAAAGACCAGGAGATGTATGATCTGAAACATGAACTGATCTCTTTGAAAATGCAGATTGAAGAGGCGAAGAAGGCAGAACAGGAAGCTCAGGAACAGAAGAATCTTCTGGACGGTAAGGTGAAGGAACTGGAGAAAGAACTTGATGAACTGCTTAAATAAGGATGGGGGATTGCTTCGGTAATCCTCTTTTGTTTTATGGTCATCGGATTGATTAACAGATGGGAGATGAGGGAATACTTTGAAAAATATGATAACAGAACTGCTCTCGCCGGCAGGTTCTTATGAAAGCTTTGAGGCAGCTATTGGTGCCGGGGCTGATGCGGTATATGTAGGGGGACCGGCTTTTGGAGCAAGAGCTTATGCGCAGAACTTCACCCAGGAAGAGCTGATCACTGCCATTGAGACCGCACATATCCATAACCGTAAATTATATCTTACTGTGAATACACTTTTGAAGAACCGTGAACTGGATGATCAGCTGTTTGAATATCTGCTTCCGTATTATGAGGCAGGGCTGGATGCGGTGATCGTACAGGATCTGGGAGTATTTTCTTTTATACGCCGGAATTTTCCGGATCTGGATATTCATGCAAGCACACAGATGACAGTAACCGGACCGGAGGGAATGCGATTTTTGGAGGAAAAGGGAGCAACTCGTGTGGTTCCGGCCAGAGAGCTTTCCCTGGAAGAGATATCTGCCATGCATAAGGCAAGTCCTCTGGAAATAGAGACTTTTATCCATGGAGCTCTCTGTTACAGCTATTCCGGCCAGTGTCTGATGAGCAGTATTTTCGGTGGAAGAAGCGGAAACCGTGGCCGCTGTGCACAGCCATGCAGGCTTCCTTACAGTGTAACCATGGATCACAGAAAATATAAAGGAGACAAGGATTTTTGTGCATTAAGCCTGAAAGATATCTGCACTCTGGATATTCTTCCGGATATCCTGGGGGCGGGTGTTATGTCTCTGAAGATCGAAGGGCGTATGAAACAGCCGGCGTACACAGCGGGCGTCACGGCAGTATATCGAAAATATCTGGATATGTATTTAAGCGGAAAAGAATATCACGTTCAGGAAAAAGACCGGAAGTATCTTCTTGAGCTTTTCAGTCGTGGAGGATCCTGCAAAGGATACTATGATATGTATCGCGGGCCGGAAATGATGGCTTTTGCCAATGAAAAAAAATCCGGTAATATCCAGCCGGAGATCAGAAAAATAAAAGAAAAAATTCATGGGAATTTAATACTTTCTCCTGAAAGTCCTGTTATACTGGAAATAACCTGCAAGGGCCAGACAGTAACTGCTATGGGCGGTGAGGTACAGTTTGCTAAAAATCAGCCAATGGAAGAACAGAGGATCCGTCAGCAGATGGAGAAACTGGGAAATACAGATTTTCAGTGGGAGGATCTGAACATTGAAATAAATGGAAGGATTTTTGTTCCGGTTAAAGTTCTCAATGAAGTACGAAGAGATGCTCTGAGTCAGCTGCGAGAAGCACTGATCGGATGTCAGAAGAGAGCACAGGTTACGAAGCAGCCGACGAAATCTAAGGATCAGGCTGCCTGCCACAGAAGGGTAACAGACAGCCTGCCTGTGTATGTATCCTGTGAACGTTCGGATACTGCGGAAGTACTTTTGAACGAACCGGGGATTACAGGTTTTTATTTTCCTTTTGATACTATGGAAAAATATTTTTCACCGGAACTTGCTGCAAGCAGTGAATTATATCTTTCTACTCCACATATCCATCGCGGAGAAATCCCCGAAAAGTGGCTTCAATCAGCTCAAAAATGGTTGGAGCAGGGTATGAAGGGTTTTCTGGTAAGAAACTTGGAATCTTACGCCGTACTGAAAAAAATGGGATATGGCGGAAAATGTATCCTGGATGCATCCATGTATACCTGGAATGATCAGAGTGTTGATTTCTGGCGGGAAGAGGGAGTTCTTCGAAATACAGTCCCCCTTGAGTTGAATGAGGGTGAACTGAAACACAGAGATAATACTTCTTCGGAGCTGCTTTTATATGGTTATATCCCACTGATGCTTTCCGCGCAGTGTGTAAGGAAGAATCTTTTTGGATGTACAGGAAAATATGAGACGGCTTATCTGAAAGACCGCTATAACAGTGAATTTCCGGTAAAATGCAGCTGTGATCCATGGGGAAAAAACATCTCCGAAAAAGCAAAATACTGTTATAATATCATTTATAACAGCATTCCTTACGGACTTCCGGGTGAAAAAGATCAGGTAAAAAAACTGAACCTTCACTCTTTGCGACTGGCATTTACGATCGAAGAGCCAGAGAAAGCAAAAGCGATCTTGAAAGAATTCTGGACGGTTTATCAGGAAAACGGAAAACCTTCCGGACGCAGGTATACAAAAGGCCATTTTAAAAGAGGAGCCGAGTAAAAGTGTATGATTAATGTAATTACAGAATTATCTAAGTATGTGATCCTCACATTGATGATCGTCTATACCTTTCATTGTTTTTATATGGTGTGGCGGCAGGATGAGGAAGAAAAGAGAGAACTGCTCCATCAGCAGCTGACCATGATCTTTTTTATTGATTTTACAGCATTTCTTGTGATCTATTTAAAAAGCATGGATTTCAGGGTCATCCTGTTCTATATCGAAATGATGATCTTTTTTGCAGCGATCCAGATCCTTTATCGAATTATTTATCAGAATGCATCGCTGCTTCTTTTAAATAATATGTGTATGCTCCTGAGCGTAGGATTTATCATGCTCTGCCGGCTTTCACTTCCGTCTGCAACTAAGCAGCTTCTGATCGTGGCCGCAGGTAGTGCAGTATCACTGGTGATACCGGTAATGATACGAAAAATGAAATTTTTAAAGGATCTTACATGGGCTTATGCCGGAATTGGTATTGTACTTCTGGCGGCAGTTCTTGTTCTGGCAAGCACAAGCTACGGTGCAAAGCTTTCTCTTATGGGAATCCAGCCTTCCGAGGTGATCAAGATAACCTTCGTATTTTTTATGGCATCACTTCTGTGTACCAAGGTGGATTTTCGCAAAGTAGTACTGGCTACGATCGTTGCAGTGATCCATGTAGGGATCCTGGTTCTTTCCAGGGATCTGGGTAGTGCAGTAATCTTTTTTGTCACCTACCTTGTACTGATCTATGTGGCAACCAGAAATCCGAGCTATTTATTTTTGGGACTTGGCGGAGGATGCGTTGGTTCGGTGATCGCATATCATCTTTTTGGACATGTCCGTCAGCGAGTCAGTGCCTGGAAGGATCCGATGGCTGTCTATCAAAATGAAGGTTATCAGATCGTGCAGTCTCTGTTTGCGATCGGAACCGGAGGCTGGTTTGGAATGGGACTTTGTCAGGGCTCTCCAGAGAAGATCCCGGTCGTAAAAAATGATTTTATCTTCAGTGCTATTTGCGAGGAACTGGGTGGCATTTTTGCCATCTGCCTGATTCTTGTATGCACAAGCTTTTTTCTGATGATCGTTACTATTGCACTAAAGATCAGGAATCCGTTTTATAAACTGATCGCACTGGGGCTCGGAACGGAATATGCTTTTCAGGTATTTCTGACCATTGGCGGTGCAACCAAGTTTATTCCAATGACAGGAGTTACACTTCCGCTGGTGAGTTACGGAGGCAGTTCTGTCATGTGTACCATCCTGATGCTTGCGATCATTCAGGGACTGTATATTCTGAGGGAAGATGAGGACGAACAAATTGAAACGCAGCGAAAAGAAACGATTGAAAGAAGAGGAAAGAGAGCAACGCCTGAGAGAAAGAGAAATCGCCAGACTCCGTAGAAAAAAGAACCGGCCTTTAACTTTTGTATCGGCCTTCTTTATATTGATCTTTGTCAGTTTGATCGGATATCTGGTCTATTTTGACGCCATAAAAAGCGAAGATTTTATCAACAGCCCGTACAACACCCGTCAGGATACATTTTCGGACCGTGTAGTACGTGGAAGTATCCAGTCTTCGGATGGTGAGGTCCTGGCACAGACCAATGTGTATGAAGATGGAACAGAAGAGAGAACGTATCCGTTTTCCAATATTTTTGCACATGCAGTAGGATATGATACCAATGGTAAGAGTGGTTTGGAATCGGAAGCAAATTTCCAGCTTCTCACTTCCCATTCATTTTTTCTGGAACAGATGAAAAATGAATTCCTGGGAAAAAAGAATCAGGGTGATACCGTGATCTCCAGTCTGAATGCAGATCTTCAGACAACGGCATACAATTCTCTGGGAGACCGCAGAGGAGCGGTAGTTGTACTGGAACCATCCACCGGACGTATCCTGGCTATGGTGAGCAAACCGGATTTTGATCCGAACACGATCGCACAGAACTGGGATACCCTTGTTAATGATGAAAGTAACAGCAGCCTTTTAAACCGTGCAACCAATGGAGCTTATCCTCCGGGATCAACATTTAAGATTGTCACGGCACTGGATTATTTCAGGCAAAAGGGATCACTGGAGGGATATTCCTATCTGTGTCAGGGAAGTATCACAGTGGATGACCACACGATCCAGTGTTACAATGGTGCAGTACATGGACAGGAGGATTTTTATTCCGCATTTGCACATTCCTGTAACTGTGCATTTGCAGATATGGGACTTGGTCTGGGAGGAGGTACTCTGAAAAGTACTGCAGAGGATCTGCTCTTTAATAAGGCTCTTCCGCTGAATTCCTATAAAACCAGCCGTTTTACCCTGGATAATGATTCTCCGAACGCACTTGTGATGCAGACCTCGATCGGCCAGGGTAACACTCTTGTTTCTCCGATGCATATGGCATTGATCACAAGTGCCATCGCCAATGATGGTGTACTGATGAAGCCAACTATGATCGATAAGATCGTGAATAATTCCGGTGATACGGTCAGGGAAACAGAAAAAACAGAATACAAACGTCTGATGACAAGAAATGAAGCCAATATCCTTGGAAAACTAATGAAAAATGTAGTTGAAAACGGTACGGCTTCCGCATTGAACGGACGAGGATATACTGTTGCCGGAAAGACCGGTTCTGCGGAGTTTGATGAAAATGGCTCCAGTCATTCCTGGTTTGTGGGTTATTCTAATGTAGATGACCCGGATATCGCCATTGCAGTGATCGTGGAAAACGGCGGAACCGGAAGTGAAGCGGCAGTTCCCATTGCGGCAGATGTTTTTGATGCATATTATTTCGATTAAATTGAGAACAGTATCTGCTTCTTGCCCCTTGCCTATAAGGTAAAAAAGAGGTATACTATAGCCAGTGCAAAAGACACACGCATTACAGGAGGATTGCAATATGATAGAAGCAACAAGCTGTGGCGGTGTGGTAATTCATCGGGGTAAGATTCTGGCATTGTATAAATCCTACAGGAACCGTTATGAAGGATGGGTGCTTCCCAAAGGAACTGTAGAAAAAGGAGAGACTTTTGAACAGACTGCTTTACGTGAAGTAATGGAAGAAGCAGGTGTTCGGGCCTCTATCGTGAAATATATCGGTAAGAGCCAGTATAATTTCACCGTTCCGGAGGATGTGGTAATGAAAGAGGTACACTGGTATCTCATGATAGCTGATAATTATCATAGCAAACCCCAGCGAGAGGAATATTTTGTAGATTCCGGATACTATAAGTTTCATGAGATCTATCATCTTCTCCGTTTTTCCAACGAGAAGCATATCGTGGAACAGGCCTATCAGGAGTATCTGGAAATGCGAAGTGAAGGCGTCTGGGCGAAACAGCAGAAGTATTTTTAACAACAGGACAGGGCTGTGTACATACGCAGCCCTGTTTGGCATTATAACGGAGGTGAGGGCAGATTGCTGAAATGGATGAAAAACTATTACATAGGAAATGATGTAAAAAATCCTACTAGAATAAGAACCAGGATCACTGCTGGTAAATTCGTGCCGGATATCTACGTTGTTACTTTGTCTGATAATCCCGGAAATATTTTGGAAATTCTTCCCGCAGGCATGCTTGTACAGCGAAGCGCCAGAGCCACCTGTCCTTTGATCGTTGGAATGGCTAGAGGAAAATCCGGTGCTATACAGATGGTACAGGATATGATCGAACAGGTTTATACCGAAACTGGAAATTTTAAAATAAAAGAATATCTGAAAAACAGGTGAACCAATGCTGCATATATTATGGCTGATAATAAAATGGATATTGATCCTTCTGGGGATTCTGATCGGGCTGATCTTTCTGATCCTGCTGCTTCTTTTATTTTGTCCAATCAGATACAGAGGGAATTTAAAAAAAGACCGTACGGATAGTCTTCGGGAAATACATGCTTTCGGTGAAGTGAGCTGGCTGCTTCATATAATTTCTGCACAGGTATTCTGGGAGCAGGGCGTTCTGAAAACAAAAATATGTTTGTTAGGGATTCCTTTGGAAAAATTTAAAAATCTGTTTCGTAAAAAAAAGAAACCAAGAGCTCTTTCCAACTCCGGAAATCAAAATGCAAAAAAACAGACAGAGGCTTCTGGAAGTCATGAAAAGACATCAAAAAGCGAAAATCAGAACGATACCGCAGAGCTGCAAATGTCTGAGCCTCAGGAAGATACTGTTGAAGATATAAATGAAATTTCGGAAAATGTAATAATGGAGCCGATATCGATTTCCGAAGAAATATCGGAAGATGAAAAGAGGCTTCGGACAAAGATTGCAGATTTAATTTTGAATATAGTGGGAAAAATAAAAATGACAGTTGGAAAGCTGTTCCGAATCGTACAGAATTTTCTTGGAATCCCCAAAAGGATTCTGAAAAAAATTCAAAGTCTTGCATTAACAATCCGGAATTTCTGTGATAAGATAAACTGGTGGAAGGAATTTTTAGACCATCCCCGAACCAGAGAGGCTCTTTCCTTTCTGTGGAAAAATGCAAAAAAACTGATTTATCATGTGCTTCCGACAAGGATCACCGGAAAGATCACATTTGGCAATGAAGATCCGGCAGTTACAGGTATGGTATTGGCTGTATTAGGAATGACGATTCCTTTTCATAAAAACAAGATCGAAGCAGCGCCCCTTTTTGATAATGAAAATGTTCTTGAGGGAGAGATCATGTTAAAGGGAAGGATTTATGGAATTGTAGTTCTCACAACAGCAGCGAAGCTTTATTTCAATAAAAATATAAAATACGTCATCCACCGATGGAGACATAAGGAGGTAAATCATGGAGAAAGAGAATAATTTCAAAGATACCGTGAATTCATTATTTAAAGGAATGGATGGCTTTGTATCGGCCAAGACAGTGGTTGGCGATGCCATTCATGTAGGCGATACCATTATCCTTCCTCTGGTCGATGTATCCTTCGGCGTGGGAGCCGGAGCTTTTGAAGGGGACAAGAAGAACAATGGCGGCGGAGGTCTTGCCGGAAAGATGTCTCCCTGTGCAGTGCTTGTGATCCAGAATGGAAGCACCAAACTTGTAAACGTAAAAAATCAGGATGGCCTTACCAAGGTTCTGGATATGGTGCCGGATTTTGTGAACCGTTTTGCACCAGGTGCAGGCAATGCCGAGGATACAGACGGGAAAGAAGAGTAGTATTCCATTTAGATTTCATGCATATACTGTAATAAAAAACAGGAAATGAGCAGACAGGAGTGGGAAAGCTAACTGGTTTTATGCTGTTTTTTATTGGTGTGGGCATGGTTCTTGGTATCCTTATTACAGAGAATTTTATTGTGATCGCAATGGCAGTCATATGTCTGCTATGCGGATATCATATGTTTTGCAGATAAGCGGGAAGTGTGCACCTGGCATACTTCCCGCTTGTAATTTATCTGTCTTAAAGATAAAAAAACAGCCCCCGCATTCTACGGGGGCATACGATATTACTTACGCTCTTTCAACTTTTCCGGATCTTAAACAAGAAGTACATACATACATTTTCTTTGCTCCGCCGGCAGTTGTTTTTACTCTGACGGATTTAACGTTAGATTTCCACATTTTGTTGGATCTTCTATGGGAATGACTCACATTGTTTCCGAAATGAGCTCCTTTATCGCAGATTGCACATTTAGCCATGAATAGCACCTCCTTTTATCAACAGTCACCATTTTAACAGATGAATTGCTCTTTTGCAAGCAAAAAAAGGAAATTTATCAAAAATTCTGCAAAGAGTTTTAAGGAAAGTATTCCATACCTCCGGGAACAGGGCGGATCATGGTAGAATTAAGCGTTGTGTGTATGGTTTAGATCAATTTGAAACATAGAAAATTACCCAGTGCGAATTAATTTATCGTTTTTTCTTTGGCCTGGTCTCTTTCCTGAAGCTGAATAGAACATATTCTTGCTGAACTGGCATATGAGAATAGGAAAACCGGGAAAATGCAAAAGAATTTGGCAGGTAGTTCGGAATCCGAAAATGTGGTATGATTATAGGTAGGATATCAGAAACGTCAGGAGTTGAATAGATTGTGAAGACGGAAGAAATCTTTAAATATGTGCAGAAACAGTACGGAACAGTCCCAGAATATTTATGGAGTAAATCGCCAGACAGTGCAGTACTCCGACATAAAAACGGAAAATGGTATGCAGTGATCATGACTATTGAAAAATCAAAACTGGGATTAGAAGGAAAAGATCCGGTTGATATCATGGATGTAAAGTGTGATCCGGACATGACGAATATGATTATTCAGACGCATGGATTTTTACCTGGATACCATATGAACAAGCAGCACTGGATCACGATTTTACTGGATGGTTCGGTCAGTAAAGCAAAGATACTGGACTTTTTGGACATGAGTTATGACCTGATTGATGGCGCAGGCAGAAAGGAAAACAAATGAAAAAAGCAATCATATATGCATCGGTACATCATGGAAATACAGAAAAATTAGTAAAGAGCATAGCAGAAGAGTGTCAGGTTGATTTGATTGATGCTGTAAAACAACCCGATGCAGATCTGAGCAGTTATGATATGATTGGGTTTGCATCAGGAATCTATTTTTCAAAATTTCATCAGTCATTATTGGGATTTGCAGAGAAGAATCTACCGGACGACAAAAAGGTATTTCTGATCTGTACTTATGGTGGAAGTGCGAATTATAAATCTATTGAGCAGATTTTGGACAAGAAGCGTTCCAAAGTGATAGGAAAATTCGGGTGCAAGGGTTATGACACATTTGGTCCATTTAAACTGGTTGGTGGAATTGCAAAAGGGCATCCAGATGAAGAAGATATAAAAAATGCAGTTGCGTTTGTAAAAGGATTATAAGTAGATAAACGAAAAGGAAAAACCGGCTTCATAGTATCGGCCAGTATGCTCCATCGCAATTCGGGGTTTCCCTTCAATAGAGTGGATGAGCTTAATTTTCTATAAGATAAAACAAGTTGAACTCTATCATTGCGTAATTATAAAAAAAAGGTTATAATAGTTTTATATAATTTAATCTGAATGAAACAATGGAGGTAACCATATGAATGGACGTATAGATTCCGGATTGGGTCAGATCGTAATTGATACAGATGTCATTGCGACTTATGCCGGCAGTGTGGCGGTAGAGTGTTTTGGTATCATCGGAATGGCAGCTATCAGTATGAAGGATGGCCTGGTCAAGCTTTTGCGTATTGACAGCCTGAAACATGGTATCAGTGTTAAGATCACGGATGATAATAAGATCCGGCTGAATTTTCATGTCATCGTAGCATATGGCGTGAATATCAGTACTATTGCGGACAATCTTGTCAACAATGTAAAATATAAAGTCGAAGCCTTTACAGGAATGGAGATTGAAAAGATCAACATTATGGTTGAGGGCGTGCGTGCAATAGATTAGTTTTAGAGGAGGAACTTGTGGTGAATAACAAAACCATAGATGCTAAAATACTTTCCAGAATGTTTCTGTCCGGAGCAAAGAATCTGGAAGCGAAGAAAGAGTGGATCAATGAACTGAATGTGTTTCCTGTACCTGATGGAGATACGGGAACCAATATGACGCTTACCATCATGTCTGCTGCTTCTGAAGTAGGTGCTCTTACAGATCCGGATATGGAATCCCTGGCAAAGGCAATTTCTTCCGGTTCCCTCCGTGGAGCCAGAGGTAATTCCGGTGTTATCCTGTCACAGCTTCTGCGTGGATTTACCAGAGGTGTGCGTAAACTTACAGATCTGGATGCACCTGCCATTGCCGCAGCTATGGAGCGAGGCGTTGAAACTGCATACAAAGCAGTTATGAAACCAAAAGAGGGAACCATTCTTACTGTAGCCAGAGCTGCTGCAGACAGAGCCGCAGAGCTTGCCGATGCTGCAGAAGATCTGGATGCTTTTTTCGACGGAATCTTTCAGCATGCAGAGGAAACTCTTGCCAGAACACCGGAGATGCTTCCAGTCCTGAAAGAAGCAGGTGTTGTGGATTCTGGCGGACAGGGACTTCTGGAAGTCTTCCGTGGTGCCATCGACGGATATCATGGAAAAGAAGTGGATTATTCCCAGTTTGAGACAGCTGCTGCTCCTAAGATCACAAAGATTTCTCCTCAGGCAGAGGCAGATATCAAATTTGGATATTGTACAGAGTTTATTATCCTTCTTGAAAAACCGCTTCCACAGGAGGAGATCGATCGTTTCCGTGAATTTCTGGATTCCATCGGTGATTCCATTGTTCTGGTGGCAGATGATGAGATTGTCAAGGTACACGTACACACCAATCATCCGGGACAGGCTTTTGAACGTGCACTCACGTATGGTCAGCTTTCCCGCATGAAGATTGACAATATGAGAGAAGAACATCAGGAAAAACTGATCAAAGACGCTGAAAAACTTGCAAAAGAACAGGCAGAAAATAAAGAACCTCCGAAGGATCACGGATTTATTTCTGTATCAGTAGGTGAGGGACTTTCTCAGATTTTCCGTGAGCTTGGCGTAGATTATCTGATCGAAGGCGGTCAGACTATGAACCCGAGTACAGAGGATATGCTCAATGCTATTGAGAAAGTACATGCAAAAACAATTTATATTTTCCCGAATAACAAGAATATTATCCTTGCAGCTAACCAGGCAAGAGATCTGACTGAGGACAAGGAGATCATTGTAGTACCAACCAAGACGATTCCACAGGGAATTTCCGCAATGATCAGCTTTGTTCCGGAAAAGGGCGGCGAGGAGAACCTTGCTTCCATGACCGATGCGATTTCCAGAGTGAAAACCGGACAGATCACTTATGCAGTCCGTGATACACGTATTGATGACAAGGAAATCCATGAGGGAGATATCATGGGAATCGGTGATGCAGGCATCCTTGCAGTAGGCAGAGATCGACTTCAGGTAGCGGAGGAGATGGTAGCAGAGATGGTTGACGAGGAATCTGAGATCATCAGCGTTTACTATGGTGAAGATGTATCTGAGGAAGATGCAGAGGCACTTTCTGATTCTCTTACTGAGAAATATCCGGAGTGCGAGGTTGAGCTGAACCAGGGTGGACAGCCGATTTACTACTATCTGATTTCTGTAGAATAAAGAGCACAAAAAATGAATGAAAAGACACCTTTACGTGAATTAAAAGGCGTGGGTGAGAAAACAGAGAAGCTTTTCCAGAAGATCGGGATCACGACTGCGGAAGAGCTTCTCCGTTATTATCCGCGGACTTACGATATATATGAGGAGCCTGTGGAGATTGCATCAGCAGAGGAGGACAAAACAGTCTCTATCCGTGTCACTATAGCAACAGGTATTTATATTAACCAGGTACGCAATCTCCAGGTTCTGACAACAACTGTGGCAGATGCAAGCGGCCGATTGCCGGTTGCCTGGTTCAATGCGCCTTATTTGAGGGGAACACTCAAAAAGGGCAGTGTTTTTATCCTCAGAGGAAAGATCACCAGAAAAAAAGGCCGTCCTCAAATGGAACATCCGGAGATTTTTACCCCGGCAGCTTATGAGGAGATCATTCACAGTATGCAGCCTGTATATGGTCTGACGAAAGGTCTTTCCAACAAGATGATCACGAAGTTGGTACATCAGATTTTGGATACAAGACCTCTCCATGGGGAATATCTGCCGGAGGAAATACGGGAACGCTATCAGCTTGCGGATGCCAATTATGCGATCCGGACTATCCATTTTCCGAAAAATATGCAGGAGCTTCTCACAGCCAGGAAACGTCTGGTATTCGATGAGTTCCTGCTTTTTGTGCTGGCAATACAGCTTCTGAAGGAGAAAACCGAAGAGGCTCCAAACACTTTTCCAATGAAACCAGTATGGACAACCGAGGAAATCATAGAAGGGCTTCCCTATGACCTGACCGGAGCTCAGAAGAATGTCTGGCACGAGATCGAACGAGATCTGAGCAGCCATAAGCTGATGTCCAGACTTGTGCAGGGAGATGTTGGAAGCGGTAAAACTGTGATCGCGTTTTTAGCTATGGTACTTTCAGCAGAAAATGGCTTTCAGAGTGCATTGATGGTGCCGACAGAGGTTCTGGCTAATCAGCATTACGAAGGCTTTCTGAAGCTGATGGAAGAGCAGAATATCATTTCCTGCCACCCGGTTCTTCTGACAGGATCTACCACAGCCAGACAGAAGCGTGAAATCTATCAGAAGATCGCAACCGGCGAAGTGAATGTGATCATCGGTACTCATGCCCTGATCCAGGAAAAGGTGGAATATAAGAATCTGGGTCTTGTGATCACAGATGAGCAGCACAGATTCGGCGTTCGCCAGAGGGAAGCGCTGACGACCAGAGGAAATCCGCCACATGTACTTGTTATGAGTGCAACCCCTATTCCCCGGACACTGGCGATCATTTTATACGGAGATCTGGATATTTCGATCATCGATGAGCTTCCTGCAAAAAGGCTTCCGATCAAAAATTGCGTAGTAGGAACTTCCTACCGCCCCAAGGCGTATTCTTTTATTGAAAAGCAGGTGCAGATGGGAAGACAGGCTTATGTGATCTGCCCAATGGTGGAAGAGAGCGAAGGACTGGATGCAGAGAATGTCACAGATTATGCCAGAAAGCTTCAGGAAGTCCTGCCTGACGAGATCAGAGTAGAGATCCTTCACGGCAAAATGAAGCCAAAAGAAAAGAACAGGATCATGGAGGCCTTTGCTTCCGATGAGATCCAGGTACTGGTATCTACCACGGTTGTGGAGGTTGGAGTGAATGTGCCAAATGCTACCGTTATGATGGTGGAAAATGCAGAACGATTCGGTCTTGCACAGCTTCACCAGCTCCGTGGCCGTGTAGGGCGTGGAGAGCATCAGTCTTACTGCATTTTTATCCAGGGAAATAATGAAGAAAATACTTCTAAACGTCTGAAGATCCTCAATGAATCCAATGATGGATTTTATATAGCCGGAGAAGATCTGAAGCTTCGGGGCCCAGGAGATCTTTTCGGTATCCGCCAGAGCGGACTGATGGAATTTAAGATCGGTGATATCTACAATGATGCGGGAATCCTGAAGAATGCAAGTGAAGCAGCTGGTGAGATCCTGGCACTGGATTTTGATCTTATCCTGCCTCAGCATAAGGCTTTAAAGGAGCATCTCAAGGGGTATATGAGTGAAGAACTGGAAAATCTGGGGATCTAATTGGATGGAGCAAAGCGAAGAATCAGAACTTCGTTTTAGTATAAAAAGAAAAAGGGAGAAAACAGGATGAGGAGAAAAATGATCAAAAAACTTCTGTGTGTCGTTTTATCAGGGTCTATGATCTTTGGCAATGCAGGGATAACCATGGCTTCAGAGACAGAACCGGAAACAGTCCAGGAAAATGTAAATGAGGAGACTGACAGTCCAGAGGAAAGTTTTTCTGAGGAAGATATTTTTGAAGATGGAATCTCAGCAGACGATGAAGCAGCAGAATTACCTGATAGCACAGAACAGGAATTAGAAGAAGAGCCGGAAGAAGCGGATAATATAGAAATGTCGGAGGACACTGAAAATCTTTCGGAAGAACCGGAAACAGAAGAAATGGCAGAAAGTGATGACTTTTCTGATAGAGAAGAAGATGCTGTAAGTGCTTCCGCAAGCATGATGGATGGAGGAATCACCGGAGATATTGCCTGGTCAATTGATACATCCGGATGTCTTACATTAAAAGGAAACGGTGACTATGATACCTCAGATTATTATTGGGATGCAGAAAGGGGCTGGAGTAAATGGCAGGATGATATTAAAACAGCCATAGTTGAAATTTCCGGAATCACAAAGACAAGAGCTATGTTTAAGGGATGCAGGAATCTTACCAGGATCACTTTTAAAAACTGTGATTTCAGTAAGGTGACAGACATGGCCTTTATGTTCTCAGATTGTGAAAGCCTTACACAGCTGGATACTGGTTCATTGAAAACCGGAAATGTATCTCATATGCAGGGAATGTTCCGAAATTGCAGTAAATTAAAAACTCTGGATGTCAGTAAATTTGATACTTCAAAAGTTAATGATATGAATAGCATGTTTTTAGGCTGTGAAAGCCTTACACAGCTGAATGTCCGGAATTTTAATACTTCCAGAGTGACAAGGATGAGCGGAATGTTCCGTGAATGTCGGAATCTTAAACAGTTGGACGTCAGTAGATTTAATACAGCGAATGTTACGACTATGGAGGAGATGTTTTATTGCTGTGAAAGCCTTACACAGTTGAATGTCAGTAATTTCAATACAGCAAATGTTGTATATATGAACGGTATGTTCGAACGGTGCGAAAGTCTTACACAGTTAAATGTACGAAACTTTAATACATCAAATGTAGAAGATATGGGCAAAATGTTCTGTACTATGAGCAAGCTCAAGTCTCTGGATCTGAACAGTTTTAATACTTCTAATGTACAGAATATGTATTTCATGTTTTATGGAAATGAGTCTTTAACAAGCCTCAATATTAAAAATTTTGATACATCCAAGGTAGTAGATATGAATTCTATGTTTGGCGAGCTTAAAAAAATGACTTCTCTGGATGTTTCTAAATTTAACACATCAAAAGTAAAATCTATGGAAGGAATGTTTTCACGCTGCTATGCGTTAAAAGCTGTGGACGTGAGCCATTTCAATACTTCTGAAGTGGTAAAGATGGGATATATGTTTAACTCCTGTAGCAGCCTGGAATCTCTAAACCTCAGTAAGTTTAATACATCTAGCGTCAATGATGCAAGATATATGCTGTACTATATGGATAATCTTAAAACACTGAAAACAATCCCGAACCTGAAGTGCTCTATAGAACTTCCATTTACCATGTCAGACAGCTCAGGCAAAAAATATACGACCATGCCAACGAACAGTAAATGTATCACTTTAAAGGTAGTTGCTTCAAAACCAGTAGTTAGAAAGAGCATCAAAACGGCAAAGGTAACTGTAAAAACTGCAACTTACAATGGAAGTCCGCAGAAGCCAGGTGTAACTGTTAAACTTGGAAATACAACATTAAAAAGCGGCACAGATTATACAGTAACTTATTCTAATAATACAAAAACGGGAACAAAAGCTGTTGCAAAAATCACAGGAAAGGGAAGTTACAAAGATTCTGTTTCTAAATATTTTACCATCAAAGCATGCAGTCTTGACGGTAAAGTTCAAGTTAATTTGAAGACAACGATTTACACCTGGGATGGACAGGCAAAAACTCCCGCATTTTCTATTTATATGCCGAAAGCCAATGCGGCCGGAATGATCTCATTACAGAATGAAAAAGATTATACATATAAATATCTTAATAATAAAGAACCTGGAACAGCAACCTTACAAATCACAGGAAAGGGCAATTTTACAGGTACAAAAAAAATAGCTTATAAGATCAGCAAAGCAAAACAGCCGGTAAAAGTTACACCAGGAAGTATTACAAAACTTTATACAGACAAAGGTAAATCCTACAAAATCAGTGTTTCAGGAAAAAAAGAATTTGCAAAAGTGACATATTCAACCACTAATGCAAAAATTGCATCTGTAAAAAATAGCAAGATTATGCTTAATGGAGAGGGAGTGGCAACAGTTACTGTAAAAGTTGCGGCGACCAAACATTATCAGGCACAGAATATTGCAATTAAGATTAATGTGCTGAAAAGACAGAATATTACCACTGCTGTAAAGAATGGGGCAAAAATAGCGTATTCCACTACAATAAAATCTCTTGGTGCCAAAGTTCCTTCAGAAGGTGGGAAACTTACTTATAAGTCCTTAGATACCAGTATTGTTTCTGTGGATTCCAAAGGTAATTTGAACTTTAAAAAGGCAAAGAAGCTTGGAAAAGTTACAATCCAGATCACTGCAGCGAAATCTTCTTCCTATGCTCCGGCAACCAGGAAACTGACGATCACTACGGTAAAAGGAACTCCATCTGTCAGCTGTGTACAGCAGCAGGAACGTAAGATCTATGATGGAGCATTCAATCTCGGGGCAAAAGCAGATCAGAATGCAACATTGGTTTATTCCAGCAGCAACAGTGCTATTGCATCGGTAGCTTCTGATGGAACGGTTACTTTGAAGGAATGGCAAGAAAACGATATTCAGAGAGAAGTGCAGATCACAGTTACTACAAAAAGTACAACGTTTTATAATGCAGCGAAGCCGGTAATTGTTAATCTTACTGTTATTAAAAAGAAAAATCTGCAGCAGAGAATTGAAGATGAAAAAATCAAATTTCCTGATGGGAAATTTTGGAACCATGTTGTAAACAGTTATTCAGATCTGACAGATAATCTGGACAGCAGCGGAGCTCCTGAAAGATTTCAGGATACGATCAGTGATGTTCCATGCAAACATCACGGAACTCAGAGCGGAATTGATCCGATACCAGGTAATGGCGAGTATGATTGCAATAAGTTTGACGGGGCTATCCAGTGTGATGGGTTTGCAAGAAAAGTATTTTATGATATCTGGGAAGGGCAGAGAGTATCAGGCCTTCAAAGAATATATGATAATAATGTTCAGGTAGGAGACTATGTGCGCATCAATAATAATGGACATTCGGCTATCGTTACAGAAGTTTACAGTGATTCATTTAAAGTGATAGAGTGTAATCTGGATGGGGACGGACGTCATCATAATTGTCTGCTGCGTCATAACTGGACATATAGTAAAAGCAGTGTAACTTATCGTGTACATGCTGTAAATTACAGCCTTAACTAATAGACTTTTGAAACTTTTCTTTACAAAACTTTCAAATCGTAGTATTGTATTGCATGAGAAAAGATTAACAAATCCCTTGTAAGGAGGCTATAAACATGGCTAGAACAAAGAAAGCTGCAACCAAGACAACTGTAAAAACGGCTTCAATAAGCGAGACTCCTGCAAAATCTGTAGTAACCGCATCCGAAGAGAAAGCCGTTAAGGCTGAGACACCGAAGACAGACGATGCAAAAGCTTCTGTAGAAACAAAAGCAGCTGAGAAGACAGCTGAGGTAAAACCTGCCGCTGAGAAACCAGTAGAAGAAAAAACAGCAGAAGTAAAATCTGCTGAAGAGAAAACAACAGCTGTAAAATCAGAAGAGCCAGCTAAGAAAACCGCTGCCAAGAAGACAACAACACGAAAAACAACTGCAGCTAAGAAAACAACAACCAAGACGGCTGCTAAGACAACAGCAGCTAAGAAAGCTGAGCCAGTGACAGAAGTATATGTTCAGTACTGGGGCAAAGAGATACATACTTCAGAGGTTGCTGACAGGATCAAAAAGATCTGGACAGAGGATATGGGCAAAAAAGCTTCTGAACTGAAAGATCTCAAAATCTACATTAAACCCGAAGATAATGGTGCACATTATGTGATCAACGGAGATGTTACAGGATTTATCGGACTGTAAACAAAATCTTCATCGAACAGTATTTTAAAAGATATATATTGGCCTGTTATAGAGAATGTCTATAGCAGGCTATTTCTTTTGCATATTTGACCAATTCCAAATAGCATGTTATTATTCATTTAAGTAATAACATACTAAATAGATAGGGATATGGTAAAATGAAACAGATATTATGCTTTGGAGATTCCAATACATGGGGATATGACGGAGAGAGCAGAGAGAGACTACCGTGGGGAGTACGCTGGACAAGCCTTCTCCAGGAAAAACTGAATAAAGAAGAATATCGCGTGATCGAGGAAGGACTGTGCGGAAGAACAACGGTTTTCGAAGATCCGCTCCGCGACGGAAGAAAAGGAACTGCACTTCTTCCCACACTTCTGGAAACACATGCCCAGGTGGATGTGATCACGCTGATGCTGGGAACCAATGACTGCAAAACTGTTTTCGGAGCATCCGCAGATGTAATTGGAAAGGGAATCATAAGATTGCTGGATCAGGTCCAGGAATATGCACCAAAAGCGAAAGTCCTTCTCATGGCTCCGATCTACCTGGGAGAAAAAGTATGGCAGGAAGGATATGACCAGGAGTTTTCCAGAGAGTCTGTGATCGTTTCCAGAAATCTGCAGCCTGTTTATGAAAAAATCGCAGCTGAACGTCATATCAGTTTCCTTCCGGCAGCATCCTATGTACATTGCTGTGACGCAGATCAGGAACATCTGAATGCAGCAGGACATAAGAAATTTGCAGAGGTTGTATATCGAAAAGTACAGGAATTGCTGTAAATGAATATAGGATTTTAAGACTTTTGGATCTTATATAAAATAAAAAGATGTTGTCTGGCAGTTTTTCAGTTCTGTCAGACAGCATCTTTTTTGCATGAGCTTAGATCAACTCAGCATAGTAATAGATCTACCTGCGCGTACAGATTTAGTACTGCTGGCCGCCCTGGGAGCCGCTGGACATCTGGCGTTCCTGTGCTTCGATCATCTTTTTGACCATATATCCACCTACGGATCCGTTCTGTTTGGAAGTCAGGTTTCCGTTGTATCCGTCTGTAAGCGGAACACCCAGCTCGTTTGCTACCTCATATTTGAAACGGTCAAGTGCGCCCTTTGCTTCCGGTACAACTGCTTTGTTAGAAGAAGTGTTACTTGGCATAATTCATTTCCTCCTTGGTTGTTATTTGGTTTACTGTTACATTGCTAGTATGTGAAAACCATAAAATAATACACTGGCAGTTAAAGGAAATTTAACATATAAAAATATTTCCGTTCATAAATTATACCGCAGTAAAAAAGCGAATGTATGGTTGCTTTTTGACTAGAATTGCGGTTATAATAATCTCCGCATCACATATAATATCTGTCAGACAAAAAAGTAAGGGGAGCCCGTGAAAAAGAAGCGTTATCCTACATACAAGCGAAAATATAAACGAAAAAAACAGCCCAGGCGAAAAATACTCACAGCCATTATCCTATGTGTCATCCTTGCAGTATGTAATGGCTGGATGCCGCCGCGGAGCCTGAAAGAGGTAAAAGATCAAAGCCGGATCTTCGGACAGGTATTTCTTACATATATAGAAGAAAATGCGCAGATCCTCTGGGAAGATGTTTCGGAATCCGCTTCCGATGCAGTGACAGGATTACTGAAACAATCTCAGACGAAGACAGGAGGGCAGACAGAATCTGTTTCTCTGGATCAGATTCCGGAATACAGCGGCAGTCCATATGTGGAGATCAATGGAAATATACCCTCTTTTTCTGATGAAAAAAGCGCAGGACCTGCATACGAATTTTATAGTGAACTAGATTCCCTGGGGCGCTGTGGTTATGCAGAATCCAAGATCACACCGGAGCTGATGCCTGATGAAGAGCGAGGAGCGATCGGAATGGTGAAGCCTACAGGATGGCATACTGTAAAATATGAAAATGTAGATGGCAGGTATCTGTATAATCGCTGCCATCTTATCGGATATCAGCTGACTGGAGAGAATGCAAACAGGAAAAATCTTATCACAGGAACCAGATATCTCAATGTGACGGGAATGCTTCCTTTTGAAAATGAGGTTGCAGATTACGTGCACAGTACAGGAAATCCCTGCATGTATCGTGTAACTCCGTTTTTTAAGGGAGATGAACTGGTAGCCCGGGGTGTGGAAATGGAAGCCGAATCCGTTAAAGACCAGAAGATATTTTTCCATGTTTTTGTTTATAACATACAGCCGGGAATTGAAATTGATTATACTACAGGAAACAGCTGGGAAGAATAGAGTATATGGAGTAACGCCGGGGAAAATATTAATTTTTCATGAATTTACATGAATTAAATTGCACTTTTTTGGGCGTTATGCTAGAATCAGTTACAGAGTTATATGATTTTACCTATATAAAGGGGAAAAAGGGATGTAACCCAAGGGCAGAATGGAGAGGTGAATTATGAATTTAGGAATTATTGCGCATAACAGTAAGAAAGTTCTGATTGAAGACTTCTGTATTGCATACAAGAATATCCTTGCCAAACATGAAGTATATGCAACCGGAACAACAGGAAGAAGAATTGAGGAAGCAACCAGTCTTCACGTTCACAAGTTTCTTGCCGGAAGTATAGGCGGAGACAAGCAGTTTATGGAGATGGTAGAGCGTCAGGATCTGGATATGGTGATCCTGTTTTATAACCCTGTCATGATGGACCCGGTAGAGCCGGATATCATGAGCATTGTCAAACGCTGCGACCAGTACAACATTCCGGTTGCTACAAATATTGCCACTGCGGAACTTCTGATCCTTGGACTGGCCCGCGGTGATCTGGATTGGAGATTAAATCTGAAATGAGAGTCATAGCAGGAAAAGCACGTAGATTAAACTTAAAAACCATTCCCGGAAATGAGACACGACCAACAACAGACCGTATTAAGGAAACTCTTTTTAACATTCTCCAGCCTGAAATACCTGGTTGTCGGTTTCTGGATCTGTTTTCCGGAAGCGGAGCGATCGGTATTGAAGCTCTGAGCCGTGGAGCCGAGTATGCCGTATTTGTGGAAAAAAATCCCAAAGCATGCACTTGCATCCGCGAAAATCTTTCATTTACAAAACTCACGGATGGTGGTAAACTGCTGAACATGGATGTGCTTCAGGCACTGCGTTCACTGGAAGGCGGAGAACCATTTGACTGTATTTTTATGGATGCACCATACGAACAGCATCTGGAACAACCAGTCCTTGAGTATCTGGCTGACAGCACTCTTGCAGATGAAAACACGCTGATCGTTGTGGAGGAAGATCTACATACGGATTTTTCTTATGTAGAGGACCTTGGATATCATCTGGTACGTTCCAAGGAATATAAAACCAACAAGCATGTTTTCCTAAAAAAATGAAAGAGAGACAGACATATGATAACAGCAGTATACCCGGGAAGCTTTGACCCGGCAACCTATGGCCATCTTGACATCATTAAGCGGGCAAGCATTTCATTTGACCGGGTTATAGTGGGAGTTTTGCATAATTCTGCAAAAAGTCCGTTGTTTTCTGTAGAAGAACGTGTTAAGATACTAACAAAGGCGACAAAAGATATCCCGAATGTGGAGGTGAAAGCATTCGAGGGCCTGTCAGTGAACTTTGCCAGGGAAAACCATGCCCAGGTGATTGTTCGAGGGCTTCGTGCTGTCACGGATTTTGAATATGAACTGCAGATGGCCCAGACTAATCGTGTTCTGGCACCGGATGTGGACACCGTTTTTCTTACAACCAGTCTGGAATATGCATACTTAAGCTCCACGATCATGAAAGAAGTTGCTAATTTCGGAGGAGATCTGAGCAAATTCGCTCCACGTGAGATTACGGATGCAGTCGAAGAGAAATTGAAAAAAAGAGAAACAGAGAAATAAGGAGAGTGTATTATGAGCAGCAGAATTGAACAGATTATTCAGGAGATTGAAGAGTATGTGGACAGCTGTAAATTCCAGCCTCTTTCCACTACCAAGATCGTAGTGAACAAAGAAGAGATTGAGGAGTATTTACGTGAACTTCGTCTGAAAACTCCGGATGAGATCAAACGTTATCAGAAGATCATCAGCAATAAGGATGCGATCCTTGAGGATGCTCAGGCTAAAGCTGACAGTCTGATCGCAGATGCTCAGGCCAAAGCTCAGGAACTTGTTACACAGCATGAGATCATGCAGAAAGCATATGCACAGGCAAATGAGACCATAAATGCTGCAAACAAGCAGGCTCAGGAGATTCTTGATTCTGCAACACAGGATGCAAACAGCATTCGTCTCAGTGCGATCACATACACAGATGATATGATGGCTAATATCGGTTCTGTCCTGAATCAGACACTTGAAGATGCCGGTGGTAAATACAAAGCATTTATTGATGCTCTGCAGAGCTGCCTTGAGGTTGTTAATCATAATCGTCAGGAGCTTGCACCACAGACTGCTCAGGCAGCGGCAATCTCCAATACCTTCCAGGATGATGACAGTTCTTCTATAACAAAAGAAGACGAAGATCTGTTAGACGATATCGGAGAAAACTAGGATCAGGAATATCGCACTGGCGTTCAGACATTTTGAAATAGCGTAGGGGATCAGTGACAAACTGTTTTCCAATACGCTTTTTGTCTGAACCATGACGCAAAAGCCACCAAAAGAAGTCAGGAGCATAGAAGCAAGGTATCTGCTTTTCCATGGCAGTGGTGCGCCGGCAATCTGTTTCAGCCCGGTAGTTAGTTCCAGTGGTGCTGTGAACAGCATACAGCTTTGTGCATGAAATGGCCAGTAAAAGCTGATACTGGCGAGTATCAGTGAGAAGAGGAGAATATAGCCCCCGAGACGTGTGATGGTTTCAAATCCGTCCATGATCGAGACATCCAGGATGACTCCTATGGAGTCCTGTTGGTATGTCTCTTTTTTTATCTTGTTTACGCAGACAGAGTCCACGGTATGCCCACGATATACAACGAAACGAAAAAACAGCATACAAAAGAGATCTGCCGCCAGAAAAGTGAGGATCATCTGTACTGCTGATATCTTATTTTTCAAGAGTATCCCGGAAAGATAGGAAATGATAAATGCGGGACTTGCATTGCAGCTGAACGTAAGAAGATATTCCCCTTCTCTGCGGGAAATCTGCTGGTCTATGTACAGATCATGTGCCAGTTTGGCTCCCATAGGATATCCGCATAACAGACCCAGGATCAGAACATAGGCTCCAGCAGGTGAAAGCCCGAAAAACGTTTTCCAGAAGAAAGCAGATGGTTTCAGAAGCTTCCGGATATTTCCAGTTTTTAATAATGCTCCTGTCAGGATCAGAAATGGCAGCAGAGTGGGAATCATGATATTCAACCACAATCCAAGTCCATTTTTTACTCCGGTAAGAGCTTCTTTTGGGTGAAAAAGCAGAAAAAACAACAGGCAGATATAGAAAAATATGATTATTTTTCGTTTCATAAAAACAGGTCCTTGCTTTTTTTACAGTATATGATTATTATAAAAGACAAATGAATTTATGAAGCAGAAGGAGGCAGAATTTATGCCAGTATTAGAAAATTGTGAACCAAAGAGAGTTTTTCATTATTTTGAAGAAATCTGCAAGATTCCTCATGGTTCCAGAAATACAAAACAGATCAGTGATTTCCTTGTGGAATTCGCGAAGGATCATGGATTCAGATATGTACAGGATGAGCTGAATAATGTAGTGATCTACAAGCCAGGCACACCAGGATATGAGAATTCTCCCACAGTGATCATCCAGGGCCACATGGACATGGTATGTGAAAAACGACCGGATGTAGATCATGATTTTACAAAAGATGGTTTGAACATCTCTGTAAAAGATGGTTATATCACAGCCAACGGAACAACTCTTGGCGGTGATGATGGTATTGCAGTTGCTTATGGCCTTGCCCTTCTTGACAGTACAGATATTCCACACCCTCCTCTTGAAGTACTGCTCACGGTTGATGAGGAGATTGGTCTTCTTGGTGCAGTCGGTCTGGACTGCAGCGTGCTGAAGGGAAGAAGATTTATCAATCTGGATTCTGAAGCGGAGGGAAGTCTCTGGATCAGCTGTGCCGGCGGTCTTTCCGGTATCAGCCATATCCCTGTCCAGCGCGTAGAAGGAGAAGGAGAAAAGGTACAGGTCAAAGTCTGTGGACTTATGGGCGGACATTCCGGTGCCGAGATTGACAAGAACAGAGCGAATGCCAATAAACTTATGGGACAGTTTCTTTACGGACTTAAGAAAAAAGCGGAATATGCCCTTATTTCTCTTACAGGCGGACAGAAAGACAATGCCATTACAAGAGAGTGCACCGCAGAATTTCTTACGGATTCCGTTGCTGAGGTAAAAGCTTACGCAAAAGAGCTCCAGGAGCAGCTCCGTGAAGAATATACTGGTTCTGACGAAAACATTACTTTTGAAATAACAGAAAAGGGTACTGCAACAGCAGAGGTTCTTCATCCTACAAGTCAGGAAAAGATCGTATTTTATCTGCAGAATGTACCATTCGGAATCCAGAAAATGAGCGGAACCATCAAAGGCCTGGTGGAAACCTCCAGCAATATCGGTATCCTCCGTCTGGATAAGGACGAGCTTTTTGCAAGTTCCAGTGTAAGAAGCTCTGTAGACGCTGCATGCAGTGCATTATCTGATAAAATTGAATATCTCACAGAATTTCTTGGTGGTGACTATGAAGTACAGGGGGCATACCCGGCATGGGAGTACAGAAAGGAATCTCCATTACGAGATAAAATGGTTGCAGTTTTTGAGGAAATGTACGGACATAAGCCTGAAGTCGTAGCGATCCACGCAGGCCTTGAATGCGGGCTTTTCTATAAAAAAATGGAAGGACTGGACTGTGTATCTCTTGGACCGGATATGAAGGATATCCATACATCCGAGGAGGTTCTCAGCATTGCTTCCACAGAAAGAGTATGGAACTATCTTGTACAGGTCCTCAAAAATCTGAAAGACTGATCCCGTTCGGAGTATGTTCGAACTTTTACCCTGGAGAGACGTAAGGTTTCTCCAGGGTATTTTTATGCCCTGATAAAAAAATATTCATAAAATACAGAATTATACATATATATAGATTTGTGGATGCATCACACAAAAAGGAAAATAATTCTATAATTTTTTAATAAAAAATTGATAAACAATCCCTTTTTTTTCAAAACATATGTTATAATAAAAAATGTATGCCGCTGTCACCAAAACCAAAAAGAGACTGACGGCAGATGATAAGGAGCGAGCAACATGGAAATACAGTTATGGCGAAGTATTTTGTGCCCTTACGAGCTGGCTGTCAAAGAACTGACAGTCAAGTTTAAACATATGATAGAAGAGTATCACGAAAATGATCGTTATTCTCCCATTGAACAAGTCAGTGGAAGAGTAAAAAGTGTTTCCAGTATCCTGGAGAAAATGCAGCGTAAAGATATCCCGATCGAACAGCTGGAAACAGAAATGGAAGATCTGGCAGGAGTACGAATCATTTGTCAGTTTGAAGAAGATATCGATACCGTTGCTGCGATCATCCGAAAAAGAACAGATATGGAAGTCAAAAGTGAAAAGAACTATCTGACGCATATCAAGCAGAGCGGTTACCGGAGTTATCACATGATCCTTTATTATACAGTGGAGACTATTCATGGGCCGAAACGGCTTCAGGTAGAAATACAGATCCGTACCATGGCAATGAATTTCTGGGCAACGATCGAACATTCCCTTCAGTATAAATACAAAGGTGATATGCCTCCTCATGTAGCAGAACGTCTTAGTAAAGCATCCGATGCGATCATTTCGCTGGATCATGAAATGTCTTCTGTGCGCAATGAGATCATGGATGCCCAGAATTCATCTCAGATGCAGTCCAATCTTGTAAAGGATATTTTGAATAATATTGAAAATCTCTACCGTGTTTCCAGTGAACGGGAAGTCAGCAAAATACAGGATGAGTTCCTGCGGGTATTCAAAACCAAGGATCTGCGTCAGCTGGAACGCTTCCACAGGCAGCTGGATATCATTGCAGAGGGTTATCGTGCCCAGGCAGTCCATCACAGCATATGAACACAGGGCAGACAGTACTAATACACATACATACGAGGAATTATAAATGCAGGATTTTTTACCAGTTACAAGAGAAGATATGAAGTCAAGAGGCTGGGATGAGTTGGATTTTGTCTACGTGACAGGAGATGCCTATGTGGATCATCCGTCTTTTGGATCTGCGATCATTGGACGTCTTCTGGAAAGCAGAGGATATCGTGTAGGCATGATCCCTCAGCCTGACTGGCGAAAGAAGGAGAGCATCCAGGTGTTCGGGGAACCGCGCCTGGGTTTTCTCGTTACAGCAGGAAACATGGATTCCATGGTGAATCATTATACGGTTTCCAAAAAGCACCGAAGCACAGATGCCTATTCTCCGGGAGGAAAAATGGGATTAAGACCGGACAGGGCTTCTGTTGTATACAGCAATCTGATCCGGCAGACCTATAAACATACGCCTATCATTCTTGGCGGGATCGAAGCCAGCCTTCGAAGAATGGCACATTACGATTATTGGGAAAATAAGGTCAAGCACAGTATTCTGATCGATTCCGGTGCGGATCTGATTTCTTATGGAATGGGGGAACATTCCATCCTGGAGATCGCAGAAGCCCTGCAAAGCGGGATTCCGGTCCAGGAGATCACATATGTGGCAGGGACGGTTTTTAAAAGCCACGATATCAGCAGGGTTTACGATCCGGTGGTCCTTCCGTCATTTGAACAGGTACAGACTGATAAAAAAGCTTACGCGGACAGCTTTGCCATTCAGTACCGAAACACGGATCCATTTACAGCAAAGCCTCTGGCAGAATCTTATGGGAACCGTGGATATGTGATACAGAATCCACCATCTCAGCCTCTGACGCAGATGGAAATGGACGATGTTTACGATCTGCCTTATACAGGACGATATCATCCCATGTACCAGAAAGAAGGCGGGATCCCGGCACTGAAAGAGATCAAATTCAGTCTGACCAGCAACAGAGGATGCTTTGGAAGCTGTAATTTCTGTGCGCTGACTTTTCATCAGGGCCGCATCCTTCAGACAAGAAGTCACGATTCCATTCTGAAAGAAGCTGAAAAGATGACGGAGGATCCGGATTTTAAAGGCTATATCCATGATGTAGGAGGCCCTACGGCTGATTTTCGTTATCCTTCCTGCAAAAAGCAGCTGACAAAAGGAGTCTGCAAGGAGCGGCAGTGCCTGTTTCCTTCTCCGTGTAAGAATCTGACGGTAGACCACAAGGATTATCTTCAGCTTCTCAGAAAGGTCAGGAATATCCCCAAAGTTAAAAAAGTTTTTGTCCGTTCCGGCATTCGGTTTGATTATCTGATGGCAGACCCGGATAAAACTTTTCTTAATGAGCTTGTGAAATATCACGTCAGCGGTCAGCTGCGAGTAGCACCGGAGCATGTTTCTGATGAAGTCCTGAAGTTTATGGGCAAACCCAGGCACGAGGTTTATGAGGGCTTTCTGAAGGAATATGAAAAAGCAAATGCGCGGACTGGTAAGCAGCAATATGCCGTTCCGTATTTCATGTCGTCCCATCCCGGGTGTACAATGAAGGAAGCCGTGAAGCTTGCGGAATACGTCCGTGATCTTGGATTTACGCCGGAGCAGGTTCAGGATTTTTATCCAACGCCATCAACACTTTCTACCTGTATGTATTACACAGGAATCCATCCGCTGACAGGCGAAAAGGTATATGTGCCGAAAAATCCACACGAAAAAGCAATACAGCGAGCACTGATGCAGTATAAAAATCCGGAAAATCGCGAACTGGTCCTGGAAGGACTTAAGATGACCGGACGTATGGATCTGGTCGGCTTTGGACCGAAATGTCTGATCCGTCCCAGAGAGCTTCATAAAAAAGCCAAAAAAACACAGACAAGGAGTTCGGCACATGAAAGATACCAGAAAAAGAAAAACAAAAAAAGGTGATTTCGGTTATTTTAACAGCGAAAAAAAACGAAGACTCCTGATCACCGCAGGATTATTTTCGCTTCCACTGCTCATTTTCTTTGTGGCGTGGGCCGTCAACGGAACAAGAATGACAGTCTGGACGGTTCTGACCGTAGTAGGCTGTCTGCCAGGATGTAAATCCATGGTAAGCCTGATCATGATCCTGTTACGTCATCCTATGGATGAAAAGCTCTATAAAGAGATCCGCAAGCATGCCGGTGACCTGGTCATGTCCTATGAAATGTACATGACTTTTTATGAGAAAAGCGGTTATCTGGACGCTGTTGCCGTGTGCGGAAATACAGTAGTGGGTTATACCAGTGATCCAAAAGCAGATATCGCCTACCTTGCAGAGCAGTCACAGAAAATCATCCGTAAAAACGGATATAAAGTAGATGTAAAGATCCTGAGGGACCTGAAACCCTATCTGGAACGTCTGGATTCCATGAATGAGCACAAAGAATCTTTAAGAAATGGGATTAAATTCACGCCGGATGAGCGATACCCGGATCTTTCCAGGGAAGAACTGATCAAACATACGATCCTGGCAATCTGTCTGTAGGAGCATTATATAATGAAAGAATTTATCATTAACGAAAACGAGGCCGGACAGCGTTTTGACAAATATCTGGCCAAGCTTCTCCGTGAAGCTCCAAAGAGCTTTTTCTACAAAATGATGAGGAAAAAAAATATCACGCTCAATGGAAAAAAAGCCACCGGGAATGAAAAGCTGTTTTCAGGAGATCATGTAAAACTGTTTTTAAGTGATGAAACATTTGAAAAATTCAGCGGAAATGATTCTGCTCCACGGGCACATTATGCTCTGGATATCATTTACGAGGATGAAAATATCCTGTTGATCAACAAACCGGCAGGAATGCTTTCTCAGCCTGCTGATGACGGAACCCCTTCACTGGTAGAATATCTGACCGGCTATCTTCTGAAAAATGGCTCTCTTACAGAGAATGATCTGAGAACCTTTCGTCCTTCCGTATGCAACCGCCTTGACCGCAATACCAGCGGGCTGATAGCGGCAGGCAAAAGCCTTTCCGGTCTGCAGGAACTTTCAGGGATGTTCAAGTCCAGGGAACTTCATAAATATTACCTCTGTCTTGTGGAGGGAGTTTTAAAAGAAGAAAGATATATCAAAGGTTATCTGGCAAAAGATAAAAAAAGCAATAAAGTAACCATCTATAAACAAGAGAAAGAAAATGCCCTTCCAGTGGAAACAAAGTATTATCCGTTGGGTACCAATGGAACCCGTACCCTTCTTAAGGTTGAACTGATCACAGGACGTGCACATCAGATCCGAGCTCACCTTGCTTCGGAGGGACATTCGATTGTTGGTGATCCCAAATATGGAAAAGCCGATAAAAAACTGAAAGGACAGCTGCTTCATTCTTTTCGAATGGAGTTTCCATCTATGAAAGGAAGCCTGTCATATTTATCCGGGAAGGTCTTTACGGCACCGCTTCCGGAAATCTTTCTCAGAACACTAAAAGAGGAAAAGTTGGAGGAGAGTTATTATGAAAATCTGGAATGAAATATGGGATTACGTCAAGATGATCATCATCGTGGTAGTTGTAGTCCTGGTTATCAACAATGTAGTACTGATCAATGCAAAGATCCCGTCAGAATCTATGGAAAATACCATTATGACCGGAGATCGTATCTTTGGCTATCGTCTGGCCTATGGTCTGAATATGGATGTATTTGGTCACGAGATCTCAAAAAAATGGAAAGATCCGGAACGCTTTGACATTGTGATCTTCAAATATCCGGATGATGAGTCCCAGCTGTTCATCAAACGTATCATCGGTCTTCCAGGAGATAAAGTAGAGATCAAAGATGGTAAAGTTTATATCAATGATTCAGAGACACCTCTGGATGATTCCTTTGTGCCGGAAACTCCTCTTGGAAGCTTCGGACCATACGAAGTACCGGAAAACTGTTACTTTATGATGGGAGACAACCGTAACAATTCCAAGGATTCCCGATACTGGCAGAATACGTATGTACAGTTTGATCAGATCGTCGGAAAAGCGGAGATCCGTTATTTCCCATCCATCAAACTTCTAAATTAAAGGGCAGACTTTATGGCAACATGGAACAGCAGAGGACTTCGTGGTTCTACTCTGGAGGAACTTATCAATCGTACCAATGAGCAGTACAGGGAAAAGGGACTGGCCCTCATACAGAAAATTCCGACACCTATCACTCCGGTTAAAATGGATAAAACCTCCAGGCATATCACGCTGGCATATTTTGAACAGAAAAGTACCGTAGATTATATCGGAGCAGTACAGGGAATCCCTGTCTGCTTCGATGCAAAAGAATGCTGTGTAAAAACTTTTCCCCTTGCGAACATTCATCCTCATCAGGTAGCATTTATGGATGAGTTTGAAAAGCAGAAGGGGATTGCTTTTTTTCTGATCTATTTCAGCGCAGATAATATTTTTTATTATCTTACCCTTCGTAAGCTGAAGGAATTCTGGAAAAGGATGGAAGATGGCGGGCGAAAAAGTTTTCGTCGGGAAGAGCTGGACGAGGAATTTTATCTTTCCGGAAAAAATGGATTTCTGGTTCCTTATCTGGAAGGGATCCAGAAAGATCTGCAATTACGGGATTGACTTTTGGAAAGGTTTCCTATATAATCAAATTTAAGTTTTTCTGTGGTAGCATGGTAGCGAATTAAAGTGAAACACAGAAAATCTCAAAACGTGTTACGGAGGAAATGAACATGCAGCGTATTTTTCATACACCTGAAGGTGTGCGGGACATTTATGGAGAGGAATGCAGCCGCAAAAAACGGCTCCAGAGGGAGCTCCACCAGGTGTTTTCAAGATATGGATATGAAGATATAGAAACACCGGGATTTGAGTATTTTGAAGTGTTCAGCAATGAAGTAGGAACGATCCCATCCAAGGATTTATATAAATTTTTTGACAGAGAGGGAAACACACTTGTTCTCAGACCTGACTTTACACCGTCTGTTTCCAGAGCATGTGCAACTTATTTTGATCCGGAAAAAGGACCTGTAAGACTTTGTTATACCGGAAATACATTTATCAACAATTCCAGTTACAGAGGTCAGATGAAGGAAAATACTCAGATGGGTGTTGAGCATATGGGAGATGATTCTGCAGCAGCAGATGCTGAGATCCTTGCTATGACTGTGGAGTGTTTGAAGGCAGCAGGACTTACCGAATTCCAGGTTAGCGTAGGCCAGGTAGATTATTATAAATCCCTGCTTGCAGAGGCAGATCTGGAGCCGGAGATAGAAGAGCATCTTCGTGAGCTGATCTCTCAGAAGAATTATTTTGGTGTGGAAGAGCTTCTTAAGGGACAGAATTTAGGCGATAACCTTTCCAAGGCTTTTGCTGAACTGCCTCAGATGTTCGGTTCAGCAGAAGTGCTGGAAAAAGCAAAAAAACTCACCTCCAATCCGGAAGCACTTTCTGCAGTAAAACGACTGGAAGAAATTTATGAGATCCTGAAAGTATACGGCTGTGAGAAATACATTGCTTTTGATTTTGGAATGCTCAGTAAGTTCCGTTATTATACAGGGATCATTTTCCAGGCTTATACATATGGAACCGGTGAACCCCTGATCAAAGGCGGACGCTACAACGAATTGATGAAGCATTTCGGAAAACCGGCTTCTTCCATTGGATTTGCCATTGTGGTTGATAACCTGATGCTTGCGCTTTCCAGACAGAAGCTGACCGTTCCGTCCGGTGATAAGACCATTGTGATCACTTATGATCCGGGAAATCTGAAAAAAGCGATCCAGGAAGCAATGGAGCTTCGAAATAAAGGTAAAAAAGTGGCATTGTGCCCGGCAAAGGAGGAGCAGGACTGATGAGATATCTTACATTTGCCCTCACAAAAGGGCGTCTGGCCAGCAAAACACTGGATATGTTTGAGAAGATCGGTATTACATGTGAGGAGATGCGTGACAAAGATTCCCGAAAGCTGATCTTTACCAATGAGGAACTGAAGCTGAAGTTTTTCCTTGCAAAAGGTCCGGATGTGCCGACTTATGTAGAGTATGGTGCAGCAGATATCGGTATCGTAGGTAAGGATACCATTCTGGAAGAAGGAAGAAAGCTATATGAGGTTATGGATCTTGGATTTGGAGCATGCCGCATGTGCGTATGCGGCCCTGAAAGCGCCAGAGAAGTCCTGAATAACAATCAGCTGATCCGTGTAGCTACAAAATATCCAAATATTGCAAAGGATTACTTCTATAACAAAAAGCATCAGACTGTGGAGATCATTAAGCTGAACGGTTCCATCGAGCTTGCACCGATCGTAGGACTTTCCGAGGTTATCGTGGATATCGTGGAAACCGGAAGCACCCTTCGCGAGAATGGCCTGAAGGTGCTGGAAGAAGTCTGCCCGCTGTCTGCACGTATGGTAGTCAATCAGGTCAGCATGAAAATGGAAGATGAACGGATCCGCAAACTGATCACGGAACTTCGAGGTGTGATCAAATAAACTGAACAACAGATGAACCTCCAAAATACAGAAAGAAGGCAGAATTTATTATGCGTAAGGTAAAACTCACCAAAGAATCTACAAAAGATATTCTGGAAACTCTCTTAAAAAGAAGCCCTAATAATTATGGAAAATACGAGGATGCAGTAGCAAATATCCTTGCCAAAGTAAAAGCAGAGGGAGATACCGCGTTATTTGCATTTACCAGAGAATTTGATAAAGTCGAAGTGACAAAGGATACGATCCGTGTAACCCCTGAGGAGATCGAGGAAGCATACAAGCTGGTAGATCCTTCCCTGATCGATGTGATCAAAAAAGCATTGGTGAATATCCGCAGCTATCACGAAAAGCAACTTCAGAACAGCTGGTTCACAAGCACAACAGACGGAACCATGCTTGGTCAGAAGGTAACCGCTCTGAACTGTGTAGGTGTTTACGTTCCCGGTGGAAAGGCTGTATATCCGTCTTCCGTGCTTATGAATATCGTTCCTGCAAAAGTTGCCGGTGTTGACCGTATTGTAATGACAACACCTCCTGGAAAAGACGGAAAAGTAAATCCAAGCACACTTGTTGCTGCCAACGAAGCCGGAGCAAATGAAATCTATAAAGTGGGTGGTGCACAGGCCATCGGAGCACTTGCATATGGAACCGAGAGTATTCCAAAGGTTGACAAGATCGTAGGACCCGGAAATATTTTTGTTGCGCTTGCAAAAAAGGCAGTTTATGGATACGTAAGCATTGATTCTATTGCCGGCCCAAGCGAGATCCTCGTTCTTGCAGATGAGACTGCAAATCCTCGTTATATTGCAGCAGATCTTCTTTCTCAGGCAGAACATGATGAGATGGCATCTGCGATCCTGATCACAACAAATGAGGAATTTGCAGATCAGGTAGATAAAGAAGTCAGAGGTTTTGTTGAGGTACTTTCCAGAAAAGCCATTATTGAGAAATCCCTGGAGAACTTTGGTTATATCCTGATCGCAGAAGATATGGACGAGGCCATTGAGGCTGCCAATGAAATTGCTTCTGAACATATGGAGATCGTCACAAAGAATCCTTTTGAAGATATGATGAAAGTACGAAATGCAGGTGCGATCTTTATCGGAGAGCACAGCTCTGAACCCCTTGGCGATTATTTCGCAGGACCAAACCATGTGCTTCCTACCAATGGAACTGCCAAATTTTTCTCCGCACTTTCTGTAGATGATTTTATCAAAAAATCCAGTATTGTATATTATTCCAGGGAAGCACTCCGAAAAATCCACAAGGACATTATCCAGTTTGCCACATCGGAACAGCTGACTGCACACGCAAATTCCATTGCAGTCCGTTTTGAGGAAGAGGACAAGGAGAACGAATAATGGCAAGAGAAGCACTGATCGAAAGAAACACAAAAGAAACGCAGATACGTCTGCAGCTGAATATTGATGGAACAGGAAGTTCCGATATTGATACAGGCATTGGCTTTTTTGACCATATGCTGGACGGTTTTACGCGCCATGGACTGTATGATCTTACGCTGAGAGTCCATGGTGATCTGAATGTAGATGATCATCACACCATTGAAGATACAGGGATCGTCCTTGGAAACGCTATCCGTGAGGCAGTTGGCGACAAAAAAGGGATCAAACGTTACGGCAGCTGTATCCTTCCTATGGATGAAGTGCTTGTGCTCTGCGCAGTAGATCTTTCCGGAAGACCTTATCTTGGATGGGATGCAGCGTTTTCTACGGAAAAAATAGGAGATATGGCTACAGAGATGGTAAGGGAATTCTTTTATGCAGTATCCTATTCCGCAGCAATGAATCTTCACATCAAGGTTCTTTCCGGAGGAAACAGCCATCATGTGGCAGAGGCCATGTTTAAAAGCTTTGCGAAAGCCCTTGATGCAGCAACACAGTACGATTCCCGGATCACAGACGTGCTTTCTACCAAGGGAAGCCTCTGATACAGAAGGAGACCACTTATGAACAAACAGTTGATCCCATGCCTTTATCTTCATTCAGAAAAGGCGGTAACCGGATTTGGACAGAGAAATCTTTTCGGAGACGGAAATGTAGAAACACTTGCAAAATTTTACGGTGACAATGGGGCAGATGAGCTTCTGGTATTTGACTTTTCTTCCGCAGATGCAGAGCATGACCGTGCGATCGGAAAAATCCGTGATATCTGTCAGGTATCTGAGATCCCGGTGATCGCAGCGGGAAATATCAAACGTATGGAAGATGTAAAAAAGCTGATCTATGCGGGATGTGCCAAAGTTGTACTGAATTTTTCGAAAGAGAATAATATCAAGCTTCTGGAAGAAGTATCCCGGCGCTTTGGAAAAGAGCGTATGATGATCAGCATCTCTGATCTGAGAGAATTCACAGAAAATCAGGATCTGATCGAAACATATGCAGACACTGTTCTGGCTTTGGACACTGTCGAAAATGAAATTGCAGAGATTTCTCAGATTTCCATTGTTCTTCATACCGATGAAAACAGATCTGAGAACGTTCTGGAGCTTTTAGGAGAACCAGCTGTGTCCGGACTTTGCGGTGCTTATGTAAGCAGTCTTGAAAATGATCTGCATACATTTAAGGAAACCTGCGAAGAAGCCGGAATTCCGGTAAACACATATAAAAGTAATATTGCATGGTCGGACTTTAAATTAAACAGTGACGGAATGGTTCCGGTTATTGTCCAGGATTACCGGACGGATGAAGTACTGATGCTGGCCTATATGAATGAGCTTGCTTTTAACACAACATTGAAGCTTGGAAAAATGACATACTGGAGTCGCAGCCGGAATGAGCTCTGGACCAAAGGTCTGACATCCGGACACGTACAGTATGTAAAGTCTCTTACTATTGACTGTGATAATGATACGATCCTTGCCAAAGTGGAGCAGATTGGCGCAGCCTGCCATACAGGAAACCGTACCTGTTTCTTCAAACCGCTGCTGAAAAAAGAGTACGATGATACCAACCCACTTCACGTGTTCCAGAATGTGTATGATGTGATCACTGACCGAAAAGAACATCCAAAGGAAGGTTCCTATACCAATTATCTTTTTGATAAGGGAATTGACAAGATTTTGAAAAAAGTCGGTGAAGAATGCACAGAGATCGTCATTGCAGCCAAAAATCCAGATAAAGAAGAGATTAAATACGAAATTTCAGATTTTCTTTATCATATGATGGTACTTATGGTGGAAAAAGGAGTCAGCTGGGAAGAAATCACCAAAGAATTGGTAAAAAGATAAATTATATATCATTCAGGAAAAAAGCTTTTGTACGTCGGATCAGAATGAACGGTTACGAAAGCTTTTTTCTGTTTTCCCGGAATCTTAAAAGAATATGTACAATTTCGGTTAGGCATGATATACTTATCGTCAAAAGTGCGGAAATATAAAAAAGGAAAAGGGAAACAACCAATGATCAAAATTGATGACTGGGTGATTGAAAAAGGAGAGAAGGCACAGGGGAAAATTAAGATCACAGGATACGGCATAGCAATGCCGGCAACTGTGATATGCGGAGTGAAAGACGGACCGACGATACTGATCACAGCGGGAATACACAGTGCGGAGTATGTAGGAATCCAGGCGGCAATGGAACTTGCAAAAGAATTTCAACCGGAAGAACTGAAGGGAAATGTGATCATCGTTCCACTGGTCAATGTCAGTGGCTTTGAGCATCGCACCATGAGTCTGGTCTATGAGGATGGCAAGAACCTGAACCGCGTTTTCCCCGGAGATCCTGAGGGAACAGCTGCAGATCGTATTGCCTATGCTATAGTGACAAAGCTTTTTTCCATAGCAGATTATTATATCGACCTGCATAGCGGAGATGGGTTCGAACAGCTTCATCCCTATGTTTATTATGTAGGGGTTGTAGATGAAAAGACAGCAGAGAAATCATTACATATGGCACGGCATATCGGCGTAAAATATGTGGTCCGTTCCACAACCGCCACAGGTGGCGCCTACAATTATGCTTCTTCTCTTGGAATTCCAAGTATTCTCATCGAAAGAGGCGGACACAGCTACTGGACCTGGGAGGAAGTAGAACAGGATAAAAGAGACGTCCGTCACCTTGTTTTTCATCTCCAGGGAAAGAAATGTCATGGTCTGAAGCATTACCGTCAGATGCTTCTTGAAAATGTAGTCTATGAATATGCGCCGTATACCGGATGCTGGTATCCATCCAAGAAGCCTGGAGAGTACTTCTTTAAGGGAGAAGAATTGGGTGAACTGAGAGATTACTATGGAAATTTACTTTACACATCTATTGCAACTGAAAACGGAGTCGTACTTTATCAGACAGCCAGTCTGAACATTATTGAAGACGGACCAATGATCGCATATGCAGCGATCACGGAGACTCTGACCTGATAGTAAACAACCTTTTCAGAACGCTTCTGTCTGAAATCATATTGAAACAGTAAGAAAACCGGGTTTTACCATTTGCTATTCTATTTGTAAAAATAGCGAGGTAAAATCCGTGTTTTTTTAGCAGATCAGATAAATCCAATTGTCAAATCCCCCATGGGGGATATATACAATTCAAGCATCTTTAACAAAATTTATGAGTTTTCTAAAAATATAACATTTTTCCATAGACATAAACTATAGTTTTATCATATAATGTTTCAGTAATTTGACAGCATTTGCTGATTTTCACATCAGCCGTTGTAAGTTCTGAGAGGATTAATAGGGAAACCGGTGTAAATCCGGTACGATCCCGTCACTGTAAGGGGAAATCCTCAGACAAAGTACCACTGGTCGAGTGCGTGAGAAATAGACCGGGAAGGTGTCTGAGGGTAAGGATCCTAAGTCAGGAGACCTGCTTGCAATTGTTTTAAAATGATTCTTACGGAAGATAGGAAGCATATTTATTTTGTGTGCCCGTATTTCGTCACGGGCTTTTTTCGTGCAAATTTTCTAAAATTCCATGCATATTCTGCATATTAAGAATCCAATAGTTTCTTTTATCTAACTAAATTAAAACGGCAATGTTAAAATCGCATCAAATGAGGAAAGGAGTAAAACGTGACAAAGAAACAAGTAGGAAAAAGATTTCTCCAGATCATCATTGTATTATTTGGAATCAGCTTTTTCACATTTGGACTGACCTACCTGTCACCTGGTGATCCTGCGGAGATCATGCTGACAGAGTGTGGTAATCTTCCTACACCAGAGCTTCTGGAACAGACAAGACATGAGCTTGGCCTTGATCAGCCCTTTCTCGTGCAGTATGGTTCCTGGCTGAAGGGTGTTGTTACAGGAGATATGGGACAGTCCTATTCTTTCAAAATGCCGGTAACAGATAAACTGGTATCCTGTTTCTGGCCGACGCTGAGGATGTCGTTGCTGGCACTTCTGATGATGGTCATTATTTCCATACCGCTTGGAATCCTGGCCGCTGTATATCAGAACAAATTCCCGGATTATTTTGTGAGAGGAATTACCTTTGTGGGAGTATCTGTTCCAAGCTTCTGGCTGGGCCTGATCCTTCTCAGCATCTTTGGTGTTCAGCTTCGCTGGATCAATGTTGCAGGAGGCAGTACGGATTTTAAATCCATGATCCTCCCGGCGCTGACTCTTGCACTTGCCATGTCTGCAAAATATACCAGACAGGTAAGAAGTGCAGTGCTGGAGGAACTTCATCAGGATTATGTCACAGGTGCAAGAATGCGTGGAATCAAGGAAAGCGTCATTCTCTGGAAACACGTCCTTCCTAATGTTATGCTTCCGCTGGTAACGCTGTTGGGACTTTCCCTTGGAAGTCTTCTGGGAGGTACTGCAGTTGTAGAGATCATTTACAACTGGCCTGGAATGGGAAATATGGCAGTAAAGGCGATTTCCTGTCGTGACTATCCTCTTGTACAGGGCTATGTACTTTGGATCGCGATCCTGTACATGTGCATCAACCTGCTTGTGGATCTGTCCTATACTTATCTCGATCCAAGACTTAAGGAGGATAGATAATTGAAAAAGGTATTACGAACATTCAAAGAAAATAAACAGTTCACTCTTTTCTTCATTCTGGGTCTCGTGGTGATCGGAATTGCGATCTTTGCGCCGCAGCTCTCACCATATGATCCACTGAATGCAGTTATGACCGAATCACTGCAGGAGCCAAGCTCCGCTCATCCGTTCGGAACGGATAAGCTTGGACGAGATCTTCTTTCCCGTGTTATCTTCGGAACAAGAACCTCTCTGATCATGACCTTATGTCTGGTTGCAGTGATCTTTGTCATCGGTACATTTTTAGGAGTTATTGCCGGATATTTCGGCGGCGTTGTGGATGCAGTGATCATGCGTATCGCAGATATGATGATCTCCTTCCCTGGGCTTGTACTGGCCATTGCCATTGCCGGTATGCTTGGACCAAACCTGGTCAATGCCGTTATTTCCATTGCGGCTGTAAGCTGGACAAAATATGCCCGTCTTGCACGAAGTATGGTCTTGAAAGTCAAGAAGAGTCTTTACATAGAGGCAGCTATAGTAAACGGAACAAAGACCTGGAAAATTCTTCTTGTACACATTCTTCCCAACATGGTAACCCAGATGGTGGTAACTGCGGCAGCAGATATCGGAACTATGATGCTGGAGCTGGCTTCCCTTTCATTCCTGGGATTTGGTGCAACTGCGCCGACACCGGAGTGGGGACTGATGCTGAATGAAGGAAGAACCTACATGGCAAAGGCGCCATGGCTTATGATCTACCCTGGTATCGCTATCGTGATCTGTGTTGTTGTTTTCAACATGCTTGGAGACAGCATCCGTGATGTACTGGATCCGCGCCAGGATCAATAAAACAACTCTGTAACAAACCAACACCATATGATCAGTATATTATCTTTAGGAGGATGAAATGAGAAATAATGTAGTTAAAAAAGTGCTGGCTGCTACACTTGCATGTATGATGACTTTTTCCATGACAACAGTGGCTCAGGCAAAGGGTGACAAAAAAAGTGATAAGGAAATCACCATCGGAGTAACAAGCTTTGCAGATACACTGGAGCCGACAGAGCAGTATTTCAGCTGGGTTGTATCCCGTTATGCGATCGGCGAGTGTCTTACAAAATTCGATGAGAACGGTGAGATCGTTCCATGTCTTGCGGAAGAGTGGGAAAACAGTGACGATGGAAAAACATGGACCTTCAAGATCCGTGAGGGCGTAAAATTCTCCAACGGTGACGATATGACACCGGAGATGGTAAAAGCCTCCATCGAACGTACCGCTGAAAAGAGTGACCGTGTTCCGGAATTCTTTGATCTCGACAGCCTCGAAGTTGACGGACAGAACCTGATCTTCCATCTGAACAGAGCAAATGCAAACATGGCCGGATGCCTTGCAGACCCGCTGTTTCTGATCGTAGATACAAATGTAGATGATTCTACATTTGCCATGGAAGGACCGATCTGTACAGGACCTTACGCAGTAGAATCTTTCAGCCCGACGGATTCCTGTATCGTAGTAAAAAATGAGAACTACTGGGATGGAGAAGTTCCCCTTGATAAAGTTACACTGAAATGTGTGGATGACCAGACAACACGTTCCATGGCTCTTCAGACAGGTGAGATCGATATCGCTTACAACCTGAAAACAGAGAACCTGGTTGAGTTTGAGGGAAATGACAATTACGACATCCAGGAGCTTCAGTCTCTTCGTTCCACCTATGCATTCATGAACCAGAACGAGGATCATGCACTCAGCGATAAGGCTCTTCGCCAGGCACTTCTTCGTGGTCTTGACAAGGAAACATACTGCAACACTCTTCTCGAGGGTGGTGCAACAGCTGGTAAAGCACCGGTTCCTCCAACACTTGACTTTGGATTCGATGATCTGAAGGATGAGAATTCCTATGATCCGGACAGCGCAAAGAAGATCCTTGATGAGGCCGGATACAAAGATGTTGACGGTGACGGATTTGTAGAAACTCCTGACGGAGATCCTCTTGTTCTTGATTTTGTTATCTACACAAGCCGTGCCGAGCTTGGTGTATACGCACAGGCAGCACAGGCCAGTCTGAAGGAGATCGGTATCAACGTAAACCTGAACACAGTAAGTTATGAGACACTTCTTGACATGAGAGATTCCGGTCAGTATGACCTTCTGATCTGGAACGTGCTGGTAGCAAACACTGGAGACCCTGAGAACTACTTAAGAGAGAACTGGTACAGCTCCTCTGCAAACAATACTGCAGGATACAATAACCCGGAGGTTGACAAGCTTCTTGACGAGCTTGCGCAGACATTTGATGAGGACAAGAGAAAAGATCTCATCATCGATATTCAGCAGGATATCATGGATGATGCTGCAACTGTATTCTTTGGTTATGAGACAACCTACCTCTTCTCCAACAAAAAGGTAACAGGTGTTAAGATGTATCCGATGGATTACTACTGGCTGACAAAGGATATCACTCTTGCCGAGTAAAGGAGCGCTTATTTATGCTTGAGATCAAGGATCTTTCCGTTCAGTACGGAAAACAGGCACCTACCATTGAACATTTCAACCTTTCCATGAAGAAGGGGGAGATCATCAGTGTGGTAGGCGAGAGTGGAAGTGGAAAAACAACCGTGATCCGTGCTGTCCTCGGCGCACTTGCCGGAGGTGGCCGGGTCAGCACCGGAGATATTCAGTTTCACGGACATTCTCTGCTTTCCAATACAAAGGATGAATGGAGAAATTTAAGGGGTACCCGCATTTCCATGATCTTCCAGGACTGCGGCGGAACCCTGAACCCTATCCGTAAGATTGGAAGTCAGTATGTGGAATATATCTGTACACATACGGATATATCCAAAGCAGAAGCATGGAAGAAGGGATGCTCCATGCTTCAGAAAATGCGTCTTCCTGACGCGGAAAATATCATGAAAAGTTATCCTCACCAGCTTTCCGGTGGTATGCGCCAGCGAGTTGGTATTGCCATGGCCATGACTTTTAACCCGGAGCTGCTTCTTGCAGATGAGCCGACCAGTGCGCTGGATGTTACCACACAGGCACAGATCGTACGCCAGATGATGGAGCTCCGTGATGATTTCGGAACCGGTATCATCATTGTTACCCATAACATTGGCGTAGCAGCCTATATGGCTGATCAGCTTGTTGTTATGCAGAACGGAAAAGTTGTGGATCAGGGAACACGAGATGAGGTCATGGAGCATCCGACCAGTGACTATACAAAGAAACTGCTGGCTGCAGTGCCGGAAATGGAGGGACAGCGTTATGTTTAATGAATCCGATATCGTACTCAGTGCAAAACATATCGTAAAACAGTTCCCGGCTTCCGGCGGCAGAACTTTAACAGCCTGCAACGATGTGAACCTGAACGTTTATAAAGGAAAAACTCTGGGAATCGTAGGAGAAAGTGGCTGCGGTAAATCAACCTTTGTCCGCATGGTCATTTCTCTTGACAAGCCGACCAGCGGAGAGATCCTTTACCATGGAAAAAACCTCTCTGATCTTTCCAAAAAAGAAACCTGGCTGAACCGTCAGAACATGCAGATGGTATTCCAGGATCCGCTGGCGTCCTTTGACCCCAAAATGAAGATCGTGGATATTCTCACAGAACCCCTGATCAATTACGGAAAACTGAAAAGAAGCGAAAAGGAATCCAAGGCTAGAGAACTTCTGAAAATGGTAGAGCTTCCTGAAGATTTTACAGACCGCTATCCACATAACATGAGTGGCGGACAGCGTCAGCGTATCAGTATTGCCCGGGCACTTTCCCTGGAACCGGAGATCCTGGTGTGCGATGAGGCTACCTCTGCACTTGACGTTTCCGTACAGGAGTCCGTGATCCGGCTTCTGGTACGTCTCCAGAAGGAGAAAAACATCAGCATGCTTTTTATCTGCCATGACCTGGCTCTGATCCGTTCCTTTGCCCATCAGATTGCTGTCATGTACCTCGGGAATATCGTGGAGGTAATCCCGGGAGAGGATGTTACGGAAAAGTCTCTTCATCCATATACACAGGCTCTTCTGGGGGCACAGTTTTCCATTCATATGGATCAGAACAAAAAGATCGAGAGCATCGAAAGTGAGGCCCCCAGCCCTCTGGATGTTCCTCATGGCTGTCCATTCCAGAATCGTTGCGAACACTGCATGGAGAAATGCAGGACGATCCGTCCTGTGCTCACAGAAGTAGAGTCCGGACATGAAGTAGCCTGCCATTATGTAACGGAAAAATAAAGAAATGCACAAAACAGTATGATTTTTAAAAACTTTAAAGTACTGGGCATTCTGTTGTTGCTGCTTGCCGTTTTTACAGTTGGCGGAAAAAAGTTTCTGCTGCTGTCGAAGACGGAGATATCCAATATACAATAGGTGTTGTAGTATATAATCAAGACAGCCCGGAAATGAACATGTTCATGAATTATTACAGAGAATACATCGCGCTGACAGGTGGTTCCTCCGTAGGAAACTACATGCATCTTCAGAAAACGATCGGTGTTCTGAAAGCTCTGGCTGAGAAGGATGGGCTGACTTATTCCGAGGATGTTGAGAAGCTTGCATATACAGTGGAAGATGTGCAGAGGCGTATGGAAAAAAATAAACAGAGATTTTGAAAAAGAGCTGGGCCGCCTTATATGGTTCAGCCCTTTTTCTTCATATAAAATACTTTTTTATGTAAAAAAACGAAAAATCCTCTTTACTTTCTAAAGTTAATATAATAAAATCTATAAATATGTGTAAAACTGGTTTAAAAGCAGAAAGCATGGGGATGCATAAGCAAAATCCCTCATGTTTTGTGATTTTAAAGCAGAAACATGGAAGGGAGAGAAACAATGACAACAGCACATATTTGTATAATGGCAGCCATTATCGTCTATCTGGGTGCAATGATCTTTGTAGGTTATCTTTGCTCCAAGAACAATAATGACAGTTCTGATTTCTATCTTGGAGGACGAAAGCTTGGACCACTTGTCACAGCTATGAGTGCAGAGGCTTCTGACATGAGCAGCTGGCTTCTGATGGGCCTGCCGGGACTTGCTTATCTTACCGGTATTGCAGATGCAGGCTGGACAGCCATTGGCCTTGCGATCGGAACTTACGTAAACTGGAGGATCGTGGCAAAAAGAATCCGCCGCTACACACATGTGGCAGGAAATTCCATTACATTGCCATCCTTTTTCAGTAATCGTTACAGAGATGAGAAAAAGATCCTGCAGTCTATCGGAGCGATTTTTATCGTGATCTTTTTTATTCCGTATACAGCTTCCGGATTTGCAGCCTGTGGTAAACTTTTTGCAAGTCTCTTCGGTGTAAAATATCTGCCAGCTATGATCATCAGTGCACTGGTCATCGTTGGATACACCACACTGGGAGGATTCCTGGCAGCATCTACCACGGACTTTATCCAGAGTATCATCATGTCCATCGCTCTTGTGATCGTATTTGTATTCGGGATCAGCACAGCAGGTGGTATTGAAGCAGTTGCAGACCATGCAAGATCACTGCCCGGATATCTGACTATGTTTACTACATATGATCCAACAACCGGAACAGAACAGGCATATCCACTGCTTAATATCATTTCCATGCTTGCATGGGGACTTGGATATTTCGGAATGCCGCATATTCTTCTTCGTTTCATGGCGATCGAAGACGAAGAGAAGCTTACACTTTCCAGAAGAGTAGCAACTACATGGGTAGTGATCTCACTGGCAGTAGCAGTACTGATCGGTGTGGTAGGACTTGGAATGACAGCAGCAGGAGAGTTTGACCTTCTGGAAGGCTCCGCATCTGAGACAATTATCGTTCAGATCGCAGATCTTCTCAGTAAACATGGTGTAATTGCAGCAATCCTTGCAGGACTCATCCTTGCAGGAATCCTGGCATCCACCATGTCAACTGCAGATTCTCAGCTCCTGGCAGCATCCTCAGCAGTTTCTTCCGACCTTCTCGGAAGTATCCTGAAGGATAAAGAAACAAAAAAAGAAAGCATGGTAGCCGATAAGATCACGCTTCTTCTCATCGCAGTAGTAGCCATGTTTATTGCCCGCGACCCGAACAGCTCTGTGTTTACTATCGTATCCTTTGCCTGGGCAGGCTTCGGAGCCGTATTCGGCCCGGTGGTACTTCTGGCATTATTCTGGAGACGTTCCAACTGGCAGGGAGCCCTGGCAGGAATGATCTGCGGCGGTTCCATGGTATTTATCTGGAAATACGGAATCAGCACGCTCGGCGGCGCCTGGGGAATCTATGAACTTCTTCCCGCATTCCTGGTGGCTATTGCAGCAAACATCATCGTCAGCCTCATTACCAAGGCACCATCCAAAGAGATCACCGACGAATTCGACCTGGTAAACCAGAAATAAAATATTTTTCGATAATAGTCAATAATTCACACTGATACAAAACAAGCCCGATACAGATTGTAGTAAAGATATCTGTATCGGGCTTGTTATCTTTTTATTATTTAATAAATAAAGTCACACCGCCAAAGTTTTTCCCTCAAGCTTTTTTAACAACTGCTCCATTGTTAAATTCAACACCGGATGCCGAAGATACGGTGCAATCTCCACCATAGGCTTCAAAACAAAATCCCTGTTTTCCATATCAATATGAGGCACATGTAGTTCCACTGTATCAATGATCTCATTATCGTAAAACAGAATATCCAGATCCAGTGTCCTTGGTCCCCAGTGAATGATCCTTTTCCGGTCCGCAGCCTGTTCCAGCACATGCAGCCTGTCAAGAAGCTCCTCCGGAGAAAGCAGCGTCCGGACTCTTAAGGCTCCGTTGAGAAACTCATCCTGCTCCACATCCCCGTAAGGCTCCGTTACAAGATACTCGGAAACCTTTTCAACAACAATCTCTTTCATATCCCGAAGACCCTGGATCGCATTGTCCAGGTATTTCTTCTTATCCCCCATATTGGAACCAAAAGCAATATAAGCCGTATGCCAGCCTCGGGTAATTTCCACAGCAACGGTTTTCAGCGGAAGGCCTACCGGAGCCCAGGGCTTTTCAATACGGAGGGTGATCTTTTTAAGAAGAGGGAGAGAAAGCAGCAGCGTCTCTGCCAGATTCTCCACAGCAGCCTCCAGAAGTTTATAAGTATTTTTCTGAAGAAAATCGGTGATCATATGACTGACTTCTCCATAATTGATGGAAGCAGAAAGATCATCTGTCAGCCCTGCCGGACGTGTTTCTGTATACATAACAGCAGAAACAACAAATTTCTGTCCGAGAGCTGTTTCTTCCGGAAACACACCATGATTTGCAAAAATCTCAAGATCTCTGATTTCGATTTTATCCATCAGTTCCTCCTAACGTCCCAGAATAGCTTCTGTCATCTGGATGACGCGTTTATTTTCTTTGATGTCATGAACACGGACAAATGCACAACCCTTCATAACACCGATCACCGATGTGGCAAGAGTTCCCTCTACACGCTGATCTACAGGAAGATCAAGTGCAAGTCCGATCATGGATTTTCTGGAGGTACCAAGAAGCACCGGATATCCCAGCTTCCGGAAAAGCTCCAGATTATCCATGGTCATCAGGTTCATCTCATAGGTTTTACCAAATCCGACACCAGGATCAAGGATGATCTTATCATCGGCAATACCGGCACGTTTGGCGATATTGACACATTCCTGGGTTTCTGCCAGCATATCCACAATAAAATTATTGTATTCAGTATTATCTTTGTTATGCATCAAACAGCAGGGAGCTTGATATCTGGCAATGACAGGAGCCATTTCAGGATCATATTTCAGTCCCCAGATGTCATTGATAAGATCTGCTCCGTGTTTCAGGGCTTCTTTCGCAACACATCCCTTATAGGTATCTACAGAGATGGGGATATCAAAACGCCCTTTTACTGCTTCGATAACAGGAAGAATACGCTCGATCTCCTCCTGTGCATCAACCGGTGTATGTCCCGGACGTGTGGATTCCCCACCGATATCAAGAATATCAGCACCTTCGGCGATCATAGCTTCTGTATGTTTCAGGGCATGATCCATATCGTTCCATTTTCCGCCATCTGAGAAAGAATCCGGTGTGACATTTAGGATACCCATAATATATGTTTTGTTTTTTACATCAAACTCACGATTTCCGATTTTCATGGAAAAACCTCCTAATATTGGATCGTCATATTTTTTTTAGCAGGAGACCAGTAACATTCCGGCTCTGCTTTACAGGAAAAACAGTTTCTGGAGCTTTTGTCCGCAGTATAGAGCAGTTTTCCAAGAACTGTCGGATCCGTCTGAGCTCTGTGACCACGTATTGCCGCAATGATTGCTTCCATTTCTTCCATAGAAAATCCAAGCTCGTTTAAGATCTGTCCTGCGATAGCAGCACCGGCCTCATCATGAGGAGTGCCATCTTCATACTGTCTGGCCCGTCCGATATCGTGAAGAAGGGCAGTACAGTAGATCAGTTCCTTTGAAACAGGAGCATTTTCCTCAAGTGCCCGGATATAGGCAAGGCGTGCCACATCCAAAAAATGCTCCGGTGTATGTCTGCAGAATTCACGGTCAGTCTCCAGAAGCTGAAGCTTATTAAGCTCATTCTGATAGAGCGGATGATTCCAGATCTGATTCACTCTGTCCATCAGTCCTTGACCATAGCAAGGAACTGTTTCTGAAGCTCCATATTTTCTTTAAATTCACCTCTGGTAACAGTCGTAACCGTTTTGCTTCCCGGCTTTTTGATCCCACGCATGGTCATGCAGGTATGCTCCGCTTCCAGCATAACCATGATTCCCTTAGGAGCGAGAACACGTTCCAGCGCATCTGCGATCTGCACAGTCAGACGTTCCTGGATTTGCGGTCTTCTTGCATACACATCAACGGTACGGGCCAGCTTGCTTAAGCCGGTAACCTTGCCATTTGGGATATATGCGATATGAGCTTTTCCGTAAAAGGGCATAAGATGATGTTCACACATGGAATAAAAGGTAATATCCTTTTCCAGAACCATTTCATTGTTCTCTACATGAAACTGTTTCTGAAGATGTTCATCCGCTTCATTATCAAGTCCGCCATAAATTTCCTCGCACATGCGGGCGATACGTTCCGGAGTTCCCTGCAGTCCCTCTCTGTTTACATCCTCGCCGATTCCCTCGAGAAGAAGCTTGATCGCCTCTTCAACTTTTGCTTTGTCTACCATAAATAACAACCTCCATTTGTTAAAAAAATCACGTTTTTCGGAGACTGTCTCTTTTATTTTTGCGCATAAAAAAAGATATCTCCAATTGTAATAGAACGTATGTCGAAAAAGCCCTACACAATATGAGATATTCTCTTATATTGCTGCAACGGGTGCGGATTTCATACCGTAAGACGTACTTTTCGTTCTGGCGACAACTCCCCATTCGCCAAACACTTGACGCATAAAATCCTATTTTGCATATCATTCATTTCACGGACAAGTATACCATATACTGATATAAGAAGAAAGGGAAAATGATAAAAAAATATCACAAAAATAGGGAATATGTTCTATGAATTATGCGATAGAATCTATGGATATGTCAGATTTTTGCAGATTATATTCCGACAAATATAAAAAGAATTACAAAGTAGAAAATCCCGGAACAGAAAACCGCTGTTCCGGGATCACAGAGCTGTTAATGACGTATCATTTTCATCAGATTCACAATTCTGTCAAGCTTAGCTGCCTCTGCCGGACTTTTCCCCATTTTCAGAACTTCTATGATAGTGGAGATCTCATCAGAGCTGAAATTTAAGCCCGCATTTTTTCCTTTAGAAGCTGCGCCCATGATAAAAGGCAGAAGTTCGGACGGATTTTTCCCCAATCCCTGATCTGCCAGACCCTGAAGCATGGAAAGCTTCTGAGGGTCCATTCCGGAAAGCCGGGGATTATTTTTCCAGTCATCACTCATGGATTCTCACCTCCTGACGAATCTTCATTCATGATCTGAAGCATCTGGATCGTAGCCATAAGACTGGTGATATGATCGATCTGACGGCGATTTTCTCCGCCACAGCACTTACGGATATCCTGCAGCATTTCCAGAGGATCGGTGCCGGAAAAACCGGTAGCCTGCAGATCGGCTGTTCTACGGCTGCTTTGAAAAAGCGACATGGTATTCCGAAGTTCCCGGACTTTCGTATACACAGATAAAAACCGCTGCCCGGAAGAAGGAAGGTACGGGATCATGGCTTTCAGCATCTGATCCTGGTCACTTTCCACCATTTCATCCAGAGCAGTACGTGCGATAGGCTCCTGTTCCATAAAAAAATCCTTTTTCCTGAAATCTATGAATTTGCAGAAAGAAATATGACAGAAACCTTCTCTGGTCATATTATATATAGAAGAAATTTTTCAAAGGAATGTGATTATGGAATCTGAAAAAAAACAGGAACTTGTCATTGATGGAAATTCTTTTTATGAAATAGATCTGAAATGTCTGGAAGAGAAAAAACAGAAACAGGAGGAAACAAAAAAACGGCAGCAGAAAAGGCAGAGGAAATAACCTCTGCCTTTTCAAAAGATCAGCAGCAATTGTTGCAGCCGCATCCATTTCCGCACAAAAGCAGAAGAAGGATGATGATCCAACAGCTGTCGTTGCAGCCGTTGTTATTACAGCCACAGCCACTGTTGTTTCCACAGCAACACATCAGACAGATGATCCAAAGGATACAGGAGCAGCTGTTTCCACCGTTTCCAAACAGGGAATTTCCGCAGCCATTATTACAGCCACAGTTATTGTTACATCCACATCCTGTGCTACATCCGGAATCACAACCACATCCGCAATCACATCCACAATTGGTAGCCGCTAAGTCACTCATCGATAAGTCCTCCAGCAAATTTTATTTACACTTCATCATATGGCAGGAGTCCGTCCACAGTTACAAAAAAGTTGACAGTGTTTATTCATTACGATATAATAAACGAAATGTAACATTTTTGTAATTTTTGAGACAAACTAGCTTTTATATCTAAAACAGGAAATGGGGAAAATTATGAAGAGTTTCAGAACAAAAAAATGGCTGAAGGGTCTGATGCTTGCCATGCTGCTGATCGTGGGAAGCACAGTTTTTTCTGCTTCTGCAAAAGAGGTACAGGCTGCCACTGCAGGCTTTAAAACTATCGATGGAAAAACATACTACATAAAAAGTGATGGGAGCAAGCAGAAAGGCTGGATGACCCTGGGCGGATACAAGTACTACTTTAACACAAAGACCGGAGTACAGGTAAAGGGCTGGATGAAGGTCAATGGCAAATATACCTACTATTTTACAAAAGGCAAGGGTGTTATGGCAACCGGCTGGATGACAGATTCCAAAGGCCATAAGCGCTATTTCAATCCCAAAACAGGTAAGCTTACCACAGGCTGGGTAAACTGCAGCAAGGGAAGGAAACGTTATTTCACAAAAGGCGGAGGCATTATGGCAACCGGCTGGCTCACCAACAGCAAAGGGCAGAAACGTTATTTTTACAAAACTTCCGGTTATATGGCAATCAAATGGGTAAAAAACAAATCCAAAAATATCAGCTACTATTTTGCCACCAGTACCGGTTATATGTATACTGGTCTGAAGACGATCAATCAGAAGAACTATTATTTTAAATCCAACGGTGTCATGGCAGTAAGTACCTCCGTAACAGTGAATGGAATTACATACTCCATCGCAGCAGACGGAGTGGCCACTGCGAAGACTACCAAACCAAATCTAAATGTCAGCAATGGAGATGTCAAAGTTTACGATACCAAAAACAGCAGATATTACACTATGGTAAAAGAATATAAGAGCCATCCTGGAATAGCCAACGGCAAGACATCCGATGAAGCACTTCTGGCCGCGCTTTGCGAATCAGAAGCAGGCGATCAGGGCAAGATCGGAATGGAAGCAGTAGCACTTTGTGTTCTGAATCGTACGATCAAATCAGACAAGGAATTTCCATCTACGATACGAGGTGTGATCTATGAGAATATCGGAAGCAGCACAACCCCACAGTATTCTGTAGTGCGGAACGGGGCCCTTCTCAAACGTCTCAATGGTCAGTTTGAAAACCGTACTCTTGCTTATCAGGCTGCAAGAGAAGCAATGACTATTTTCAATAAACATGTCACTTCCGGCAAAGCCAGAACACTCAGAGGATTTAAACAGAAAGATTTTAATTATATGTATTTCATGATGACCAGCTATTTCTGGAACCAGAATCTGAATTTCAGCAAAGTGAAATATGAAACTTATAAAGGCCATACATTTTTTGTAGACTGGGTATAAGCAACATAGTCTCCGGCAGTAAACTTTGAACAAACAGGCGTATGGACATAAAATTGAAAATTTAAGGAGAAGCAAATATGCAGGTAAAAATCTATACGGATGGTGCAGCCCGGGGAAATCCGGACGGACCGGGAGGCTACGGAGCAGTTCTTCAGTACATCGATACCAAAGGCCAGTTACATGAACGTGAACTGTCCAGAGGCTACAAAAAAACCACAAACAACCGGATGGAGCTGATGGCAGCCATCGTAGCACTGGAAGCACTGAACCGCCCCTGCCAGGTGGATCTGTACTCCGATTCCAAATATCTGGTAGATGCTTTTAATCAGCACTGGATCGATGCCTGGCTGAAGAAAAACTGGAAACGTGGAAAAAACGAAGATGTGAAGAACGTAGATCTCTGGAAACGCCTTTTAAAGGCCAAGGAGCAGCATCAGGTAAGCTTCCACTGGGTTAAGGGACATGCAGATAATCCGTTAAATGAACGGTGTGATCAGCTTGCCACATCAGCGGCAGACGGCAATGACCTTTTCGTAGATGAGGGATTAAATGGCTTACAGAAATAAAAGTTCCACAGATCACTCACAGAAAACCCGAAACATACCGCGCGAATTTATGCGATCAGCGTAAATTCTGTGCATCGCGAAGCGTGTTACTGAGAACAGAGTAAAAAGTAACATTCTGCCACTTTAAGTTGTCAAAGCAATATTAAAATTTCTTGACAAACAAAAAAGCAGTTTGTATACTTCATATAGTATAGTAAAAGGCTTGGAAGGGAAGAAGTAGCTTGAGGAAAACCCCACAGAGAGCAGCCGGCAGGTGAGAGGCGCAGGGTAGAACTTTTGTGAATACATCCCGGAGCTGCGCACCGAATCGGGACTTGATACTGTAAATTATAAATTTTATAATAATAGCGTATTATAGATAGGCTGCGACGGAATGGCACCCGTTATTGTGCTGAAGTGGTTTTATATCTTGATATATATGGATATAACGGGATGTAGATTCACTTTATGAGGCAGGAAATGCGAGTTTTCTGTAAATTTAGGTGGTAACGCGGGACCCGGTTCTCGTCCTAAACGGACAGGAACCGGGCATTTTTTATATGACTATACAGGAGGAAAGAACAATGACAGTTTGGGAAGAACTGAAAGCACGTGGCCTGATCGCACAGGTTACAGACGAAGACGAGATCAAAGAGATGGTAAATAACGGGAAAGCCACATTCTATATTGGCTTTGACCCTACAGCAGACAGCCTTCATGTAGGTCACTTCATGGCTCTTTGCCTGATGAAGAGACTGCAGATGGCAGGAAACCGTCCGATCGCCCTTCTCGGCGGCGGAACAGGAATGATCGGTGACCCGTCCGGAAGGACCGATATGCGTCAGATGCTGACAAAAGAAACCATCCAGCACAATATTGACTGCTTCAAGCAGCAGATGAGCCGTTTCATCGATTTCTCTGATGGAAAAGCTCTTATGGTAAACAATGCTGACTGGCTTATGAACCTTAACTATGTAGAGCTTCTCCGTGAGGTAGGTGCTCACTTTTCCGTAAACCGTATGCTGACAGCAGAGTGCTACAAACAGCGTATGGAGCGAGGCTTAAGCTTCCTGGAATTTAACTACATGATCATGCAGAGCTACGACTTCTACATGCTGTACCAGAAATACGGCTGCAACATGCAGTTCGGTGGCGATGACCAGTGGAGCAACATGCTTGGCGGTACCGAGCTGATCCGCCGTAAGCTTGGCAAGGATGCCTATGCCATGACCATCACACTGCTTCTCAATTCTGAGGGCAAAAAGATGGGAAAAACACAGTCCGGAGCTGTATGGCTTGATCCGAATAAGACATCCCCGTTCGATTTCTACCAGTACTGGAGAAATGTAGACGATGCTGACGTTATCAAATGTATGCGTCTTCTTACTTTCCTTCCTCTTGAGGAGATCGACGAGATGGCCAAATGGGAAGGCAGCGAGCTGAACAAAGCCAAGGAGATCCTTGCATACCAGCTGACAGAGCTTGTACACGGTGAGGAGGAAGCCAAGAAAGCACAGGAGGGTGCCCGCGCACTGTTCTCAGGTGCAGATACTTCTCATATGCCTACAACAGAGATTTCAGAGGAAGATTTTGACGAGGAAGGAAAAATCGACCTGATCACACTTCTTGTAAAAACAGAGCTGGTACCAAGCCGTTCCGAGGGTCGCCGTGCGATCCAGCAGGGTGGTGTATCCATCGATGGTGAGAAGCTCACCGATATTTACCATACGGTTGAGAAGGATGCTTTTGCAGGGGACGGGATCGTTCTGAAACGAGGCAAGAAAAAATTCAAAAAGATCTGTGTAAAATAATTTCCCATATCTGTGACATTTCCGGGATAAAGCTACGGCATTCCGGAAATGCTGACAGGTAGGGTTGACACAAGGAGGATAACAACATGAAAAAGTACGGAGTGAACGAACTTCGTAAGATGTTCCTTGACTTTATGGAGAGCAAGGGCCATCTTGTAATGAAAAGCTTTTCCCTGGTTCCTCAGGGAGATAAGAGTCTTCTGCTGATCAATGCAGGTATGGCTCCGCTGAAACCATATTTTACAGGTGCTGAGAAGCCGCCAAGAACAAGAGTGACAACCTGCCAGAAATGTATCCGTACCGGAGATATCGAAAATGTAGGTAAAACCGCACGTCACGGTACTTTCTTTGAAATGCTTGGTAACTTCTCTTTTGGTGATTACTTCAAGAAAGAAGCCATCCACTGGTCTTGGGAGTTTCTTACTGAGGTTGTAGGGCTTGATGCAGACCGTCTCTACCCATCCATTTACCTGGATGATGATGAAGCCTTCAATATCTGGAACAAAGAAGTAGGGATTCCGTCTGAACGTATTTTCCGTTTCGGAAAAGAGGATAACTTCTGGGAGCATGGCGCAGGTCCATGCGGTCCATGCTCTGAGATCTACTATGACCGTGGCGAAAAATACGGCTGTGGCAAACCCGGATGTACGGTAGGCTGCGACTGCGACCGTTACATGGAAGTATGGAACAACGTTTTCACACAGTTCGAGAACGATGGAAACGGAAACTACACAACCCTGAAACAGAAAAACATCGATACCGGTATGGGACTTGAGCGTCTTGCTGTAGTTGTTCAGGATGTTGATTCTATTTTTGATGTAGATACAATTTGTGCACTTCGTAATCTTGTATGCGAGATCGCACATAAAGAATATGAGAAAAACTATGCAGATGACGTTTCCATCCGTCTGATCACGGACCATATCCGTTCCGCAACATTTATGATCTCCGATGGAATCATGCCAACCAATGAGGGACGTGGATATGTTCTCCGCCGTCTGATCCGCCGCGCAGCACGTCACGGACGTCTTCTTGGCATCGAGGGAACTTTCCTTGCAAAATTAAGTGCACAGGTGATCGAGAGCTCCAAAGCCGGATATCCGGAGCTTGAGGAGAAGAAAGAGTTCATCTTCCGTGTACTGACAAATGAGGAGAATCAGTTCAACAAAACTATCGATCAGGGACTTCGTATCCTTTCCGACATGGAAGAGGATATGAAAAAAGCAGGTGAAAAGACTCTTTCCGGTGACAACGCATTCAAGCTTTATGATACGTACGGATTCCCTCTTGACCTTACAAAAGAGATCCTTGAGGAAAAAGGCTACGGCATTGACGAGGAAGGCTTCCAGAAAGCAATGGAGGAACAGAGAGTCAAGGCACGTACTGCCCGTGAAGTAACCAACTATATGGGTGCAGACGCAACCGTATACGATGATATTGATGTAAACGTGACAACAGAATTCGTCGGCTACGATCATCTTACCTTTGATTCCAAGGTTACTGTCCTTACCACAGAAACAGAGATCGTAGATTCTCTCACAGAGGGACAGAAGGGTACCGTATTTGTTGAACAGACTCCTTTCTATGCAACAATGGGTGGACAGGAAGGTGATACCGGTGTGATCGAGACTGCAAACGGTAAATTTGTTGTTGAGGACACCATCAAACTCCGCGGCGGTAAATTCGGCCACGTAGGACATATGGAATCCGGTATGATTTCCTCAGGTGAGACAGTATCCCTGAAGGTAAACGAAGAAGCAAGAAAAGATACCGAGAAAAACCACAGTGCAACACATCTTCTTCAGAAAGCACTGAAAACCGTTCTTGGTTCCCACGTAGAGCAGAAGGGTTCTCTGGTAACTCCGGACAGACTTCGTTTTGACTTTGCTCATTTTCAGGCTATGACAGCAGAAGAACTCCAGGCAACAGAAGAGCTTGTAAACAAAGAGATCCAGGCAGGTCTTGATGTTCATACAGATGTCATGGATGTGGAAGAAGCCAAGAAATCCGGAGCAATGGCTCTCTTTGGTGAGAAATATGACCAGAAGGTACGTGTAGTATCCATGGGAGACTTTTCCAAAGAGCTCTGTGGTGGTACTCATGTAAAGAATACAAGCTCCATCATGCTCTTTAAGATCGTTTCCGAATCCGGTATCGCAGCTGGTGTACGCCGTATTGAGGCACTTACCGGCAAAGCAGTTATCGAATACTACAGAAAGCAGGAAGAGCTTCTCCATGAGGCTGCAAAAGCATTAAAGGCCAATACAGCCGAGGTTGTAGAAAAGATCAGTCACCTGCAGGCTGAAGTAAAGGCTCTTCAGAGCGAGAATGAATCCCTTAAGAGCAAAGCTGCCCAGAGTGCACTTGGCGATGTTATGGATAAAGTCGTTGAAGTAAACGGTGTAAAACTCCTTGCAGCCAAAGTTGAAGGCGTTGACATGAACGGTCTCAGAGACCTGGGTGATAAACTGAAAGAGCAGCTTGGCGAAGGTGTTGTCCTTCTTGCAGCAGTAAACGACGGCAAGGTTAATCTTCTTGCAATGGCAACGGATGCAGCTCAGAAAGCAGGCGCTCATGCAGGAAACCTGATCAAAGCAGTGGCAGCGATCGTTGGCGGTGGCGGCGGCGGACGTCCGAACATGGCACAGGCCGGCGGAAAGAATCCGGAAAAAGCCCAGGAAGCTATGGACGCAGCAGCAGGAATCCTTGAAAAACAGCTCACAAAATAACAAAGTTGTGCGTGATTTACAGTTTTGACATTTTTTTCATAAAAATCGAAAAAGATGTTGACGAAAGCACATGTTATGCTATATAATAACACTCGTGCAAGAAAAATACCCAGACAGTTGTATTTTAGCACAATCTACAACTGGAGGGAGGTTAGGTGTGAGTCTATGTCAAACGTTATCGTAAAAGAGAACGAGACTTTAGATAGCGCTCTTCGCAGATTCAAGAGAAGCTGTGCTAAGGCGGGAATCCAGCAGGAAATCCGTAAGAGAGAGCATTACGAGAAGCCAAGCGTTCGTCGTAAGAAAAAATCTGAAGCCGCAAGAAAACGTAAATATAATTAATTGTGCGCAAAAATCCCTGGCTGTATGGTCAGGGATTTTTAATTAAATAGAAACAGGAACGTTTGACGAAGGAAAGAAATATGAATTTGTTTATTAAACTGATTATCAAACCATTGCGATCGCTCCTTAAATTATTATTTAATCGAATTTTTTATGTAGCTCTGGCTCTTGTTGTGCAGCTGGCATGGTTGCTGATCGCCCTTTTCCGGCTTATGGAATACTCCAGATGGGTGACGATCGGAATGCAGGCCATAGGTTTTCTGGTTGTTCTGTGGATCGTAAATAAAAAGATCAATCCATCTTATAAGCTCGCCTGGACGATGCTGATCCTTATTTTTCCGGTATTTGGTGTTTCCCTGTACCTTCTTTTCGGTAAGTCACGGATCGGCACTGTAATGGAGCAGCATTATCAGAATCTTATTGATGAAACTGCTGAATACCTGGAAGGCTCAGAGCTCACAAGAAAACGTTTAAACGAAGACGACCGTTCCATGAGGATCCAGTCGGATTACATCTGGCAATATTCAAGATATCCGGTTCACGAGAATACCACAGCAGAGTATTTTCAGGTAGGAGATGATATGTTTCCGGTTCTGGTGCATGAACTGGAGCAGGCAAAGCATTTTATTTTTATCGAATATTTCATCATAAATGATGGGGTAATGTGGCAGACGATCCTTAATATCCTTGAAAAAAAGGCTAAAGAAGGAGTGGATGTCCGACTGATCTATGATGGCTTCGGCTGCCTTACCACATTGCCATACAAGTATGATCAGGAGATGCGCCGGCGAGGAATCAAATGCGAAGTATTCAACCGGTTCCGTCCGATTCTTAATATAATCCAGAATAACCGTGACCACCGTAAGATCTGTGTGATCGATGGCTGGACCGGTTTTACCGGCGGCATCAACCTGGCTGACGAATATATCAATCAGCGAAAACGGTTTGGCCACTGGAAGGATACAGCCGTTATGCTGAAAGGAGAAGGCGTCTGGAATATGACAGCTATGTTCCTGTATATGTGGGGAATCGTTACCAAAACAGATACTTCTCTTGATTTCGGAAATTATGTTCCGCACAGGTGGCACCCCAACGAATTTCCGGGAAACGGTTATGTCCAACCATTCTGCGATTCCCCCCTGGACGATGAGATCGTAGGAGAGAACGTTTATCTTAATATTATCAATCGCGCCAAAAACTATGTTTATATCTGCACACCATATCTGATCATAGATAATGAGATGATGACCGCCCTGTGCCTCGCTGCAAAAAGCGGTGTGGATGTCCGGATCATGACACCAGGTATCCCGGACAAAAAAATGGTATTCCTGCTGACACAGTCTTATTATAAGCAGCTTCTGGAAGCAGGTGTAAAGATCTACGAATACCAGCCGGGATTTTTACATGCAAAATCTTTTGTCTGTGATGACAAAGTAGGCGTCGTAGGAACCATAAATCTGGATTACCGAAGCCTTTATCTGCATTTTGAAGATGGTGTCTGGATGTATAAGAATGATGTGATCCTGGACATCCGGGATGATTTTACAGAAACTCTGGAGTACTGTGATCCCATTGATCTGGCATTCTGCCAGAAGAGAAATATTGTGGTACGTGCCATTCAGAACGTACTGAGAGTTTTTGCACCGCTATTATAAAAACTCTTTGACAGACAACTGTAAATTCTGTATGATATATCAGACGGGAGTTCAATGCTCCCGTCTGATATTGTCTAAAGAAAAATAATTTATAGATACATATGAAATTTTTAGTTATTGGAGGAATTGATTTGAGCCAGAACAAAGAAACAGAGATCCAGCTTCAGTACATTGAAAAATGTAAAGAACTTCTTGCCAAAAGCAGTACGAAACGTCCCACCTTCCACATCCAGAATGAAGGATGCCAGATGAACTCCATCCAGACAGAGTCTATTGCGGCCATCATGGAAAAAATGGGATATGAAATGGTAGATACCGAGGATGCTGATGCAGTTGTATTTAACACCTGCACAGTCCGGGAAAATGCCAATCAGAAGATCTATGGACATCTTGGACATTTAAAGAGCATCAAACGGGAGCACCCGGATATGAAGATCGTACTGTTCGGATGTATGATGCAGGAGCATCACGTAGTGGAAAAGATCCGCAAGGATTATAAATATGTAAATCTTGTATTCGGAACCCATAATATCCACAAATTCCCCGAGCTTTTTTACCGGACGCTGCAGACCGACGACCAGATCATTGATATCTGGAAGGAATCCGATGAGATCGTAGAGGGCATGCCAACTTCCCGCAAATACTCATTCAAAACAGGAGTCAGCGTAATGTTTGGCTGCAATAACTTCTGCAGCTACTGCATCGTTCCTTATGTCCGCGGCCGCGAAAAGAGCCGCGAGCCACAGGCCATCATTCGCGAGATCGAGGAACTGGTCGCAGATGGCGTTACTGAGATCATGCTTCTTGGTCAGAATGTAAACTCCTACGGAAAAACTCTGGAAACACCGGTAACCTTTGCAGAACTTCTGAAAGAAGTGGAAAAGATCGAAGGGCTGAAGCGTATCCGTTTTATGACTTCCCATCCGAAGGACCTGTCCGATGAGCTGATCCAGACCATGGCAGAGAGCCAGAAGATCTGTCACCATCTGCATCTTCCGCTGCAGTCCGGAAGCAGCAGAGTCTTAAAGGAAATGAACCGCCGTTACGACAAGGAGAAATATCTGGAGCTGGTAGATAAGATCCGTAAGGCGATCCCGGATATTTCGCTGACAACAGATATCATGGTCGGATTTCCGGGAGAAACAGAAGAAGATTTCCAGGAAACACTGGATGTTGTAAAAAAAGCAAATTACGATACTGCCTTCACATTTATTTATTCCAAACGAAGCGGAACCCCTGCAGCCGGCATGGAAAATCAGGTGCCGGAGGATGTGGTAAAAGACCGTTTCAGCCGTCTTCTTACCCTAGTACAGGAAAAGGGCCGGGAAAATTCCTCCCGTTTCCAGGGAACCATTCAGGAAATCCTGGTAGAAGACGAAAACCGGGAGAAAGGCACTCTTACTGGCCGTACCCAGCATAATCTCTTGGTTCATTTCCCGGGAGAAAAAGATCTCATCGGCAAATATGTAAAAGTAAGCCTGGATACCTGCAAGGGATTCTATTATTTCGGACATATCGTGGAAGAGTAGAATTATAGACAAGTCCCCACCCACTGCTTATTGCTTTTCGCAACCCCGTTGGGGACTTACCTGATTCGGCTAATTATAAGTTTATATTGCCCGCTCATTGCCATTATCGGATGAGCGGGCTTTTTTATTATAAAAATATTGTTTCTATTGACAAATACCCCATGAGGGTATATATTATTTCATATAAACAGGATACCCCATGAGGGTATTTATGGGAAAGGAGAGACAGCTTATGTCTGAAAAGAAAGTCTGTCCCTGCTGCTGTGAAAAACACACTGCGCGTTCAGAAGAGGAGAAAAAAAAGCTGATCAACCGTCTGAAACGTATTGAAGGCCAGATCAGAGGCATTATAGGAATGATGGAGAATGATGCCTACTGTAATGATATCCTGATCCAGTCTGCTGCAGTCAATGCTGCAGTGAATGCGTTTAATAAAGAGCTGCTTGCCAGCCACATCCGCACCTGCGTTGCCCGGGATATCCGGGAAGGTAAGGATGAGACCATTGATGAGCTGGTAGCAACCCTCCAGAAGCTGATGAAATAAAGGGACAAACTGGATTTTAGGAGGTACTGAAAGAAAATGGAACAATATAATGTAACTGGTATGAGCTGCGCCGCCTGCTCTGCCCGTGTGGAAAAAGCCGTATCGAAAGTTCCGGGGGTGAATAGCTGTTCCGTCAGTCTTCTGACCAACTCCATGGGAGTTGAAGGAACCGCTTCATCCGGTGAGATCATTGCCGCAGTGGAAGCCGCCGGATATGGTGCATCCTTAAAGGGCGGAACTGCCGGAGCGAAGATTTCCATGTCTGCGGCAGAAGAAGCGCTGGAAGATCATGAAACTCCGATCCTAAAGAAACGTCTTATCACATCCGTGGGATTTTTGCTGGTGCTGATGTATTTCTCCATGGGGCACATGATGTGGGGATGGCCACTGCCGAAATGGTTTGACGGCAATCACGTAGCCATGGGACTGATACAGCTGCTCCTGGCTGGTATCATTATGGTGATCAACCAGAAATTTTTCATCAATGGATTTAAGAGTCTGTGGCGCCGTTCCCCAAATATGGATACTCTGGTAGCTCTTGGCTCCATGGCATCCTTCCTGTGGAGCGTCTATGCACTGTTTGCCATGACAAGAGCACAGGTAGATGGAGATTCTGCTGCAGTTATGAATTATATGATGGATTTTTATTTTGAATCTGCAGCCATGATCCTGACACTGATCACCGTAGGAAAAATGCTGGAGGCCCGTTCTAAAGGAAAGACAACGGATGCGCTTAAAAGCCTTATGAAGCTGGCACCCAAAACTGCGGTCGTGGTACGAAAGGGACAGGAACTTACCGTTCCTATTGAGCAGGTTCAGAAAGGAGAAACCTTTGTCGTCCGCCCGGGAGAGAATATTCCGGTGGACGGAGTGATCCTGGAAGGAACCACCGCAGTCAATGAATCCGCACTGACCGGCGAGAGTATCCCGGTTGATAAAGAAACTGGAGATATGGTTTCTGCGGCAACTGTGAATCAGTCCGGATTTATCAAATGCGAAGCGACCAGAGTGGGAGAGGATACCACTCTTTCCCAGATCATCAAAATGGTCAGTGATGCGGCAGCCACCAAGGCACCGATCGCAAAGATCGCAGACCGTGTTTCCGGTGTGTTTGTACCGGCAGTGATCACAATCGCAGTGATCACAACGATCATCTGGCTTCTTGCAGGACAGACCTTCGGTTATGCTCTGGCAAGGGGGATTTCCGTTCTGGTCATCAGCTGCCCCTGCGCACTTGGCCTTGCAACACCGGTTGCCATTATGGTCGGCAACGGTATGGGTGCCAAAAACGGAATCCTTTTCAAAACAGCTGTTTCCCTGGAGGAAGCAGGAAAAGTCCAGATCGTCGCACTGGATAAAACCGGAACCATTACAAGCGGTCAGCCGGAGGTAACAGATATTCTCCCGGCAGAGGGAGTTACAGAAACAGAGCTTCTCTCTCTGGCCTGTGCACTGGAGAAAAAAAGTGAACATCCTTTGGCAAAAGCCGTTCTCAAAAAAGCCGAGGAAGAGAACCTTGCCACAGGTGAAGTAACCGGATTCCAGGCACTTCCGGGAAACGGACTTTCCGCTATACTTGGAAGTGACAAACTGACAGGCGGAAGCATGAAATTTATCAGCAGCCAGACAAAGGTTTCCGCAGACCTTAACAGGAGAGCCGAGCAGCTTGCAGAGCATGGAAAAACGCCCCTTCTTTTCACACGAAACGGTAAACTTCTGGGAATCATCGCAGTTGCGGATGTGATCAAGGAAGACAGTCCCCGTGCAGTAAAAGAGCTTCAGAACATGGGAATCCGTGTAGTTATGCTTACCGGTGACAATGAGCGTACCGCAAAAGCCATCGGAGCTCAGGCAGGAGTTGACGATGTGATCGCAGGAGTTCTTCCGGATGGAAAAGAAAGTGTGATCCGCGCTCTGAAGGAGCAGGGAAAGGTTGCCATGGTCGGTGACGGTATCAACGACGCGCCGGCACTTACAAGAGCCGATATCGGAATTGCCATCGGTGCAGGAACAGATATTGCCATTGATGCGGCAGATATCGTTCTGATGAAGAGCCAGTTAAGCGATGTTCCAGCGGCAGTACGTTTAAGCCGCGCCACACTTCGGAATATCCATGAGAATCTTTTCTGGGCATTTTTCTACAATATAATCGGCATTCCCCTTGCAGCAGGTGTCTGGATCCCGCTTTTCGGATGGACCTTGAATCCGATGTTCGGAGCTGCGGCCATGAGTCTTTCCAGCTTCTGTGTTGTAACAAATGCACTACGTCTGAATCTGTTTCAGATCCACAATGCAGCCAAAGACAAAACGATCAAAAATCCGGTAACATTACACATCAGTCATGATGAAAATATAAAAGAAGAAAAGGAGAACAAAACAATGGTAAAGGTAACGGTCAATGTAGAAGGAATGATGTGCGGACACTGTGAGGCCCACGTAAACAAAGCCATCCAGGCAGCTTTCGGAGCAGAAGATGTAGTTTCTTCCCACGAGAACGGAACAACTGTATTCTCTGTACCTGAGAAGGTTGACGAAGCAAAGGTTGAAGAAGTGATCAAGGAAGCCGGTTACGAGTTTAAGGGAATCACCCAGGAATAAACCGGATTTTTAAACCACATATTTGCCAAATGGCCAAAAGAAACAGTTCTGTAAAAGCGGAGCTGTTTCTTTTGGCTCATACAGAAAAAATTTTCCACTTCTATAAATCCGGCTAATATCTTTATAGTTTATTCTGAAAAAGCAGGATTATCCGCCAAATTGGTTTTTATTTTCAATTCTCTTATGCTATACTGATAGCGATTATGGATATAGGAACGATAACAGAAATCGTTAACATCATAGTAGTAGAGAGGAGCGCATTATGAGCGGATTTTTTGGAGTAGCATCGAAGGATGACTGTGTACTGGAGCTTTTTTACGGAGTGGATTACCATTCTCATCTGGGAACACGCCGCGGAGGTATGGCTGTTTACGGAGAACATGGATTTGACCGTGCCATCCACAACATTGAGAACACGCCTTTCCGTACAAAATTTGACGGAGATGTGGGTTCCATGAAGGGAAATATGGGAATCGGATGTATTTCTGATTATGAGCCTCAGCCCCTTCTGTTCAGTTCCAGGATCGGCAGCTTTGCCCTCACTTTTGTGGGAAAGATCAATAATTACGATGAACTTCTGCAGCAGCTGTATGATACGACCAAGGTACATTTTCAGGAGATGACCAACGGAACAGTCAATGTGACCGAACTGATCGCTGCACTGATCTGTGAAAAGGACAATTTTGTGGAAGGTATCCAGTACGTACAGGGACTGATCGACGGCTCCATGACTCTGCTTCTTATGACAAAAGACGGAATTTATGCAGCCCGTGACAAGATGGGCAGAACTCCTGTGGAAATTGGCCACAAAGAAGGGTCATACTGTATTTCCTTTGAAAGTCATGCCTATATCAACCTTGGATACGAAGATTATAAAGAACTTGGCCCCGGAGAGATCGTATTCGTAACAGCCGACGAAGTTAAAACTCTGGTTGAGCCCGGAAAGAAAATGAAGATCTGTTCCTTCCTCTGGGTTTACTACGGATATCCGACAGCCTCTTATGAAGGTGTAAATGTAGAGGAGATGCGCTACCGCTGTGGAAGCATGCTTGCAAAGAGAGACGGCGATTCCGTGCACCCGGACATTGTAGCCGGTGTTCCGGATTCCGGCATTGCCCATGCCATCGGATACGCCAATGAATCCGGCATTCCTTACGCAAGACCATTCATTAAATATACACCAACCTGGCCCAGATCTTTTATGCCGACCAATCAGAACCAGCGTAACCTTATTGCCAAAATGAAACTGATCCCGGTACGTGCGCTGATCAAGGATAAAAAACTTCTTCTCATAGACGATTCCATCGTACGTGGCACCCAGCTTCGCGAGACAACCGAATTTCTGTACCGCAGCGGAGCCAAAGAGGTTCATGTCCGTCCTGCCTGCCCGCCAATCATGTACGGCTGCAAATATTTAAACTTCTCCCGTTCCAAATCTGAGATGGAGCTGATCACCCGTCAGGTGATCGAGAAGAGAGAAGGCCCCAACTGTCCGCAGGAAGTTCTGGATGAATATGCAGATCCACATACAGAGAAATACGAGCAGATGGTACAGGATATCTGCAAGATGCAGAATTTTACAACTCTCCGTTATCACAGACTGGATGATCTTCTGGAATCCATTGGGATCGATCCTTGTAATGTATGCACATATTGTTTTAACGGTAAAGAATAAAAAATGTTTTGAAAATAGAGCTGCTGTTTCAGATGAACCTCCTTAACTCCCGGTTGCATTTTGGATATCTGCGGCTTATAATAAATGCGGATATATCTTTTGTGATATATCCGCGTTTTTTATATCAGTTTTTTATGTCATGGGAAATTATTTCGTAATGTTCCAATGACAGAGTATCACAAAAAAATTTTTCAGGAGTATAAACATGATTTTTCCTATAAAAGCCGTGATATTTGATGCAGACGGCGTCCTTCTGGATTCGCTCTCTGTTTGGAAGGAGCTTGGAAAACGATATATTACAGATCTGGGATATCAGCCGGTTGCGGAAATGGACGAAATCCTTTTTCCCATGAGTATGGAGCAGGGAGCAGCCTGGTTGAAAAACAGGTTTACTCTTGCGTATTCCGAAGAAAAGATCGTGATGGATCTGAAATCCCGGATCCGTAAATACTATTTTGAAGAGGTCCCGGCAAAATCAGGTGCCAGAGAACTTCTTCAATGTCTTGCAGAACAGAAAATCCCGGCTGCGGTGGCAACCTCAAGCCCCAGGGAACATATCTGCCGGGCGCTGGAAAGAAACGGACTTCTTTCCTTTTTTGATAAAATCTATACCACCAGTGAGATCGGAGAAAGCAAACATTCTCCGAGGGTCTATCTTACAGCTGCAGAAGCACTGGGAACGGAGCCATCCCGGACGCTGGTTGTGGAGGATTCACTCTACGCGTTGCAGACTGCCGGAAATGCAGGATTTCTGACTGCCAGTATTTATGACGCATTGGGAGAACCGGATCAGGAACAGATGAAAAAGGATGCCTATATCTACTGTCGGGATCTGACAGAGTTACAGAACCATATATTCACAGAAAACGGAGGAAACTAAAGATGAAAACAGCATTAACCATCGCAGGCAGCGATTCCAGCGGAGGAGCCGGAATCCAGGCCGATATTAAAACCATGATGGCAAACGGAGTATACGCCATGAGTGCCATCACCGCGCTGACTGCCCAGAACACCACCGGTGTCACAGCCATCCAGAATGCAACCGCAGAGTTCCTGGGTCAGGAGCTGGACTGTATTTTTACGGATATCTTTCCGGATGCAGTAAAGATCGGAATGGTTTCCGAAAGTGATCTGATCCATATGATCGCAGGAAAGCTCCGACAGTATCGGGCAAAAAATATCGTGGTGGACCCGGTTATGGTTGCCACAAGCGGTGCAAGACTGATCAGTGAGGAGGCGGTGGATGTTCTGAAGGAAGAACTGTTTCCTCTTGCAGATCTTCTCACCCCGAATATCCCGGAAACCGAGGTGCTTACCGGACGGAAGATCAAAAGCGCCGATGATATGATCGAAGCTGCAAAACAGGTTTCCGAGCAGTATCATTGTGCAGTTCTCTGCAAGGGCGGACATAAGCTCAATGATGCCAATGATCTTCTCTATGTGAATGGAACATATCAGTGGTTTGAGGGAAAAAGAATTGACAATCCCAACACCCACGGAACAGGATGTACTCTTTCCTCGGCCATCACTTCCAACCTTGCAAAGGGATTTTCCATGGTGGAATCTGTAAACCGTGCCAAGGACTATATTTCCGGAGCCCTTGCTGCCATGCTGGATCTGGGAAAGGGAAGCGGCCCTATGGATCATGGCTTTGCGATAAAGAACAGTTATACAGAGGAGGCATAAGATTATGACAGTTACAGAACGGATCACAGATCTTCGAAAACAAATGAAGGAAAAGGGAATCGATGCTTATCTGGTTCCGACCGATGATTTTCATGGTTCTGAGTATGTTGGGGATTATTTTAAATGCAGAAAATACATCACCGGATTTACCGGTTCTGCCGGAACTGCCGTGATCATGCAGGACATGGCCGGACTCTGGACAGACGGAAGATATTTTATCCAGGCTGCACAGCAGTTAGAGGGAACTCCGGTTACTCTGTTTAAGATGGGAGAACCGGACGTACCAACGATCCACAAATTCCTGGAAGAAAATCTGAAAGAGGGAATGTGTCTCGGCTTCGATGGCCGTACCGTAAGCGCAGAAGAAGCAGAGACGCTAGAAAGAATCCTTCAGAAAAAACAGGTACATTTTTCTGTAAATGAGGATCTCATCGGAAATATCTGGGATGATCGTCCGGCACTTTCCTGTGAACCGGTAATGGAATTATCCGAAAAATGGGCCGGAAGATCCAGAGCAGACAAGATCCGTGAGATCCGCAGCAAACTGAAAGAGAAGGGCGCAGACCTCTTTATCCTCACTTCCCTTGATGACATTGCATGGCTTTTAAATATCCGCGGAAATGATATCCACTGCTGCCCGGTAGTTCTTTCCTATCTTGTGCTGGATGACAGTGAGCTCCGTCTTTTTGTCAATGAAAAAGCCTTTTCGGATTCTGTTAAGGAAGCACTTTCCAAAGACGGTATTGCCATTTATCCATATGATGATATTTACACCTATGTACAGACGATTCCCGAAGAGAAAAAGGTATTTCTTTCCAGAAGCAATGTAAACAGCCGGCTGGTCAGCAGTATTCCAAAGACGGTAACGATCCTGGACGGTGAAAATCTGACCCTTCTCCCAAAAGCCATCAAAAATGAAACCGAAGTCCGGAATGAAAAGACAGCCCATATTAAAGATGGCGTTGCAATGGTGAAGTTTATCCACTGGCTGAAGAAGAATGTGGGAATGAAGGAGATCACCGAGCTTTCCGCTGCTGATAAGCTCTATGAATTCCGTTCCGCACAGGAGAATTTTCAGGGAAACAGCTTTGATCCCATCATTGCCTACGGTGCACATGGAGCCATTGTCCATTACAGTGCTACAGAAGAAACCAATATTCCACTTGAGCCAAAAGGGCTGGTTCTGATGGATACAGGCGGACATTATCTGGAGGGCACTACTGATATCACCCGCACCGTTGTACTTGGCCCGGTTACTGAAAAAGAAAAAAAATATTTCACAGCAGTACTCCGTGGACACCTGAACCTGGCAGCAGCAAAATTCCGTTACGGCTGTACCGGCCTGAATCTGGATGCCCTGGCTAGAGGACCTCTCTGGGCTATGGGAGAGGATTACAACCACGGAACCGGCCATGGCGTAGGTTATCTTCTCAATGTACACGAAGGACCGCAGAGCTTCCGCTGGAAAAGCCCTGCTGAGCTTCCGGCTCCTGTTCTGGAAGAAGGGATGATCACCTCCGATGAACCGGGATATTATGCGGAAAATGAATTCGGCATCCGTCACGAAAATCTTGTAGTTTGCAAAAAAGCCGAAAAAACATCCTACGGCCAGTTTATGAAATTTGAGCCACTGACTCTGGTCCCATTTGATCTGGAAGGTATCGATCCGGAACAGATGGAAGCAGGAGAGCGCAAATTGCTCAATCAGTATCATGCCCTTGTATACGAAAAGATTTCTCCGTATCTGAATGAAGAAGAGCAATCCTGGTTAAAAAAAGCCACACAGGAAATATAACCCGGAATTCACCTTAATATTTCCTTCCGACAGATACCATAAGAAACGCAAAACCATTTCAGGGATAAGAATAAATCCAACCAGGGAGGTACTTAGCGCCTATGAAAACAGAAAATAGAATTGATCACTACATCGATCTCCACGCACATCTGGACGGCTGCATTACAACAGAGATAGCCAGAAAACTTGCCGCATTGCAGCAGATCACGCTTCCGGCTGCCACAGATGAAGAGCTTCTTTCTCTCCTTTCTGTGCCGGATACCTGCGAAAATCTCAATGATTTTCTGAAATGCTTTGACCTGCCTCTTTCTCTTCTTCAGACAGAAGAGGCATTGGAAGAGGCTGTTTATCTTATTCTTTCTGAAATGAAGGAAGACGGTGTGATCTACGCAGAACTTCGTTTTGCCCCACAGCTCCATACACAGAAGGAAATGACTCAGGAAACAGCGATCCATGCTGCATTACGTGGTCTGAAAAGAACTCCCATCCCCGGTAATCTGATCTTATGCTGTATGCGCGGTGATCTTAACCAGAAAGAAAATCTGGAAACTCTGGAGCTGGCAAAAAAATATCTTGTTGAAGATGGTGGCGTGGTTGCTATCGATCTTGCAGGAGCCGAGGCACTCTTTCCAACAGAAAATTACGAGGCGCTTTTTGCAAAAGCAAGAGAATATCAGGTTCCATTTACCATCCATGCAGGCGAGGCCGGAAATGCAGAGGATGTAAAAACAGCTGTCCATATGGGGGCAGTCAGGATCGGTCATGGTGTGAGGATCGCGGGAAATAAGGAAGTGATACAGCTTGTAAAGGATAAGGGGGTTTTTCTGGAAATGTGCCCTACAAGCAATCGCCAGACAAAAGCTATGGAAGAAATGTCTGCTTATCCGCTGAAAACATTTCTCGAAATGGGACTTAAGGTAACCTTAAATACCGATGATCCGGCGATCGAAAGAACAACCCTTTCCCGGGAATTCCGATATATGGAATCTCTGTTAGATCTTACCCAGGAGCAGAAAAGGCTGTTGCTTCTGAATTCTGTGGAGGCAGCCTTTACTTCCAGGAACAGAAAATGGAAACTGAAAGAACAGCTTCTTTTCTGAACTGTATGAAAACTATCAGGCGAAAGGATAGCCCTGGACACCAATTTTGAACTGGAGCATGAAGATATGAGCCGTTTTTTTATTTCCGGGAATGGCACTGCACTGTCGCATGTATTGGAATGATCATAAAGAATAAACAGGACATCCGGATAGAAAATTTCTCATTACCCCATCTTGAACCCAAAATCCTTTTATGATAGAATTGAAAAATTATGTTGAGACGATACGAATTAACCGATGAAGAATGGATCCGTATAGCTTCATTACTGCCGCCTGAAAATTCTGGAAAACAGGGATGCCCACAAAAATGCAGCCGGACAATTCTGAATGGAATTGTTTGGATTGCTCGTAGCGGAGCTCCATGGCGAGACCTTCCAGAACGTTATGGCTCCTGGCAAACGGTTTATTCCCGTTTCCGTAAATGGATTGAAGACGGCACCCTTGATAATATTTTTCGTGTTTTGAGCTTAGAAGCCGAATTAACAGAACTGTCAATGGACGCTTCTATCGTCAAAGCTCATCAGCATAGTGCTGGAGCAAAAAAAGGGGGCCTCCAAACGAAATCGGACACAGCCGTGGTGGAGCCAGCACAAAAATCCATGCAGTTGTAGATGCATACGGTTATCCGGTTTATTTTATGATCCGTGAAGGGCAGCGTAACGATATCAATTACGCAATCCCTTTGCTGGATCATGTCAATCTAGGAAATGAGAGTACAGCTAATTGAATGAATCGAAAGGCTGTACTTTTGTTATAACTATAAAAGTTCTGGACAGCTACACTATCTGTAAATTATAACATATTATGCATCAGCTGCGATACAGGTATTTCCACAACAGTTACAAAAAGATGGTGAACCGGACTGAATCCACCATCTTTTTTCTTTATCTTCTGTTATTAATAACCTCTCTCGCCATATCTGCAAGTTCTCCGGCAGATAATTTTCCATCTATTTGCAGCAAATCATACTGGATGCCATCCTTATTCCAGTTAACGCTTTGAACCTGACTGACTTCAATCTGAGAAGCACTGTCATTGTAACTGAATATAACTTTTCCACTGGACTGGTCTTTTTTATCTTGTTCTGTCAATTCGTAATCATTTGATACCACTTTATTTATATAATGTACATAATACAAATTTGTTCCATTTACAGTGGCAATAATATCACCTGACGGAGTAAGTTTTGAGTTAAATTTCTGCTGTTCAAACGATACAACATCTCCATTCTTCTGATAATCAAAGGACACAGATTTAAAATTCTCAATTACATTTGCATTGCCATCCTTAAAACTGTTTTTTATAATATTGCCCTCTTTGAAGCAGTACCCGTTCTCAAAGGTATCAATCAATACCGGTCTATACCCAATATCCTTTGTAATCTGTTCTGACGTTGGAAGAGATGTATAATCAGCACGTGATGCAGATGAACCTGTCCACATTGAAATCTTTCCTGTTGCTGCCATAGCAGTAACTCCAATTGTAAGTGTTGCAGCTATCAACAAAGGTAATATTTTCTTTTTTGATCTCATAGTCGTTTGCTTCCTTTCTGTATCTGCGAAGTCAAGTTTTGCATAAACTCTCTGTCTGACATTCTCTGTATCAATATCAAGAGCATTGAGGGAAGCATCTGCCTGTTTTTGTATTCCCAATTCTTTAAGCAAATTTTTTCTTCTCATAATTTTTCCTCCGCATCCGATAACATTTTTCTGAGTTTTCTTTTTCCTCTTGAAAGTCTGGTCTTAACTGTAGAAATATTAAGTCCCATTGCTTTTGAAATATCCTTGATTTTTTCATCAAATTTATACCGCCTTACAAAAATCTCGCTGTCAGGTTCGCCAAGGCTCATAACTGTTTCCCATACATAATTATTGTGAAAATTCTCTTCCATGAAATTTTTGCCATCTGACAGCTCAATATCTTCAAGAGATGTATGGTCCATCTTTCTGTTTATCCGTTTCAGAGCAAAATTCCGGGCAACAGCAGCAAGATATGACCGTAATGTACCTTTCTGCAAATCTATCCTCCCGGTATTCTTCCAAAGTACAACAAACACATCTGCCACAATTTCTTCAATATCCTCTTTCGGCAGTGAATTGCCGGCCATATGATACAAAACAGTACTCAAATACGGCGTATAAATTCGGATTGCTTCATCTATTGAATTTTTTTCTCTGTTCCTGAGACGCTGCAAAAGTTCTTCTTCATCTGTCATATCAATCCTACTTTCTTTTTAATATTTTCAAAAATTAAAAGCTTTTAACCTTTACATTCTTATATATCTTGTCAAAGCGTAAAAAGTTTCAATTTTAGAAAATTATGATATTGATACACCACTTTACAACTTTTTTATAAAAAAATATCGTACAGGATTTCCTGATGTATAATGAATTTGGCATAAAACATTACAAAGGAAAGTGACCCTGTACGGCAAAAACATTATACAGCGAAAAAACACTGATAGGCAGACTTCAGCAATATTTTTTGATCTATTTTGAAACTTTTTCTGTTCCGACAGCAAATACCTTATTTCTGCTGATATTATCTATACTGAGCCGCACACAACGGTTCCAACTATCTGAATGGACACTGCTTTGTGAGAGTCATGCTCTGCGTACCTGTCTGGAATGGGGATAAAGTATCTCATCTTTCATTGCACATATACAGAGAAACTGGGTGAGAAAACAGTAAAAGCATATCGGATTGATCTAAGCAGTGTTTTGTTTTTGTCGCCTGTGAAGAGCAAGACAAAGAGAGGCTAGAGGAATATATTACGGAATTACATAAAAAATACAAATAGAACAGAGATTAAAAAAAGTGGATATTTCGTTGGCAATGGAAGAGGCAACGGAAAAAAATACTTTTATGAGAACCGATTTCCTTTCCGATGCATCTAATAAGTGTAAAAGTAAACATGAGTAGTAATCCGGCTGGACAAAAGGAGAAGACAAAGTTATGACAAAAGATGTATTTATTAAGGAGGTTCGGGATGCAGAAGCCATGCTGTATCATATATCAAAGTCCATTCTGAAGAATGACTCTGATTGTGGGGATGTTGTGCAGGAAACAATTCTTAAGGCATATGAAAAACTTCCCACTTTAAAGAAAGAAAAATATTTCCGAACATGGATCACAAGGATATTGATCAATGAATGCAAAGGGATTCTTCGGAAAAGAAAAAATGTTATTCCATATGAAGAATATATGGACAATATGAAAATGACTGAGGAGGACAGATACAGTCATTTGTATATGGCGATTATGGAACTTCCGGAGGATCTGAGGGTTTTGGTAACATTGTATTATTTAGAAGGATTTTCCTTGAAAGAGATCAGTGAGGCTCTGGATATTCCGGAAGGAACGATCAAAAGCAGACTTTCACGTGCAAGAGAGTTTTTGAAGGTGCAGTTATCCGAAGAAGAGAAAAGACCGGCAACTGGGAAAAACAACAAGCAATTAAAGAGAATAACAGGAAAGGGGAAAATGTCATGTTAGAGAAGAAATGGAATAATATCGCACCGGAAGTACCACAGGATTTTCATAATAAATTTGAAGATACACTAAAACAGATTGAACAGGCGGATTCAGTTGATAAAAAATACAAAAGAAAAAAAATCAGTGGACGATTATTGATTGCAGCAGCAGTAATCTGTACTGGTATGGCTGTTACTGTGGCTGCAAAAGAGTTCTTTAAATGGAATGATTACCTGGTGAAAAGACTGGATCCATCGGAGGAACAGCAGGAGACACTGCAGGAATCAACTTATATTCAGAATATAGACCAGTCTGTAACACAAAATGGTGTGACGGTTACCCTGACAGATTCTATTCAGGATCAGGGATTCCTGTATGCTTTTTTTGAAGTGAAAACAGAGGACAGTATTTCTATGACTGATCATACTTCTTTTGAGGAGATGACACATTTTAAGATCGATGGAAAAGAAGTATATGCAGTGGACGATAACAGATTTGGAAGTTTCAATACTGGGGTAGGACAGGATGTGTTACTGAAAACAGATCAAAATTCTACACATCTTAAATATTTTAACGCCTGTATATCTTATGACGGTGATTATGATCTGAGTAATAAAACAGTAGAAATCACATTAAAGAATCTTACGGAGGAAGGAGATTATGATACGACTGTTATTACAGATGGAACATGGGATTTTAAATGGACTCTGGGTGCAGTAAAGCCTCCGACAACTCTGGAAGTGAATCGGAAATGTGATTTTGGAGGTTATGAAATCACTGTGAAAGAAATGGAAGTAACGCCCCTTTTATGGTCATTATATCTTGATTATGATGAAGCTATGAAGGTGTATGAAGATGAAAAAAACAAATTTGAGTACGCAGGTACGGACTATGGCATGGATCTTTATGCCAGAACTAGTATTGACCAGGTGCGTTATAAAGATGGAACGGTTTTAACACTCGATCTGACCATGGGAGGCATCGCTGGCGGTGGAGAAAAACAGGATAAGGAAAATGGTGTCATGATCATCAGAAACAGCTTCCCGCAACTGGTTGATGTAGATAACCTGCAGGCGGTACATTTTGGGAACATTGACCAGTGGCTTGAAGTGCGGGAATAATAGTTTTTTCGGTGATACAGAAAAATCCTCCCATAATTAGATAATGAGAAAATAGGTAACCATACAGTCGGAAAAATGGCTCTGTAACAAAAGACCGTTTTTCCGGCTTTTCATTTTATCAGCAGTGAGGCATTCACACCGTTTGAAAATCTGTAAGAACTGAGTCATTGAGGTATGTCATGACGGGTAATCAAATATATGACATAGATTCTGCAATTGTAGAAAATAAGATTGACTTTTTGATTCTACAGATGTAAAATTAGAAAAGATTTCTACATCTGTAGAAAAATAGGGAGAACACAAGCTGAAGCGCAGACTCACAGACCACTATGATTACGATGTGACTATGTGGGATTCAATTGTGGTAAAAGAGTTGCTGCAGCGTATAAACTACATCAAATAGATACGGAGGATAAAATGTGCGGAATCTGTGGATTTACAGGTTACAGACAGGATCAGAAGACAGTAATTGAAAGGATGATGAAGGCCATTGAGCATAGGGGCCCGGATAGTGAGGGCTCTTTTTGCAGGGAGAAGATCACGCTGGGCTTTCGAAGACTTAGTATTATTGATTTAGAAGATGGGCAGCAGCCTATGGAAAGTGCGGACGGAAACCTTCATATTGTTTTTAATGGAGAAATCTATAATTATAAGGAACTGCGGGCAGAACTTGAGGCTTTCGGCATTTCTTTCTGTACTCATTCTGACACGGAGGTTCTGATAAATACTATTCAGCAGTATGGGGAGAAGGCACTGGATAAGCTCAGGGGAATGTTTGGGTTTGCTGTATGGAATGAACAGGAGCAGAGTTTGATGCTTGCAAGGGATTTTTTTGGAATTAAGCCTGTGTACTATGCCGAAATAGATGGACACTTTGTATTTGCTTCTGAAATTAAGAGTATCCTTGCATTTCCAGGCTATGAAAGGAAAGTAAATTAGAAGGCACTGGAGCAGTATTTGTCATTTCAATATTCCCCTCTGGAAGAAACTTTTTTCAGGGGGATTTATAAGCTTATGCCAGGTCATATGCTTTTATATAAAAACGGAAACTATGAGATAAAGACTTATTTCAAAACAAAGCTTGCACCAGGCCAATGGGACCGTAAGACGAATATGGAGCAGCTGCGGAATCAGCTTGCAGAGAATTTAAAGGATTCAGTGGAGCACCATATGTTAAGTGATGTGGAAGTCGGCGCGTTTTTATCCGGGGGAGTGGATTCCGGTTATCTGGCTTCTTCCTCTGGTGCAGATCAGGCATTTACAGTGGGATTCGATGAGGGAGACCGATATAGTGAAGTAAACAAAGCTGCCAAAGTGGCAGAAAAAGCTGGTTTAAAACACCATGTGAAAATCATATCCAAGCAGGAATTCTGGGATGCCCTTCCAGATGTTATGTATCATATGGATGAGCCCCTTGCTGATGCTTCTGCCGTTGCACTCTACTTTCTCTCAAAAGAGGCTGCAGGTCATGTCAAGGTTGTTCTTTCCGGAGAAGGAGCAGACGAGCTTTTCGGTGGATATAATATTTACAGAGAACCGGAATCATTGAAAAAAATTGCCTGGATTCCATTTGGTGTCAGACGTGTAATTGGAAAACTGGCTGCAAAGCTGCCGGATGTGAAGGGACGAGATTTCCTTATCCGTGCAGGAATGAAAGTGGAAGAACGTTTCATCGGAAATGCATATATTTACCGTGAAAAAGAGAAAGCGCAGATTTTGAAAAATAAAGTAACAGGACCTTCCACACAGGAATATTTAAGACCATTTTTTAAAGAACTTGAGTCAGAAAACAGAGGATCACTTCGAGACATGGAAAAAATGCAGTCTGTAGATCTGAGATACTGGCTTCCTGGCGATATTTTACAGAAAGCAGATAAAATGAGCATGGCACATTCATTGGAAGTCAGGGTACCATTTCTGGATAAAGAAGTTTTTGACTTTGCAGCAAAGCTTCCGAAAGAAGCCAAGATTGCAGCGGGTACAACCAAATATATTTTCCGTAAAGCTGTTTCAGAATTTCTTCCACAGGAAACCGATGAACGTAGGAAACTTGGTTTTCCAATTCCAATCCGTGTGTGGCTGCGGCAGGATGACTGGTATCAGAGGGTAAAGGAGTTATTTACCTCGAAAGAAGCAGAAGAGTTTTTTCATACAGATAAGCTTCTTTTACTTCTGAAAGAGCACAAAGAGAAAAAGGCAGATAACAGCCGTAAAATCTGGACAGTTTTGACATTCCTTATCTGGTATGATAGATTTTTTGCTACATGTTCGAAGTGAGAGAGTTGGTTATGAGACGGTAAAAATATAAATATACGAAAAATCCGTTGACAATGGTATTTGGGACTTTTATGATAAAACTCTATTTGTTTGTATAGAAACTTTCGGATTATTGGAGGAAGAGTTTAAGGAGTATGTGGGTGGAAATCTGAAAGATTTTACGGTTTTGGATGCTTTCGACTCATTGTTCTTAAATGGAAAGGCAAATTAGGAAGCGCAATTTCAGCAGTTTGCTTCCTTGGAAATCCACAATTGCAATCTGTGGCATCTAGGAAAGGAGTTATATTACTATCCTGTATATTTGTTGGATTTATTCTTTTGTTACTTTACAGAGAAATATTTGTTCATCTTAGCATAATTTACAGAAGAGAAAAATATAGTGCAGGTAGTAGTGTAAGAAATGTGATCGAACCAAAAGACCTTGGGATGCAGTCCGATTGTGACGATGCATGTAACTGGGATGATAAGGAGAATATTTATGATTGAAGCTGTAGCAGTACTTCCTTTTTTATAGTTGCAGGAACTCTATGGGGGATAATAGAAACTTTTAAATATAGGAAATTTTTTTCAAGAGACTGTGAAAACGGACAAATCTCCACTATTAAAGCGTACCGAATAAAGCGACGTGGATCCTGGCGGATTTTTGGTGACCGTATTCTAGATGAAAAATCGTTTCTGGTAATGAGGGAAAAGGAGTCAAAGTTAAAAATTCATTAATTCAATAGCGGGGTATTTTAAATGGCTGAACAAAATGTTTTTAATCTAATGCAAAACGATGAGATTGGACTGTTGTGGAAAAAGATATATCAATTACATCAAAAAACCAAAATTTATCTACTTACAGCCGAAGAAATATCAGAAAATGGGGATGCATTAATTCAGCCATTAAAAGAGCACCGGGATGCATATGATCATATTGTAAGGATTTTTGCAAGCACAACCAAAAAAGTGCCGGAAGGATACGATTACTATTCTTATATCAAAGGAAACCTTGAGAAAGCATATGGACATGAGTATCGTGCTTTTTTTGATACGGCAGACTGGCTTGCATACAATCTGCGGCATAATTTAAGAGAGCGCATAAATGTGATTCCATATAATAAAAGAAATCAATTAATCCCAAATTGCAAAGAAACAATCAAATTATTGAACCAATACCCATTTGAAATTTCTAATCTACGAAATGACAAGGATATAGTAAAAGAGTCTGACTCGGATGAGACAATAAAAGAATATGAAAATTTGCTTAAGCAATTAATAAAGTTATATAAAGAAATTGATTCAATTTGATGTTGCTACTAAAAACAATTAATAGACTGATTGATCGTCGAAAGGTATCTGTTTGTCCATATCAGTGATATGTTACTCCATAAGGAGAGTTCAGGAATATGTAGAATATTACACTTGCTAAAAAATCTGAGTGCAGAAGCGGCAGACCTTTTTTACAAGTGTAATACGGTTTTACTTTCAAGAGTGACTCAACGACTTGAATAATTGTGCGTCGCATTCTCGTTATTTCAGTGATGAGTTAGACGTGCAAATCTTTTCTAAAAAATACAAATAGAGGGAGTTTTATTGGACTAAATATTTTATAACAGCAGTTGCAGCCGGTATCTCATGATTTATAAAATGAGAATATCGGCTGCTTTTCATTATTTTTACCTCTAAAAGGTAATCTTCTGAAAACCAAAACTGTAGTTTGGATCTCAACTGAAAAAAATTAAATTTTTTTGTTACCATCCACTATTTTTTACGATATATAATATGAATGGAAATTTTTTTATTCAAAAAGGCGCCTTATCTGTTGCTGGTCAGATTATGGACAGTGACTTTTATCTTAAAGAAACCCGGAGGACAACCTGTAAATGAATGATGATGAAATTATAAACCTGTTTTTGAAAAGAGATGAGAATGGAATTATAGAATTGAGTACTAAGTATCATCCCTATTGCTACAAGATTGCCTGGAATTTATTGGCGAATAGAGAAGATGCCGAGGAATGTCTGAATGATACCTGGTTTTCAGTATGGTCACAGATTCCACCTACGCATCCTCCTGTATTGGCACACTTTTGCGGTCGGATTACAAGAAATCTTAGTATTGACTGCTTAAGGAAAAAGTTTGCAGGCAAGCGCCCGGATGTTCATATGGCAGATGTTATGGAGGAAATGGAGCAGCTAAATGTAACTTATACCGTGGAAGAACAGCTGGCGGAAAAAGAACTGATGGAAACCATAAATCGTTTTTTGGAAGAAATGTCTCCAAAGGACAGAAATATTTTTGTACGAAGATACTGGTTTTTAGATCCTGTTTCTGCAATATCCAAAAGGCATCATATGTCAGCGGGAAGCGTGAAAATGAATTTATACAGAAACCGGAAAAAGCTGTTGAAACTGTTGGAAAAAGAAGGAGGACGCATATGAAAAAGTTTGATTTTTCAAAAGAATTTGGTAATATTGATCCGAAATATATAGAGGAAGCAGAGCGGGAATGGAGTGAAAAAAAGGAAAACCGGAGACCAAAAGGGTGGAGCAAAGCAGCAGCTGCCTGTGTGATCGTCACCTTGGGTTCTGTTATCTTTTCTAATCCACATATCCAGGCTGCAATAAAAAATATTACATTGTCCATAGGAGAAACCCTTGGTTTCCCAAAAGGCATTGAATCTTATACGGAAGTGTTGAATACCTCTAAGGAAGACAAAGGAATTACTGTAACATTAAAAGAAGTTGTTCTGGATAATGGGGTTCTGTTAACAAAGGTGCATGCAGAAAAAACATCTTCCGGGCAAAAGGACACGGATGATGTCCAGGATGACTGGACCTTTGCCAATACACAGCTTGACATTGATTATCAGAAAACTACAATAAATGGACAGAAAATTGAAGAATACGAAAGCGGACACCTTCTGCCATATTCGGACGAAGATTTGCTAAATACTGGACTGGATGAAAATGTCTATGATGCTGTTCTGGAATCCCGGTTTTCCCTTGATGGTGATTTGGGAGAAAATCCAGAAGTACATTTGGTACTCGGTGCCTATCAAAATGAAAATCTTGGCGAAGATTATTTCGCAGAGTTTGAGTTTGATTTTTCTATTCCCCATGAGGAGCTTATGAAACAGACAGTTCATAAAAAGCTGGAAGATGTTTCTGTTAAAACAGAAGAAGGAACCGTAAAATTAACAGACTTTTCCATGAATAAACTGCAAAGTATAATTAAGGCAGAAATTCCGGAAGAACTTGAGGAAAAGCTGTATAATGGTAATGAGATGATGCTTATGGGGACAGACAGTAAAGGAAATCAGGTACAGTATGAACTGCGCAGTAATTCGGCAGCAGATGGTAAAACTCAATGGAGTTTTAAAACCAGTTTCTGGGGCATGTATCAGCTGGATTCTGACGGTCCGGTTCTTTTGCTCCCGGATATTGACAGCGATTATCTGGAATTACAGCTTTATACCAGAGAACCTTACATGGCTGCTGCAGACACTGTCTGGGGTGATGACGATTTTGTAGAAATTGGTGAGACTACAGAAGAGGTAGAAGAAGTTCCAGAGGATACTTTGGAGGGAGAAAATCCGTCAGATGCAGAGGATCAGGTTGAAACTCAAATTATCGGAGGGGCAGATGCTCCCACAGAAGTAAGGCTTCAAGACGATACAGACCAGAAAGAAAATACCGACGCAGCAGATAAAACGGATGAAGATTACGGAACCGAAGAAAGCGCATATTATGATGGAGCTACAGGTGAAATCACTGCAGAATCCGGCTGGACACCTGTCGGGGATAAAATAAGGATTCAGATTAAGTAGAGAAACGTGAATCTGTTTTCAAAAATCCCATGTCAAAGAAGCTTTGCATACCTGTTTTTTCGCTGTAAAAGGTAAATTGCTTTTCATTTGGCAGAAATTTTTATATAATCCAAGTGAGAAAGCAAAACCGATTGGAAGAACAGGAGCAGAGCAATATGAATATTGGAACGCAGATACTAAAAATACGAAAAGAAAAGGGACTGACCCAGGAGGAATTTGGAAAAATATTTCATGTTACCAGACAGACTGTGTCTAATTGGGAAAATGAAAAGAGCTATCCGGATCTGCAGATTCTCATAGACATCAGCAACCGTTTTGATATTTCTCTCGATGTCTTAATAAAGGAAGATGTCAAAATGGTAAAAACCATGGATAAAGAAAGAGTGCTTGGATCATTGAAACGGGAAAAGTCTGTTATTGACTTTTTTACTGGTGCAGGAACTGGAATTGTAATTTCCTGCCTGTTTTCAGCTGATACAATGGTCAGAACGGTTACCATTGTATTAGGCGTGGTCATGATCGGAATTGGCTGGTACCAGGAAGCAAAATATGACAAAAGATTGTTCAGATATATGAATAATGAAGAACGGTGAGGTGGAGAGCATGAAAATCTGGCGTGAACTGTTAGGCTATGTGAAATTGATTGTAATAGTAGTGGCAATTACTCTGGTTATCAATAATGTTGTTTTGATTAACGCAAAAATCCCTTCACCCTCCATGGAAAAAACACTTATGGTGAAAGACCGCCTTTTCGGCTTTCGGCTTGCGTATGGAATTAATCTTAATCTGTTCGGTTATGAAATTTCTGAAAAGTTCAAGGACCCGGAGCGATTTGATATTGTAATATTCAAATACCCAGATGATGAAAGCCGTCTTTTTATCAAAAGAGTGATCGGACTGCCGGGAGAGGTAGTGGAAATTAAGGATGGGAAAGTTTACATTGATGGTTCACCCACTCCATTGGATGACTCTTTCATTCCGGAGAAAATGATCGGAAGTTATGGTCCATATACAGTTCCGGAAAACAGTTATTTCATGCTTGGTGACAACCGGAATGATTCGAAGGATTCACGTTCATGGAAAAACAAATTCGTGCGATTTGACCAGCTTGTGGGGAAAGCTGTTGTAAGATACTATCCATCTTTCAAGTGGTTAGGATAATAAGAAACGCGAATATCAGTGGCTTATTAAGCACTGGAATATTCGCGTTTTTTATTTGATAATGGAAGTCGATTTTTGTCCTGTCTTGTGTATCCCAAAAGTGCCTGTTTTACAGGCTTTTCGGGGTATCAGTCATTTTGTCTGGTATTGTAAAGCAGTGTCAGATTTGTCGTAAATGTCGTAAATTTGTGGTCAAAAAATGATGAGAAATGGAGAGTGCTAACAAAATGAAACTAACGTATACGAATGTAAATGGATATCTGCTTCCAGATCTTACTTATAAATCCGGTGAGCAGATGGATCAACTTGGCAAGTATGGTTTTCTTCGCAGAGATTATCTGAAAAACCATCGAAATTCAACCTATCAGGTGATGCTTCTGCAGGATATGCTTATGATACTCCGGATGGAACTGGTGTAAGAGATTATATTCATGTTGTGGACCTGGCAAAGGGTCATGTAAAAGCACTTAAGAAAATCGAAGAAAATCCAGGGCTTGCGGTTTACAATCTGGGAACCGGAAAGGGCTGTAGTGTTCTTGATATTGTGAAGAATTTTGAAGCTGCAACTGGTGTGAAAATTCCATATGTGATCAAACCTCGCCGAGCAGGAGATATTGCAACTTGTTATTGTGATGCATCTAAGACAGAAAAAGAGCTTGGCTGGAAAGCAGAAAACGGTATCCGTGAGATGTGTGAAGATTCCTGGAGATGGCAGTCTAATAATCCGCAGGGATATGAAGAATAGGATGTATATTTAAAATAAGAGAGCTGTAAGATGCAGCCCTCTTATTTTTTTGAATGATACCGTCAGTTCTATTTCTGGTATAGATCACGTTTTTGGCAGCACATACATAGAGAATGTTTCTGCTGCTTCTTCACGGCAGGGAATCAATCATGTAAATATCACATCGTACAGTGACTATTTGTTAGACAGAGCAAAAGACAGTCTTGTACAAGGGGATTTATCAGAAATTTACGGGGACAGTAATAAGGTCATGACTGCTTCAAATAAAGACAATCCACTAAAAGTTGGAGATACCATTCAGATAGCGGGACAAGAGGTTGAAATTTTAGTGTATATAGTTTTTTGGCAATTATTGCTATGATTACACTGTTTAATACTATAAACAGCATTTCTACGAGCGTAACAGCCCGGATAAAACAGTATGGTGCTATGCGGGCTGTCGGTATGGACGGAAATCAGTTTACACGGATGATTGCCGAAGAAGCCTTTACTTATTCCATTTCTGGATTTGTAATCGGTGGCGTCATAGGGATTGCTCTTAGTCGTTTCCTGTATATCAAGCTGCTTACATGGTATTTTGGAACTCTGTGGAGCATGCCGGTAGAATTACTTGCTATTGTTATTGTGTTTTCTTTCGTTACCGCCATTGCTGCGGCCTACGCCCCGGCGAAGCACATACAATATGGCAATTACCGAAACAATCAATGAATGGTAATAGCCATTAGTTTTGATAAATTTTATTGATATATTGACAAATAATGTAAAATAATCTATTATATAGATGACCGATATATAGAGCGCCGATATATAACTTATTCTAAGAAGGGGGTGGACCAGATGGCTATTGAAAGAGCATTGGTTTCAGGAAGTATGGCAATGCTTGTAATGAAACTTTTGTCTGAAAAGGATATGTATGGATATGAGATGATCGACACACTGAGGCAAAAATCTCAGAATGTATTTGAGCTGAAGGCTGGAACTCTTTATCCATTGCTGCACAGCTTGGAAGAGAAAGGACTCCTGACAGTATATGAACAGGATGTAGCTGGAAAGACCAGAAAGTATTATAGCCTTACCAGACAGGGAAGAGGATTCCTGGAAAAGAAAATAGAGGAATGGAAAGAGTATTCTGCAGCAGTGACCAATGTGCTTATACTGGAGGTGTGAGTTATGGATGAATATCTGAAATTATTGCTGGAACAGATTCGCTGCACAAAAGCCAGACCATACATAAAACAGGAACTGCAGGATCATATGGAGGATCAGATTGCGGAAAACATGAAGGCAGGCATGGATCATGAACAGGCAGAGAAGGAAGCCGTCAGAGACATGGGGGATCCTGTGGAAACAGGAATCTCCCTTGACAGTATCCACAGACCTCAGGCTGCATGGAAACTTTTGGGAATGATTATATTTATCAGCATTGCAGGTGTTCTGATACATGCAGGGATTTCCGGAAAAGCCAGTGAGAATGCGGCAGCCGGTTCTGACAGATATGTGTTTCATGTTATGATCGGGCTGGCTGTCATGATGATTTTGTATCTGCTGGACTATACCGTACTGGCAAAATTTTCAAAAATAATTGCAGCTGTTTTATTGTCCGTCTGTTTGCTGGTTATATTGGAAGGAGGCCAGGTAAACGGAGCGAGGATTTTTATATCACTGCCAGGAGGCAGAAGAGGCATGGATGTACAAAAACTGATGCTGTTTTATGTCCCCATATATGGAGCAATTTTATATAAATATCATGGGTGGGGATATAAGGGACTGATAAGAGCAATCTTATGGCTGATTGCTCCAGTAATATTAGTTTACAGCCTGCCGGCACTCAGGACAGCTTGTGTGATGCTGGTAACTATGCTGACTATGTTGACGATCGCAATCAAAAAGGACTGGTTTACTGTCAGAAAGAAAAGAACTATCTGTGGAATCTGGGCTGTGTTTTTGACCGCGCCCATAGCAGCTTTCCTGGGTATGTACCTGAGAAACAGGCTGGCGGAATATCAAATTGCGCGCATACAGGCGATGTTTTCCAGTGGTAGCGAAACAGACTATCTCACAAAAATGTTGCATTCACTTTGGAGACAGAATAAGCTGATCGGGAAAAGCAAATCAGATGTAACGGGAATCCTGCCAGCATTTAACGCGGATTATATTCTGACCTATCTGTCATCTGTATATGGAATAATTGCAGCTATACTTTTGTGCTGTGTTCTTGCGGTTCTGATTTTTGCAATCTTTAACACTGCGTTGCGACAGAAAAATCAGCTGGGTATGATGATGGGATGCGGGTGCGGAATTGTATTTCTCATCAGTTTTTTGATAAATGTCCTTGAGAATCTTGGCGTATTTCCGCAATCAATAACATTTCTTCCGTTTTTTTCAGCCGGAGGAAGCTGTATTATAATTTCTTATGGACTCATGGGGATCGTGCTGAGTACTTACAGGTATAAGAATATTTATCCGCGACATCCTGAAACAGGCTTTATGTCCATTAATTCTAAGGTAAAAAAGTATCGTAATATTTAAAACCAATCAAAAACGCTGAGAATTGCTCCCAGCGTTTTTGGTTGGTTTTATTTTGGACAGTTTTCTGCATTCAGCACCAGCTGCTTGCGGAACTGTGAAGGGGACATGCCACACTGTTTTCGGAAAAATCGGCTGAAATATAATGGATTTTCGTACCCGACCAGGTTGGCTATTTCTGTGATATTATAATTGGTCGTTTCCAGAAGCATTTTTGCATTGGTAAGCCTCAGAGACTGCACGTATTGAGCAGATGTAGTATTGGCATACTGACGGAAGTTCTGGATGAACCAGCTGATACTCATATTGTGGGAAACAGCATAGTCCTCAATACTTATAGGTTTATTATAATGCATCCGAAAGTACTGTGCAGCCTGTTCCATATCGTTCATGTTCTGAAGGTTCTTTTTACGTGGCTTTTGCAGTGCTATTCTATGGAGGCTGATCAGGAGAATCATGAAATAATTTATCAGCATCTCCTCGTAATCAATTCGCTGCAGATTCAGTTCCTCGATCATAGACATAAATAGATTTTTGTACTCAATGGAGATACCGGTATAAATAATGCGGGTATCGTCGGCAATCCCATATCTTCTTAGAAAGTTCTTTACATTATTTCCAGTAAAGTGAACCCAGTAAACTTCGGTCTGATCCGCTCCATAATAATAGCGTTGTTCCTCACGTGGACGGTAGAGTACCATATTGCCGGCTTCTACAACAGTAGGTTTTCCATCAAAATAAAATGTGCCCGTCCGGATGCGATGTAAAGAAGCTGATAATCAAGCCGGTCTTTCGGGCGGTGGGTAGGAAGCTTTTCTACGGTGTATAGATGATAAGTACCGCAGCTTCCAATAAACAGGGGATGTTTTTTATCCATAAAATCAACCCTGGATTTGTGATAGTATGCTGATAATGTATACAAGTAATGTCCTCTTTGTCATATTGCACAAAACACAACAATATGAATTGTGCAATTTTACGATTCTACAAAATATTGTTAAAAAATAGTTGGCTATTATGTAAAAGTATAACATTTTGTGCATGTTTTGGCGAATGTTGTTTATGTATTTTTTTATAATAAAAAAGTATAATGATAGTACGACAAAAGCAAAATATCTGGGATTTGCTTTTTATTATCAATTTCAGGAAAAGAAATATAGGATGAAAGTTCCGAAAAAGTCATTGGATAAAGTAATGAAGAAAGTCAGGAAACTTACGAGCCGCAAGTGGAGCGTGAGTAATTCATACAAAGCGAAAAAGATAGCAGAGGTAGTAAGAGGATGGATTAATTACTTTAAAATTGGCTCAATTCTTACAGTAAGCCGAAAACTTGATACAGTAATCAGGTATAGATTCAGGATGTGCATATGGAAACACTGGAAAAATCCAAAAACCAGATATAAAAATTTGGTAAAACTGGGTATTAGTAAAAAGAATGCAAGGTGTGAGGCGGGATTTCATGGATATGCCCGAGTGTGCCGTACAAAAACTGTTTGTTATGCGATGTCAAATGCACGTTTGAAGAAATTTGGTTTACTCTCAGCCGAGGAATATCTTTGTAAAGCGAGATGTCAAGTTAACTGAACCGCCGGATGCGGAACCGCATGTCCGGTGGTGTGAGAGGTCGGCGGCAAAAGCCGTCTCCTACTCGATCAAACCAGCTCCGTTATACCAGGGAGGAAAATATCTCCTGTGTGGGAGGCGGCATTTATCCCAATATGCTGTGTGCACACCCACCGTTCCAGATCGATGGGAATTTTGGCTTTGCAGCTGCAGTTGCAGAGATGCTTATCCAGAGCAGGAAAGGGCATTTCCTGTTGCTTCCGGCACTTCCGGATGAGTGGAAAGACGGAAAAGTCGGGGGAATGAAGGCACAGGGTGACATCACAGTTGATTTTGAATGGAGAGAGGGCAGGATACACAGGGTTCGCCGCTGTTCTTCCCGTGAGCAGAAAGTAACGCTGGAATGCAATGGAATTTCGAAAACAGTATTTTTAAAACCTGATGGGACAGAGAATATGATTTTTGATTGATCTGTCCTGAGGGCCTGGAAATCATAGACAGTGGTAAGTAATGGGGTACAATAAAATACAGCCAATCGATTTTGCCAGAAACTATTGATATTTCTTAGGGTATCGCATATAATATAGTTAAACCAAAAGGTTTCGTGTAGCGGCACGTAAAAGCTGTACTGTGCCCGGGCAGGGTAATTACTGGGACTATTTGATACTCGGAAGGGTATTACGCCCACACCAGGGAGATACGGTGAGTCCGCGCCGGGGACTTAATGATACCGGCGACATTTTAGACGTTCGGAAGGATGTCGCGGCTGACAGCCAGCATAAAACCGCTTTTTAAGATTATGGGCACTGGATAACAAAAAGTTGTCCGGTGCTGTTTTTATATTATAGTGATGATTGGGAAAAGATAGATGGGAAAACAACAGGATAGAGAGAAAATCGTACAGGAGATTAAAATAGCTGCCGATCTGTATAGGAAGCATTTAGTAGGTAAAAGATTTCTATATGTATTTGAAGGCAGATATATTGAGGTGCTTTATAAAGCTGCCAATTTCAGGCACTTAACAGGTGTGGCCACAAACCTTTCCGCAAAAAAGTTTTATAGTTATGCAGCAAAAAAACTGCTTCAGGCTTCGCAGATATTTTTTACACCGCAGCACCCTTTTTCATTGTGTAAGCGTAAAATTAAGCATATCGGACAGATTGCAATGCTGGCTGGCTCAGAAGGCTTTATGTTGGAAGAGATTGTTACAGATACGAGAACTTATAAGTTTGGCACAACAGATCTTAATTTTACTCTATGCTTAAATAAAGAGTATGATGATCAGGGACAGCAAAAAGGCGATTGCTTTGTAGTAGAATCACTGCGAGATGAAGATTGTTTTTCTAAAAGTACAACAGCATATACAGTAACTCATATTTTCTCAGCACCGAATGATGCGAAAAAATATACAACTTTACTGTTTTTGGATGAAAATGCAATGATAGACAGTCTTCCGGATGAAATTAAAAACATGCTGGATCAAACTTTATTACATAAATAAAAATGGAGAGTCTTAGTTGGCGATTCAATTAATCTATCCTGAGGGTATGAGAATTATTGACAGCCGTATCATGTAAAACGCACATGGTACGGCTGTTTTTATACCCTAATAGGACCTGATGATCATAAAATTTGAACGATTTCGGGGGTGTTTTTATCTGAGATAATTTTTTTAAAAATATTTGCAACCTTTTTAGGGATTCGCACGTCTAATAAGTAGAAGCACATAAATGAAGCTTCTATAGTATACTACGGATGACTAGTCTGAGATAGGAGAGCCGGAACTACAATGAATGAGGTTTTGATACGAAAAGCGAAGAAAGGCGACAAAGATGCTTTCTGCCGACTTATGGATGAGAATGTACAGAGTATGTATAAGATTGCGGCAGCATATCTGAAAAATGATGAAGATGTTGCGGATGCAATACAGGATACGATTCTTTCCTGTTATGAAAATCTGAAAAGTCTGAAACAGAACAGATATTTTAAAACTTGGATGATTCGAATCTTGATCAACAAGTGTAAGGACATGATACAGAAGAAAAAGCTGGTTACTTATACGGATCAGATGCCGGAAACACCTTTTCACGAAGAAGAATATGCGGCGATGGAATGGGCACAAGTATTAGAAACATTGGATAGCAAATATCGTTTGGTTGTTCTTTTGTACTATATGGAAGGATTTAGTGTCCGGGAGATCAGTGACGCTCTGGATATGAAGGAAAGCACTGTGAAATCTCGTCTTCATCGTGGTAGAAAACAGATTGCAGAGATGTATGGATATAAGGTTAAGGAGGGACGTGTTTAATGATGACTTTAAATAATAATGAGAAAGACTTCCAGGAAAAACTTCAAAAGGATACAGAAATGCCGGCAATCGTGCATGAACGTATCAATCAGGCATATCGATTGATTGAAAATAATGCTGTGTTACAGAAAAAAGCACCAAAGGATCCATATCACTGGATGAAAATTGGAGGCAGGGTAGCAGGAGGTATGGCAGCGGTACTGGCAGTCGGATTTATATTCTGTGCAACCAATCCAGTAATGGCAAAGAATATTCCGGTTGTAGGAGGGCTTTTTGAAATCTTGCAGGATAATGTAAGTTTCTTTGGTGATTTTTCGGATTATGCAACAACCTTGGAATCCGTTGATGGAACAACGGCAGATGGCAGTGAAGCAGATGGGGACAAGACAGGTAATGCCACTAGTGAGAATGCTTACATTAAAACAGCAGATGGGCTGACAATTACATGTTCTGAGGTATATGCCAACAGCCAGGCAGTCTATATAACTATGCAGTTTAAGAGTGATAAGCCATTTCCAGAAACGTCAACCAGGGCGGAAAGTGGAACACCGGTCATTGATCTGGATATGACTGGAGGTGTGGACTTTGATTCAGAAGCTAATCGGGTGATAGACGGTCATGTGGAAGGACAGTTTCTGGATGACAACACCTATGCATGCATTTTCCGTTATGATCTTGCTCAGGCGGCAAAAGACTATACGGAATATAATGAGAAATACAATGAAATGACACAGCAGGTAATGGATGAGATGGGAATAACTCAGGCGGACTTAGATGATCAGACGGATGAAGGTTATGCACTGCTGGAAGAGTTTATCAATAAAGTATCTGAGCGTGGTGGAGCATATCAGAAATATATTAAAGATATTGAGATTCCGGATACTTTTAATCTGCATCTGGATATCTCGAAGGTAAGAGGGCTGGAAGCAGACTATGAGTGGTCAGAAGCGGATGATGAAAACTATGGAAGGGATGCCGGCTACTACAAATATGAAGGTAACTGGAGTTTCGATATCCCGGTTACAGTAGATGATTCCCGGACAGAAGTATTGGAACTGAATGATACAAACGATGCTGGTATCGGACTCAAATCCGTAATTCGTTCTCCGTATGAACTGACGGTAAATGAACTTTATAAGGAAGGATCCAACAGTGACTGCTTCATGGTAGCTCTTGATGCCAACGGAAACACACTTCCATATAATGAGTCTACTGGAAACTGTAATAACTTCGCAATTCAGGACAGGGATATTTCGACAGTAGATATTTATTTCCTGGATTATATCCAGTATATGGATGAACTGAAGGGGCAGCAGAATTTTGATAATCCTACGAAAGAAGACGGACAGAAATGGAAAAAACTTCTGGAGGAGAATGCGAAATATCATAAGACATTACATTTTGATAATGACAGTGAGACAGTGCAAAAAACTAAGTGATTCAAAGAAAGATAAGTAGGATATGAGACAAAAAGAAGTGATAGGGCAGTCAATGAGAACCACAAAATCGGCAAGACCAGGTTCAGTTGTTTATGTGCCGATGGATAAATCGGAATTCAGATCTATTATATTTTCAGAAAAGAAGAAAAATAAAATTAAGAAAATTGTAATATTGATTATATTGATGATTTTTGTTATAGGCTGTTGTATTTATGCAGGTATATCTTATTATTACTCATATCACTTCTTTTATGGGACGACCATCAATGGGATTGACAGTTCAAATAAGACAGCATATGAGGTTGAGCAGGAGATTGCTGGGAAAAAGGATAACTATACTATTCAGGTAAGGGCAAGAATGCAGGACCCGCAGGCCATTACAGGAAAAGACATTGATTATAAATACGTATCCAGCGGTGTGGTTCTCCAGCTGCTGAAAACTCAGAAATCATGGGAATGGATCGGCAGTCTTTTTGAAATAAAAAACTATATGGTTCAAGAAGAGACTTTTTTCAGCCGGGAGAAACTGGAAGAACAGGTAAATTCATTAAATTGTGCGAAAAAAGAGAATCAGATAGCACCGGAAAATGCGTATGTAAGTTTTGTTAACTCAGAATTCACTATTGTGCCAGAAACGGAAGGCAACGAATTAAATACCAAAGAAGCTTATCAGATGATATGCAGGGCAATCGATAACGATGCGGCAGAGGTAAATCTGGAAAGTGATCCAAAGGCTTATAAGAAAGCAGATGTGACGAAAGAAAGTTCAGAACTTCAGAATATGGTAAATACATATAAGAACCTGACAAAAGCAAATATCACATATACATTTGGAGACGAAACGGTAACACTCGATGGGAATACCATCAAAAACTGGCTGCAGTTTGACGAGAAAGGGCAGCTGCTCCAGAATGATGAAGCCTTCCGGCAGCATGTAGTGGATTATGTGGCACAGCTTGCAGCAGATCATGATACAGTTGGCACTGAAAGACAATTTCAGACCATAAGCGGAAGGACAGTGTATGTATATGGCTCAGCCTATGGATGGAAGATTGATCAGGACAAGGAAGTAGCACAGCTCATGCAGGAAATTCAGTCAGGAACCCAGACAACCAGGGAACCGGTATATTCTATGAGGGCAAATGCACACGGGATCAATGATCTCGGAAATACATATATAGAGGTAGATCTTACAGAGCAGTATATGTGGTATTATCAGAATGGAAATATTATTTTCCAATCAGAAATCGTATCCGGACTGCCAAGCGATCCGGATAGAAAAACACCCCCTGGAATATTCACACTGAATTCAAAGAGCAGTCCGTCCGTGCTGCGAGGTGAAATGACAGCAAATGGAACATATTCTTATGAACAGCCGGTAACGTACTGGATGCCATTCAATGGAGGAATTGGCTTTCATGATGCAGACTGGCAGCCGTATTTTGGTGGTGACAGATATCTTACAGGTGGTTCTCATGGATGCATCAATCTTCCACCAGAAAATGCCGGACAGCTTTATAGTCTTATTCAGTATGATGTCCCGATAATCTGTTTTTACTAATTCTATATTCAAGATGTACAGGACAGGAGCTAAGTTGTAATGCAGCTGGCTCCTGTTTTTCATTGTCAACAGTATCAGCCTGACGCATGATCACCATTTCGGTAATCCAGAACAAAGCAGACTTGATGTGGAAGTGGAAGAGCGATTGGTAAAAGCTAGCAATCTCTTCCTTTCACAAAGAGTGAAGAAGAGAAGGCACATTAATGGGATTGACGTATCAATACTGGAACCATATAATGGGTACAAAGAAAAATTTATTTATGGAAATAAACACATTGACAGAGCATGCAAAAGTGCTGTGATTAAAGTTTAAAAAGAATCCTTATGAATATCATAAGTAATGCTGTCAAGTATAACAAAGAAAAAGGAGAGATACTGCTCAGCTATTATGAAACACAGGTGGATGACAGACATATACTGTTTGAGTTTCACTGCAAGGATACCGGAGTTGGAATGAGTAAAGAATTTCAGAACCATATTTTTGAACCATTTACTCAGGAAACAGGCGGTGCAAGATCTGTTTATGGAGGAACAGGTCTTGGTATGCCAATTACAAAAAAACTGGTAGAGAAAATGGGCGGTACGATTAAATTTGAAAGCGAGAAAAATGTAGGAACCACATTCATGGTACAGCTCCCATTCCTTATTTCTGCTGATATGAAGCAGGCAGAAAGCCAGGAAGACGATGTATCAATTGAAGGTATGAGAATCCTTTTGGCCGAAGACAATGAATTGAATATGGAAATTGCGGAATTCCTTCTGACAAATGCAGGAGCAGAAATTATAAAGGCTTCAAACGGCAAGGAAGCTGTTGAAGCATTTGCAAAATCAGGTGTTGGTGAGATCAATGTAATTCTGATGGATATTATGATGCCAGTTATGGATGGCCTGGAAGCTACCAGAGAAATACGTACAATGAACAGAAGTGATGCATCTGCTGTTGTGATTATAGCTATGACCGCCAATGCTTTTACAGAAGATAAGACTAAAGCACTGAAGTCTGGAATGGACGATTATCTTACAAAACCACTGGAGTCAGAAAAACTGATTCGTGCCTTAAGTAGATACAAACACAATTAACAGTAACGTTCTTATTTCAGCCATAGAAACAGGGTGTGGTACGAAATATTATGCGTAAATTTATAAAATGGAACAGTAATTCAGACAAAGAGGGGCATATCAATTGGACAATGATATGCCCCTCTGCCGATGTTTGTTAACTGATGCATTTTGTTTATATATTCCCTTATTTTGTACATGGACTCTTTTATATGGAAGGTGTATAGTGGATAAAAACTATATGATAAAGATTATGGAGGCATAAGATCATGGCTGACTTGATAAATTTTGTTACACTGTTGAATGGAAAATTTGATAATAAGGATCAATTTGAGAAAATAAGTAAGACAAATCCACAGTATCCATATGCAAAGCATATCAATACAATATGTAATTCCAAAATTGCAAATCTCCCAAATGGTTTCGAAGGCGTATTTATGATTGAAGAGAGCTATTATTCTGTACAGGGAACTATCCGCTCTTCTTCACATTTGTTTCTTTTCATGGAAGAAAGCAATTCAATAAAACTTATTTCTTATGAGATACCGGAAGGATATGATAAAAAGAATTTTACTTACAAAATCTTCAAAGGTGCCGACTATGATCAGCTAAAGTGTTCTGCAAAATTTACTCCTGCATTTTTCAGAAAATCAGGTGATACATGGGAAGGCGGAAGTGTAAGTATGTTTTCTCCCGTATTGAAATTTTCTCTGCATGAAAAGTTCACTGAAAATCAATTGGAAGTATCAGAGTCCATGGAAGTAAATGGGAAAAGAACTTTTGGTTATGATGAGCCGATTATTTACAAACGAATAAAATAGAACATTGACAGGGGATGCTCTGCTAAAAAGATTGATTTATTAAGAAGAGCAGAATTCCTAAAGAAAGAGGAATACGTATGAACATTGTTTTTTCATCTGATAAGAAAGAATATAATACTATTAAAAAAGGTACTGAAATACTGCTGGCTGAAAATGACGGTTTCAACCAAAACATAGAATTGTTTGTTAAATTTCAGGACAGACCAGAAATATTGATCAATAAAAGAAAAAACCAGATTCATATCATCTGTCGGGAAATATCTCATTATTACCGGGCACTTAATTATGCCATACATCATATGGAAGAGGATGAATTTCAATATCAAGAGCATGTCTGCTTTGAAAGAAACGGTCTTATGCTGGATTGTTCCAGAAATGCTGTATTTACAGTTGAAAAGGTGAAATTCCTGATCAAGACACTGGCAAAACTTGGAATGAATGTACTCATGCTTTATACAGAAGATACCTATGAAGTAGAGGGGCAGCCTTATTTTGGGGCTTATCGAGGAAAATACACCAAGGACGAAATAAAAGAGCTGGATGCTTACGCTTCCATGTTTGGGGTAGAGCTTGTTCCGTGTATTCAGACCCTGGCTCATCTGCACAATGCGCTGAAGTGGCCGGGAATGGATAAGATTCGTGATTCTGCGGACATTCTCCAGCCTGAAAAAGAGGAAACTTATCAGTTTATTGAAAAGCTGCTCAGCTCAGTAAAAGAGAATTTTTCTACCAACAGGGTACATCTTGGAATGGATGAGGCTGTCATGCTGGGACTTGGAAATTATCTAAAAGAAAATGGATATAAAAAAGGGTCACTGATAATCAGGGAACATTGTAACAGGGTCGTAGATATTTGCAGAAAATTAGAATTAAAGCCTATGATATGGAGTGACATGTACATTACAGCAAATTCTACAGGCGGATACTATGATCTGCCCGAAAACACGGACTGCTCCAAATGGGAAAAACCGAAAAAAGATCTAGGATTAGTATATTGGGACTATTATCATGATGATACCAGAACCTATGAAAAAATGCTGGATATCCATGCGCAGCTTTCGGATAACGTTATTTTTGCAGGAGGATCTTGGATTTGGAACGGAATTTCCCCCAATTATTCTAAGACCTATGCGTGTACCAAAGCAGCGCTTTCTACTTGTAAAAAATACAATATAAAAGAGGTTCTCTGTACAGCATGGATGGATAATGGTGCAGAAACCCCGGTGGATGCTTTGCTTCCGGGACTTGTACTTTTTGCACACCTTGATTTTCACAGAGACTATGACGAAACAATCCTTAAGCAGGAGTTCAGGAACTGCACAGGCGGGGAATTTGATGATTTTATGGCACTTGACAATTTTGATTCCTTATTCTTAAATACGAAAGAGAATAAAGAGGCTCAAAATCCTTCAAAATATCTGTTATACCAGGATCCAATGTTAGGCATTTTTGATTATCATGTGAAAGAATCAGGTGTCAATACAAAATCTTACTACCAAAACATACAGAAATGTATGAAGGAATGTGCAAAAAAAACAGGAAAATATCAGCTTTTATTTTCATTTTATGAAAAACTGGCGGCGGTATTAGCTGATAAAGCCGATTTGGGCATGTGTATAAAATCAGCATATGACAGATCGGACAGAGCAGCGTTGAAAGATATCAGTCAGAATGTTATTCCTGGAATCATCTGCAATCTGACAGATATGAAATCATCAAGAGAAAAAATCTGGATGAACGATGCAAAGCCATTTGGTTATGAGATTCTGGATATAAAAATTGGTGGCGTAATTACAAGACTTAAAAGTACAGGATACCGGATTGACAATTATCTGAATGGAAATGTGCCTCGTCTGGAAGAGCTGGAAGAGGAAAGACTTCCCTATTTTACCAAAGGAATGGACAAGCGGGAGAACTTATGGAATCGCATTATCAGTGGATGTGATTTGAATGACACGATCTGATAAAGGTAAATGAGGGGAATCAGGCTACGTATGAAAATTCTAGTGATTTTAATAATTTTTGTATTTGCATTGTCTCTCTTTCGAATGATTCCGGAATGGAGTAAAAATAATAATAAATGTTCTCACCAGCGTTATAAACGATCAGAAAATAACGGTTTATACAGGAAATCAAAACTATTCTCATAGAATGGTTTTGGTTTCCTTTTTTGCTGTTACAAATCAGTTACAACTGCGATATAGAATTTAATGTATAATTAACCTGTGAAAAGATATTTATAAAAACATGTGAGGTAATAATTATGAAGGCAAGAATTCTTGTGATAGAAGACGAAATGTCAATCAATGACCTGCTATGTATGAATTTGGAGATTGCAGGGTATGAAACAGTAGGATATCTGGATGGAAATGAGGCATATGAAGCAATTATTCAAGATCATGCGTTTCAGTGTGCACTTGTAGATATCATGCTTCCCGGAAGAGACGGATATAGCCTGTTACCGAAACTGAAGCAGTATGAAATCCCCGTAATATTTCTTACCGCAAAGGGAGATATCGCGAGCAAGATAAAGGGATTAAAAGACGGTGCAGAAGATTATATTGTAAAACCATTTGAAATGCTGGAAGTGATGGTCCGTCTTGAAAAAGTACTGGAACGTAATGGCACTGTACAAGAACAGATTCAAATTGGTGATGTCATCATTGATACGGCTAGTCGTACTGTTACAAAAATGGGCATGGAAATCTATTTAAAGCCAATGGAATATAACTGTCTCATGGTGTTCGCCAAAAACCCGAACAAAGCACTGACCAGGAATCAGATTCTGCAGGAACTGTGGAATGAAGAGTTCTGCGGAGAAACAAGAACTGTGGATGCACATGTGGGTCGTATCAGGAAAAAGCTTGGCTGGCAGGATAAGATTAAAACAATTCCCAGAATCGGTTACAGACTTGAGGTGGATTTATGAAACTCTTAATAAAGATTTTTTCTCAGACTACATGTATCATTTTGTTGGTATCGTCAGGGATCTTTCTCTATACCACTTATTGTTGGAAAAATCAGAGTATACAGAATATCAACAGTTATGAAAGCAGTATATTCAGAACAAATATCTTACAGTTTGAAAATAAAACAAGCCTTTCTGACAATCAGAAACAGAATGCCGACAACGAAATGCGCCCCCAAATAGTTACTTATGCTTTTCGGCAGGTTTTTCATGACAGCGCGGTTTTATATCTTGATGGAAAAATGATCTATAATGGAACTGTTTATGAATTCGATGTAAAAAAGTTAAGAGAATTATGTGAAAGTAAGGCAAACATGGTGGATCATGGCAGCAACAGTGACGGTCATGGCCCTATGGTCAGTCAGATAAATGGAAGGACACTTTTGTTATTTTACTATGGCAATGTAAATATGGGATATCAGATTGTTACTTATAAAGATATAACAGATGTAATAGAAAAAAGTCATCTGCTGTTTTTTCAGACGGGTGGATTTACTTTATCTTTGATCGTGGTGATGGGAATTATCCTTTATTTGAGCCTTCGAAAAATCACAGCACCGCTTACAAGCCTAAGAGAAGCTACGCTTCTTGTTTCTGAAGGTATTTATGATTTTAAAGTACCGTCAGAGGGCAATACAGAACTTGCGCAGGTAGGTGCAACCTTTAATTTTATGACAGGTAAAATAAAAGAACAAATTGAAAGTCTTTCTAACATAAACCGGACACAAAAACAGCTTATTGGAAGTCTGGCTCATGAGCTGAAGACCCCAATGACTGCAATCATAGGCTATGCAGATACATTGCTTACTGTGCGCCTAACCCCGGAAAGGCAGGAGAAGGCTCTGATTTATATTGAAAATGAATGTCGCAGGCTGTCAAGACTTTCTATGAAAATGCTGGAATTAACTGGACTCTACGAAGCTTCGGAAGACTCATTCAATCCAGCTGAAATACAGGTGGATAACTTCCTGAAAGAAGTAAAAGAACTTATTGATTGCAGGCTTCAAGAAAAAAACATCTCTCTTGATGTATTTTGTGAACCAAAAGAATTGGTAAAGAAGTTTGATCAGGACTTAATGATAAGTGTAGTGACAAATCTAATTGATAATGCAGTCAAAGCTTCCAGGAAAGAATCTAAAATTGTGCTTGAGGCAACCCCAGACCATCTGATGGTTCAGGATTTTGGAAAGGGAATACCGAAAGAGGATCTGGAAATGGTGACGGAACCATTTTATATGGTAGACAAATCTCGTTCCAGGGCAAAAGGAAGTGTAGGACTCGGTCTTTCTTTATGTCAGAAAATTATAGAACTGCACGATTTCCAACTGAAGATTGAAAGCAATCCGGGAAAAGGAACTACCGTCTCTGTTTTCTGGTAATCACACTAACGTTTACATATCAGTTACAAATCGCGAAAGATTTGGTGTAATGCTCGATGATATACTTATAACAACCTTAGAAAGGAGATATTACCAGAAATGAGAAAAAACATAAAAAAGTTTGCAGGAATAGTGCTTTGTATTGGAATGTTTACAGGATGCGCACAGACCCCGGATTCTTCTTTGGTAAAGCCAAAGGGGAGCAAGGCTGTAGATGCTTATACGGAAGCGGATGATGTTAGCGGTTCTAAAGGAGAAGCATCTGAAAGCAAGAACGATGACGGTTCAGAGTCAAAGACAACCATCAGGAATCTCATTGATGCTCCTCAAAATTATAAAAGCCATGTGGAAGATGACAGTGCCAAGCTCGTGGTAAATACAGATGCAAGCGTAGAAATTCCGGAAGTGGAAAAGATATCTGCTATTTCTGTCACCGCGGCAGAAGTTACCCAGGAGCTTCTCGACCGTATTACAAACGCATTCTTCTCAGAGGCAAAACTTTATACCATGGATAGTTATTACGTGAAGACAAAGGATGAAATTAAAAAAACTCTGGATGAACTAAAAGAAGACGTTGCAAACGGAAACCTGGACCCGTATAACTATGGAACAGATGATGATGGGAATTATGTCTATGATATCTATGAAGATATTGAGACATGGGAATGGGAATACGAAACTGCTCCGGAAAAGAAAACCCTGACAGAGGCAAAACCTGTTGCCGGAAATTTTTTCGATTGTATTGCACAAATGCCAGACGATTCACAATACTATTATAAAATATCTTCCGATGGCTCCGATACCTTGTCAGTCAAGATCAAGAAAGCAGCAAACAAGGGCGGGGAAAAAATACCGGAGGATGCAATGTGGTGTGATTACGGATATTCTGAAGAGGAAGAAAAACCCACAGAAGAATCTATCGGGCTGTCCCTGGATGAAGCAAAAAAACTTGTAAAAGAAAAAGTTGAAAAAATGGGCATCACAGATTTACAGTTTTCTAACTGGAATTACGCGGTGTGCAAAAGTTTTGAAGGCGATAATAGTTCAGGTAATTTTGGAAATGGATATAGAATTGATTATGCACGTACCATAAATGGTGTGCCGGTCACTCAGACAATTGCAGATGGTGGGGCATTGGAAGATATGGACAGCACAATGGAAACATGGTCTTATGAAAGTCTCTGTTTCTATGTCGATAAAGACGGCATAGAAAGCATGACTTATTCAAATCCCTACACAATTGGTAAAATAAAGACAGAGAATTTAAATCTTCTTTCGTTCAGCGAGGTTATGAAAATTTATGAAAAAATGATGGTGGTAACAAACGCTGATAATATGCAATATGAAAATTCCAGGGTCTATAATATTGATCGGATCGTTCTTGGTTATGCCAGAATATATGAGCCGTCTACTGACGCACACACAGGTATTCTGATTCCCGTCTGGGATTTTTTCGGCAGCATGACTTCAGAAGGTGAATATAACGGAGAAACAGAATCAAATACCAGTAAAAATCCGAATGAAAGTTTCCTTACCATTAATGCCGTGGATGGCAGTATCATAGACCGGAATCTGGGTTACTGACATGAGACAGGTATTTGGAATTGTAAGGTACAATTTCTTCGGATTTCTACGCAATCCCAAAGTTATTTTTATATTTCTGTTAGAATTTGTACTGAGTTTCCTGCTTACAGGCAGAATCATGGTTGTAATGGAGACCTACGATACACCGGTACAGGCCATTGAACCATTTATCTGGACATTTGGGGATGGGATAGCAGTACTGTCCAGTTCGCTGCTCTTGCTTCTTATGTTTTCTGACCTGCCGAAGATGACACCTATTACTCCATACCAGCTGACCCGGACAACCAAGAGGAAATGGCTTTTAGGTCAATTCATTTATGTTATTCTTGTAACTGTTTTATATACGGTTTTGATGCTGCTGTTTACGGCCGTGCTGTGTATGAAAAAGAGTTATCCAGGTAACCTGTGGAGCGAAACTGCGGCCATGCTTGGTTATTCAGAATTAGGAAAAAACCTGCAGGTCCCTTCTACAGTAAGGGTCATGGAAAGTATCTCACCCTATGGCTGTATGCTGCAGGTTTTCTTCCTTCTGTTTTGTTATTCGCTGACCTTAAGCTTTGTAATCCTTGTAGGAAATCTCTATAAAGGGAAGACTAAGGGGATGATTTTTGGTCTTCTTTACAGTGTCTTTGGTTTTTTATTGGACCCGAAAGTACTGGCTGCAATTTTACATAAAGAAAAATACGAAATGTATCAGGTAAATGTATTAATCTGCTGGATCAGTCCTCTGAACCAGGCAGTATACGGAAAACATAACTTAGGTTATGACCCATTGCTTCCGAAAATCTCGCATTCCTATATGTTTTTTCTGGGTATTTTAGTTCTTCTTGCAGTTTTTGCAATTAACCGGATGAAAAAATATACCTTTGAATTTCTTGGAGAAAAGACATGATCGGAAGGGGGAAAACCTATGTGGGGTGAAACAAAACGTATGTGTTTTAATAAAAATTTTCTGGCAGCATGGCTGATAGCCTGCATTTCCATAGCCATTGGACAGACTTATCCCAGCTTAAAAAAAGCACTGACATGTGGTACTTTTATCAGTATACTGGAAGGTTCTCTAAAAAGCCAGGCAGTATCTTTTGCCATTCCGGTAGCAGCCGTATTGCCATGGAGTGATTCCGTTCTGCAAGAATATAAAAGTGGATTTTTAAAGGAGATACTTCCCAGAACGACTCGCAGACAGTATATCGAAGGTAAAGTCTTTTCCATTATGGTATCTGGTTTTATGGTCTGGACGTTATCTATACTAACGGTACTTTTTATCAATTTTATTGTGTTCTATCCGCTGGAGATAAAGGGTGCTATTCAGAAAGAAGCACTTCTGGACTTACTCATGAAGGCATTTCGGACAGGACTTATCGGAAGTATCATAAGTACTTTCGGTGGAAACTGCGGGATTTTATGGGATTCTGCTTACATGGCATATGGAATCCCTTTTGTAAGCTTTTATTTCGGAATTATCCTTCATGACCGCTATTTTAAGAATCAGATATGGTTTTATCCAGTAGAATGGATACTGGCTGATGAAAATTGGGGACCGGACAAAATAGGACTTTGGCTATTTCTACTGTTGTTTTTATTAGTAATGCTGGGAATTCTGGGAGGTGTTTTATATGGAAGATTGGAAGAAATCTGAAGGGACATTTAATCTGGCCTGTGATCCGCAAAGAGCAAGTGGAATGATGCAGAACACCTGCGTAAAAATAGAACACGTGACCAAACGTTTCGGTGAAGACATCGTGTTACAGGAAGTAAATCTTTCCCTGAAAACAGGGAACGTCTATGGGATTGTTGGAAATAACGGTTCCGGAAAGACCGTTCTTATGAAATGCATCTGTGGGTTTCTCCCTGTAACTACGGGCACTATTTTTGTATTTGGAAAAAAAATAGGACATGATGTGGATTTTCCTGAAAGTCTTGGAGTTATTATCGAGACTCCCGGTTTTCTTACACAATATACGGGCTTTAAAAATCTGGAGATCCTGGCAGACATGAATGGCCGGATTTCGAAGGCCGATATCCGCATAGTCTTAAAAAGGGTAGGATTGGATCCGGATATGAAGAAACCAGTCGGAAAATATTCCCTTGGAATGCGTCAACGCCTTGGTATTGCACAGGCCATTATGGAAGATCCTCTTTTTTTGATTCTGGATGAGCCGTTTAATGGACTGGATAAACATGGCGTGGAAGAAATAAGAGAACTTCTGCTGGATTTAAAAGCAGCAGGAAAAACCATTTTGCTGGCAAGCCATAATGAAGAGGACATCAGAATCTTATGTGACCACGTATATGAAATGGATGGAGGAATCTTAAGAGAAAGGACTGCCTGATAATGAGAAATTTATTTGTGAAAACGGCATTAGTATTGTGTACGACAATAATATTTCTTCCAGCTACCGTTTTTGCCACAGAGCCTCAAAACACGGAGATTACATCTGCTGAAGAAGGATTTACGGACTCGGATCCGTCCGTATCTTATGAGAATGACAACTCGTTAACCCTTGATGAAAAAGAGGATGAATCTACGAGTACCGAACCTCCGAGTACCGAACCTCCGGCAGAGGATGAAAAGACTCCTGATAAAGCTGATAACGATAAAGAAAATCCGGATCCGGATATTTTTACATCAGGAGATGACTTTGGTGATGGTTCTAAATCGAATCCTTTTCATGTTGTAATAGACAGTGATAATCAGGAGGACGGTGACGCCCCACAGATAACAGATCCGGTTATAGACAACGGAGGGTATTCGGGCGGTGGGGGAGGAGGTAATTCAACATCAGACTCATCAAGTGAAAAAATATTACATAAACCGCAGGTATTATTAGAAGACAGCAATCTTTCAGGTGGACGATTGGAGGCTGGTTCTACAACAGAAATGTCGCTGACATTTCGAAATAAAAGCTGCAGTCAAAATGTATTTGGTTTAAAAATTTCCCTTTCTACAGAGAACAAAGGAATCGAATTTGAGAAAAACTCTTTTTATGTACAAGTCCTGGCTCCTGGTGAAGCAATTACTTTGGAACAGATGATTACTATAACAGAAAACTGTGATCCTGGCCAGGCTGTCATTACTTTTTCTCTGGATTATGAAGATTCGAAAGCAACTGCAACTACCGGTACAGAATTACTGTCTTTTCAGATCATCCAACCGGTTCGTGTTAAATTGGAAGCTTCAGATATTCCATCTGTTTTATACGCTATGGATACAGTAGAAATCCCGGTAAAAGCAATGAATCTAGGAAGAGACAAAATATATAATGCAAGTGTCAGCTTAAAAGCTGATGAATTAAGCTCAAACGATACTGCATTCTTAGGGACCATAGAGGCCGGAGATTTATCCCAGGGAAGTCTTCGCATATATGTAAAAGGAAAAACAGGAAAATGTGCAGGTCAATTAATCCTTACGTATGAGGATGCCGATGGCAAATCGTATGAGGAAGAAATAAAATTTGATTCTGAAATCAAAGAAACCCAGATAAAGTCTTTAAAGGTTGAAGATGACCAGGAGAAAACCAATAACTGGTGGTATTCCATAGCTGCAGTTGTTGCAGTACTGCTTATTTCCATAATCCTGATTCTGGTCAGAAAGCTTCATAAGAAAAATATCCTTCTTGAAGAAGCGAGAAAGGCGGCTTCTCATTGAAAAGAAAAAAAATAGACAGCTTTACCTTATTTGTCATACTTCTGCTGACATTGACACTTACATTATCAGGAATTCTGCTGGCAGGCATGAAAGAAGAAAAACGGCAATTTACTGTGCTGCTCCCACTTGGAGATCTGGCTTATGATGAAGATTTTTTGCAGAAAGCGAAGAAGATAAAAGGTATAAAAGAAATCTGGCCAGTCATAGAAGTCCCGGTTGTCATCAAAATTGAAGATTATACGGAAACAACGACTTTTTCAGGAATTGATATGAATGCGTTTGGAAAAAATCCAACTCAGAATGAACTGGGGAAGATGCCGTTGTTATTGCTGGGAAATGGTTCCCTACGGGATATGAAAGACTATAATAATCATGCCATTTCAAAAAAACAACAGGAAAAATTTTTAGAAATGGGTGAAAACCTGAATATTTTTTATTCCCTGGATGAAAAAGAGAAGGAAACTTCCAAAGCCATAGATGATCTTACCACTTTATCCGGCAATTCCGCAAGAGGACCGCAAACCTCATATATGCCCTGTAAAGCCGCTGTAGTAACAGAAGGCAACGAAATCTACATACCCATTTCCCAGGCACAGGATCTCTGCAGAGAAATAGGAGAGCCTTCTGAGATCAGTAAAGTATATCTAAAAATAAATGGAAAAAATAACCTGGAGAACGCAAAGAAAATACTTTCAGGAATTTAACATAATATATAGCAATTCGGCGATTGCCTTCGAAATGGTCTCGCGGCGGGCCGCTGCTTTAAATGGGCGTATCAATTTGTCTGCTGTACGACGGTTTTTTTTCTTTTGCCATCGACCGGCAGAATGGCTTAGTTATTATTTCTGAACGGAGTCCGCTTCTTCTTGTGTGAGTTGACCATTTTTAACTGCATCAGAAATAGCTTTGTCTAATTCCTCAACTGTGGAATAATCCCCGATGTGTACTGCTTTTCCGTTATCTTTTGTTATATCAACACTATAAGAGGAAACTACATCTTCAGTAGGTGGAATCATGGAGTAGGTATCGCCGTCACCGTTGTCTTTGGAATACAATACTCCTTTTTTGATACTTTCCAGAGTTCCTTTATAGCTGTCCATCATAGCAGCTACGCTTTCCTGTGTAAATTCATGGAATACGCCTTCCCCATCATACCAACCATCTCCGGTTCCAATCAAAGATTCCATTTCTTTTTTCTGTTCGTTCATCCACGCCTCATATTCATCAGCTGTCCACCACTGCACATCTGGTGCTGCATTGTTCTTCTCATAATCTGCCTCATCGACCCAATTTTTACCGTCAACGCTGATTTGTCCACCGTCTGTATCCTGATAGAGAATATCTGCACTGGATGTGTTTCCTGTTTCGGATGTTGAAACCTTTGGTGTATCCGAAGCCAATGCACTTGCATAACTTGCATAAGTAACTCCTGCAATGCTTAAACAGATTGCTCCACACAGTCCTATTGACCAAATTTTTTTGTTCTTCATTGATAAAACCTCACTTTCTAAAAATTGTAGCTACCCTCTTGAGGACAGCTATAATATAACAAAGCAACTTGGATATAATTTGCAAGGATTATGGATTTTAGATGGAGTTGTCTATCGGCTGCCTGCAAGGCAATTCAAACCAAAACAGTACACCATTGTTTGTATTTGAAATGCCGTACTTTGCTTGGTGCATTTCCATGATTTTGCCAACAATATAAAGCCCTAATCCGCTTCCGCCGGAATTACGGTTACGAGATGTATCTGCCCGGTAGAAGGCTTCAAACAAATGTGGAATAGAATCGTCAGGCACACGGACACCTGTGTTTTCAATTTCACCACGAATTGTACCATGCGTTTCGGACAAAGATATACGAATCAGTTTACCACTTGGAGAATAGTGAGTTGCGTTTACCAATATATTTTGAATCGCCCGTTCCATCTGTGCTTGTTCCACTTCACAATAAAGACGGGTAGGAATATTTGCTTCAAGGCACTGTTCCTTTTCTTCCAATAAATCTGTTACAGTGGCAATCTGTACCCGAAATATTTCCGCAAAATCAACGGTTTTATATTCAGTTTTTTGAGTTCCTTCCGCTTTGGAAACATACAGCAGCTCTTTTACCAACTTTTCCATCCTATCGACAACGGCCAGGGAACGCTCCATGTACTCTATATGGTTTTCATAACCGCAGACTCCGTTCAGCATTCCCGCCAAATGTCCTTTCAAGATGGTTAGTGGTGTTTTCAGTTCATGGGATGCTGCCGAGAAAAAGTCTACCCGCTGTCTTTCTAACTCCTGTTCCTTTTCAATATCTGTTTTGAGCTGTTGGTTGGCAGTTTGAAGGTCGTTCAATGCAGTGGATAGCGAAGCAGACAATGAATTTAGATTTTGCGCCAAACACCCTAATTCATCTTCTCGTCCTGTACCACATTGACCGGAAAAATCCAATTCTGCCATTTGCTTTGAAATCTTGCTCAGTCGCACAATAGGTCGAGTGATGTACCGTGTATAGAGCCATGCACAAAGGAGCGAAAGCAGAAAGATCATTAGGATAACATACGGAAGAATAGACAGCAATACCTTTGTTGCCTGCTGTACAACGAACAAATCCGTTTGAACTGCCAATTCATAAGCAGTACCGTTTTTTAACGTGAACGGGTAAAAATTTGTCGTGGTTTCCCCAGACGGTTGCATATCTATGAACGATTCATCTTCATCGAATGTAACTGTGCAATCTGCCGAAGCAGTAGAGGTTTCCATTGATGCCTCGTCGGGATATATCATACGACCGTTACTATCCTCAATCCAAAAAGCAGCATTTGTTTCCTTTGAAAAATTAGATATGTCATTTTCGCAATCAGATATATTGTCAAAGGATGTCATTTGCTCAACAAGGTGCATAGCGGATTTCTCCGTAGCCGAATTTATCAAATTGGAGTATGTCGTAGGTAACAGTTTTGAAATGAAAAAATATGTTCCGCCGCAAGCTGCACCCAGTAGAAGAAATGTAATTATAAAAATCTTGACGGATAACCGTTGCTTAATGTACTTTGTCAATTCTGTATCCCACCCCTCTGATTGTTTTGATATAGTCAGCATTCAGCTTTTTGCGAATGTTCTTTATGTGACTGTCAACGATCCGATCTTCGACCTCCAAATCGTCCGCCCACAATCGGTCAAGTAGCATTTGCCGAGTAAAGACCTTTCCCTGATTTTCAAGCATAAGCCTAAGAAGCGCAAACTCTTTGCTGGTTAAAACAACCTCGTTTCCGCCTTGATATACATGGAATCCGTCAACGTCCATACTCAGCTCTTTATAAGTAAGCAGGGGTTGATTTTGATTTTCCACAGTCCTACGGCGAAGAATAGCCGCAATCTTGCACAGCAGGATTTTGGGCGAAAAGGGCTTTGGAATGTAATCGTCAATCTGCTGTTCAAAACCCTTCAACTGTTTTTCTTCATCCGAAAGCGCAGTAAGCATAATAATAGGGACTTGTGACCGCCTACGAATGACCTCACATACACCATAACCGTCGATTTTAGGGAGCATGATGTCTAACAGCACAAGGTCGATGGTATCCCCAAACATTGCAATCCCTGCCACACCGTCAGAAGCAACAGCAACTTCATATCCCGCATCAATCAGATGGTTCTTTAATATATCCTGAATGTCAATATCGTCCTCAACAATTAAAATCTTCTGCATTGTTCCACCTCCGATTTTTCAAATATAGCAGAGAAATATGTATCTATTATGGAGTCTCAAATTTTATCCGCATTTATTTTACCGCCATTCTTTCAATCTATCAATGTTGTCATCGGGTATGTAGAATAAAATACTACTAAAACATAAAACTGCGTATCGTCCTCATAATCAAACCTGAATACCTTTTACCAAATCGTCACCTTGCTGGACATTTCCGTAGACCAGTTCTTTTATCCTGACAGGCAGAACAGCGAAAGTAACTGCTGCCAGCACATTGATGTCCTTATAAACTCTAATGAAAAAGAATTTGTCGTGATAGAAGCCACAACCGAGGGCATTAAGAAAGCCAGAGAAACGGAGGTTCCAGGAAAATCTACATACCCATTTCCCAGGCACAGGATCTCTGCAGAGAAATAGGAGAGCCTTCTGAAATCAGTAAAGTATATCTAAAAATAAATGGAAAGAATAACCTGGAGAACGCAAAGAAAATACTTTCAGGAATTTAACATAATATATAGCAA
>NZ_QUJX01000016.1:0-2225 GCF_003480785.1 Ruminococcus sp. AM26-12LB | reverse complement strand
AACCTGGAGAACGCAAAGAAAATACTTTCAGGAATTTAACATAATATATAGCAAGAAGTCTCCTTCCTTTACAGATGTGCAATGAATTGTAAAAGTACTGTACGAACGCTGTAAAAGCAAAAAAGAACACTTGGTTGGTGATGCAGTTCATGGTATAATAGTATCAGTTGATAACATAAATGATAAAAAAGCTAATTTTGTTAAAAAAGGATCACAATGTACATTTGAATATCAGATTTACTGCTTTTTGATCATGTGGTTGTAGTGTTCCGTGCATAGCCCAGAATGGAACTAAGTAAAATTATCAATGTCTGTTCCTTTTTCAAAATCTGAGATTTAATTGGCAGAAGTATATCACATGATAATGTTTATGGTATGGAAAAAAGCTTTCGTTGTAGCCTATGGTTCTGCATGGAAAGTTATTGGATAAAAGATACTGATTAATACTTGGTAAAATGAGGGAGCTCACAAATGAAAAAAATTACAATTGCCTTAATTATGGTTATATCATTAATAGCACCAATTCAGACAATGGCGGAGAGTGTTACTCAGAACGGTACAATAATAGAGCCTTTGGAACAGAATATTGAACAGATCATCGATGAAATCACTTCTGAACCGCGTCCAATAAATTCTGATGCAATACAGAATGTAAAAGAATATATTAGTGAATATTTTGGCAATCAGGGATATGACAATATAGAATACCAGAAATTCGAATATAACGATGAAAACAATGAGAATGCAATAAGGCATTCCTCGCAGGCGGATGTGTTTCTGGCATCAACAGCCGAGAATGCAATTGTTGACGGCATTGGTGAAAATATCATTGTGACAAAAAACTCATCCATTGATACTACAAAAAATCTGATCATAAGTGCCCATTATGACAGTGCAGAAGATTCGGTGGGCGCCAATGATAACGGTTCCGGAGTGGCAGCAGTGCTTGAACTGGCAAGGATTTTAAAAGATACAGAGATACCGTATAATATAAAATTCATCCTGTTCTCGGGCGAAGAGAAATATATGCTGGGTTCAAGATGGTATGTTGGTAAGCTGACGGAGGACGAGCGGAAACAGATCATCGGAGTAATAAATATTGATACTATTGCAGAAAAAAGTGATCTGGGTTATATGGCGATGATCGAAGGAAACAAAAGACCAGACAATGCGGAATATGATGATGAGGGATTGAAAAAACTGGCAGAATTAAATAAAAACAGTATGTCAGAACTATTTACACCCAGTGACAGATTTTTCCTGACAATGGCAACCAACAGTGACCATTATCCGTTTGCATTAGTGAATATCCCGGCAGTATCTATTGTCCAGGACTGGCAAGATGGTTTGAACGTGAATGATAGTTCTGATGTAAAAGAAAATATGGATATACAGAGAATTGTGGAAGTGATTGATCAGGTTATGGAAGTACTTCCAACGATCAATTAAATTTATATCAAAAATCTCCCACTAATGGTAGTGTCAGATAAAAAACATTGTAGAAGTCAGTAATATTAATGTTTTTCATGGTGCTAGCACGGTGTGAAGTCGAAACAATCAAATACTGACAGAGACTAGGAGGTGGAATAATGAAAAAATGGATCGTGATGCTGGCGGTACTTGTTATGTTCTGTCTGGCGGGATGCGGGGAAAAGCCGATGACAGCAGTGTATTTTCATACAGATGATAACAGCTGGTATTTTGCGGATCTGGACACGGACACGATTTTCTCCGGAACGATACCGGATAAGCTTACGGATGAGAATGGAAAGAAGCTGACAGAGGAAGATATGACAGACGGAGATGTTTACCTAATCTATGGAGATGGTATCATGCTGGAAAGCTTCCCGGGACAGTATCCGGGAATCACAAAGATGGTACGGAAAGAACAAGGCAATCAGGAAAAGGCCGATCATTACCGGAAAGAGCTGCTTTCCATGATGCGTCCGGTGACTGGAGAGTGATAAAATAAAGCTTTTTTATAAAAATATTAAAAGAAAATATATATCCATTTCTTCTATATTTTGATAAACTATATATTAAGGCCACTGAGAAGAATAAATTTTAACAAATGTAGCAAGAATTCTCCCACCTCTTCAGGTGGTGAGATGAATTGCACATCTGAGCATATCTGCTCAAAAAAAATCTCTATAGTATAAAAGAAACACTCGTTCTCCCTTCCCTGATGTAGTATACTGAAAAAGAACAATTAGTTCATAAATACA
>NZ_QUJX01000015.1:0-122484 GCF_003480785.1 Ruminococcus sp. AM26-12LB | reverse complement strand
AATGAAACATAGAAGTTTATAACTTTTTATAAGTTTTCAGTAACGGGTTTTCATGACAAACGAACAGTATTACGATTGTATCCAGCCATATCAGAACGCATGTCAGATCATGCGCGCCAAGCTTGAGGTGCTCAACGGAAGCCTGTATCAGAAGTCTTCCGTATCTCCGATCCACAATATCCAGGAACGGATCAAATCCAAGAAGAGCATCGAAAAGAAGCTGGAGAAGCTGGGACATTCGGACAGTGTGCAGAACGCCAAGGATCATCTCCGGGATATCGCCGGGATCCGTGTGATCTGCTACTTTATTGATGATATATACAATCTTGTAAATGCGCTGAAGCGGCAGAGTGAGCTGATCTTTATCAGGGAAAAGGATTACATACAGAATCCCAAGCCTAACGGATACCGCAGCTTTCACGTGATCATTGCAGTTCCGGTGTATTATCTGGATACCATGGAGTATTTTCCGGTGGAGATCCAGCTGAGGACGATGACCATGGATCTCTGGGCAAGCATGGAGCACCGTGTCTGTTACAAGAAGCTTCCGGAACACAGGGATGAGCTTGCGGAGGCCTTCTGTCAGTATGCAGATATCCTTGGAAAGATCGAGGAACAGTTTGAAGCCTACAATGAAACAGGAATGCTGGAGGAGATCACACCTGCCCAGATTACTGAGAATCCGACGGAGGGATAGGAATGGAGATCGAAGAGGAATTTATATCCGGTTTCTGCCGTACCATGAACGGGGGCGAAACCGTCTGCTGTGAGTATACACGGCAGGAGGACAGCAGCAGGAAGCTGACCTTTATGGACTGCGCACATGAAAGATGTGTAAACACAGGCGCCTGTGAGATCTTCAAACAGGCCCATGAGCTGGAGCAGAAATAAAAGATCAAAGAAAAGAAAACAGCGAAAAAGCAATAATGATAAAACAGCAATTATAAAAAATCACAGAATACAGGAGGAGTGAGTATGAAGCACACAGTAGATGCAATGGGGAAACAGTGTCCGATCCCGGTTGTGATGACCAAGAAGATCCTTGACAAGGCAGAGCAGGGAGACGAGATCTTGATCCTGGTAGATAATGAAACAGCAGTAAACAATTTGAGCAGACTTGCCGGAAGTACCGGATGCAGCTTCGTATCCAGAAAAACAGAAGGTGGTTACGAGATCAATATGACAGTAAAATCTGATCCTGCTGCAAGAAGTCAGGCAGAGCCTGAGATCGTCTGCACACCGGCTGTTCCGCAGGGAGATTATACCGTTGCCATCACTTCCGATAAGATGGGAGATGGAGATCCGGAGCTTGGCGGGATCCTGATCAAGGGATTTGTGTATGCGCTGACACAGCTGGAGACACCGCCGTCAGTTATGCTGTTTTATAATGGCGGAGCCAGACTTACCGCACAGGATTCACCATGTATCGAAGACCTTAAGACCTTACAGGAGCAGGGAACCGAGATCCTGACCTGTGGAACCTGCGTGAACTTCTACGGACTGAAGGAACCGGCAGTGGGAACCGTAACAAATATGTATACCATAGCGGAAAAGCTCACAAAAGCAGGAAAAGTGATCCGCCCGTAAACAGAGAAACATATAGAAACAACAAAAGTATATAGAAACAATAGAAACTTACAGAAACAGACAGAAACAAATAGAAATACACAGAAATGCCGCAGAGCCATTTTGAAGCCTGCGGCATTTTTGATATCTGGTTGATATTCGCTTGATATCCGGTTATGAGCAAGCAACGAAGAGGATCGGATCGCAAATATCCGCCTGACTTAGCTCCGAACTTACAATTCCACATCAAGCTGCTGCTCCTCAATATGATGGCGCTTTGCATAGCCGGTAAGCATCAGCGTCAGTGCACCGTCGCCGGTCACGTTGCATGCAGTTCCGAAGCTGTCCTGCAGTGCAAAGATGGTAAGCATCAATGCAGTGCCGGAGCTGTCGAATTTCAGTATCCCGGTGATGATGCCAAGGGATGCCATGACAGTTCCTCCGGGAACACCGGGAGCTCCGATGGCAAAGATACCCAGAAGAAGGCAGAACAGAACCATGGTACCCGGCGTGGGAACGGAACCGTACAGGATCTTCGAAATCGCCATACAGAAGAAAACCTCTGTCAGAACGGAGCCACAGAGATGGATGTTTGCAAACAAAGGAATCCCGAAGCTGACCAGATCCTTACGAAGTGGTTTTGCCTTGGAGGCACACTGCAGTGCAACGGCCAGTGTGGCTGCAGAGGACATGGTCCCTACGGCAGTCAGATAGGCAGGACCATAATGGCGGACAACCTCCAGAGGATTTTCTCCGGAATAGATTCCTGCAAGGATGTAAAGAAGAGCCATCCAGATAAAATGCCCGGCAAGCACCAGTACGATGATCTTCAGAAAAACAGGCAGCTGTCTGGTAATGGTTCCCTCGTAGGCAAGGCCGCAGAAGGTAGTGCCGATGAACAGCGGAAGAATGGGGATGATGATCCGAGCCACCAGAGAAAGAACGATTTTTTGAAATTCATCCAGGAGCCCAGTGATCAGCTTCGCCCTTGTCCAGGTGGCGGCAAGTCCCAGCATCATTGCAAAAACAAGAGCACTCATAACGGACATGATCTGCGGGATCTCCAGCTCAAAGATCACCTCCGGCAGCCGCTTCAGTCCTGCAGCATAGGAATGGATGGACAGATGTGGAATGATGAGAAAGCCAGAGGCTGTGGAAAAAAGCGCTGCGCCAACAGAGGAGCCGTAAGCGAGGACAACCGCAACTCCCAGCATCAGCGAAGCATTTTTGCCAAGCCTGGTAATGGACGGAGCGATAAATCCCAGCACGATCAGCGGCACGCAGAAGGTAATGAGCTGGCCCAGAATGTACTTGATAGTAACTGTGATATTAAGAACTGCCATGGAGATTCCGTTGGTGCTGTACCGGTTCAGGATAAGCCCGGCTATGATCCCCAGGATCACAGCGACCAGCAGCTTAAATGGCAGACTGTTGAAAAAAGATGTTTTTTTCATTGGAAAACCTCCTCGGATAGTATAAAATAAAGCCAGAGTTTATTATAAAGGTATTTGATAAAAATCACAAGGAGGATGAAATGATTTATCTGGATAACGCGGCTACAAGCTTTCATAAGCCGGACTGTGTGCCGCGTGCTGTGGTGGAAGCCATGCAGCATGCAGGAAACAGCGGAAGGGGCAGCAGCGGCGAAGCAATGGCAGCCTCAAGGCTTATTTTTAATACAAGATGCCAGATCGCAGAGATGTTTGACGTATGGGGACCGGAATGTGTGGCCTTTACATCCAATGACACGGAAGCGCTCAATATCGCCCTGCAGGGAACACTTCATCCAGAGGAGGAAACTATCCATGCGATCTGTACGGAGATGGATCACAACAGTGTGCTCCGTCCGCTGTACCGCCTGGAAAAAAAAGGCATGGAGCTTACGATCCTGCCGGCAGACCGCAAGGGACGGATCTCCCTTAAGGAGCTTGAGGCAGCCATCCGTCCGGAGACGAAGGTGATCGTCTGTACCCACGCTTCCAATCTGACAGGAAATCTCAATGATATCCACGCCATCGGTGAGATCGCACAGAAGCACCAGAAGCTTTTTATTGTGGATGCTGCCCAGACAGCAGGAGTATTTCCGATTTCCATGAAAAAAGATCATATAGATATTCTTTGCTTTTCCGGACATAAGGGCCTTATGGGCCCCCAGGGCACAGGCGCCATCTGCGTTCGGCCGGGGGTATCTGTGGAGCCTCTGAAGGTAGGCGGAAGCGGCGTCCTCACCTTTCAGAGAGAGCATCCGCAGGATATGCCGGAGGCACTGGAGGCAGGCACCCTGAACAGCCATGGGATCGCAGGTCTTGGCGCAGCCATCAGCTGGATTACCGAAACCGGAACAGAACAGATCCGAAAAAGAGAGCAGCAGCTGATGTGGCGTTTTTATGACCAGGTAAAGGAAATTCCGGGAGTCACCCTGTACGGAGATTTTTCCAGGGAAGAACGCTCTCCTGTGGTGACTCTGAATATTGCAGAGATGGATTCGGCAGAGGTGGCCATGGTCCTTGATGAAGAGTACGGGATCAGTGTAAGAGCCGGCGGCCACTGTGCACCGCTGATGCACAAAGCACTGGGAACCGAAAAAACAGGAGCTGTCCGCTTTAGCTTTTCTTATTTTAATACGGAAGAAGAGGTGGACACTGCTGTCGGGGCGGTAAAGGAGCTTGCCGCGGAATAAACAGCGAAAGACGGACAGAAAGGACACAGAGAATGTATCAGACAATATATGATGTGGTAGAAAAAAGAGGGCGTGTAAAAACAGGGATCCTTCTGAACGGAAAGGATGCCGGGCTGAAATATCTTTTGGAAGAAAGCAGCTTTTTTTATCCGGAGGGAGCAGAAAGAAATAAAGAAGCAGAAGAATTCCTGAAAGTTTCCGTGGAAGCAGCTGTGGAAACCGGCGTTGTGAAAAACGGCGACCGGGAGATATTTGTGGAAACCTACGAGAAGAATCCCAGGCTGATCATACTGGGTGGCGGCCATGTTTCTCTTCCGGTAGCAGAGATCGGCAGGATGCTGGGCTTTCATGTAACAGTCATGGATGACCGGGAGGAATTTGTGATGGAGGAAAGATTTCCCATGGCAGATGAGAGGATCTTTGGAGAGTTTGATACCCTGTCCGACAGGATCCCTCCCTATGAAAATGCCTACTATGTAGTGGTGACACGAGGCCATCTGGGAGATTCCGCCTGTGCAAGAGCGATCCTTAAGAGACCCTTTGCATATTTCGGAATGATCGGAAGCAGGACAAAGGTGCGGATCACCAGGGAAAAGCTCCTGAAAGAGGGCTTTACGGAGGAACAGCTGGATCAGATCCATGCCCCCATCGGACTTCCCATCGGAGGACAGATGCCGGCTGAGATCGCCGTGAGCATCATGGCAGAGATCGTGCAGGAAAAGAACCGGCATTTCCGCACCTACTGTGATGAGGAGGTGGAGGCAGCAGTACGCCGCAGGACACCGGGAACCATGGTCACGATCATCGAGAAGAAGGGCTCCTCACCAAGAGGAACCGGGAGCAAGATGTTCGTATTCCGGGACGGAAGCACGGCAGGAAGCATCGGCGGCGGAAAAGTGGAGTTTGAAGCCGGAAAACACGCAGTAAATATCCGAAATACGGAAACAAAGGTTTACGAGTTGGGGCAGGGGGCAGGAGATCTGGGAATGATCTGCGGCGGAACTGTCCGGGTGCTTTTTGAGCCGGTAAATATGTGAAAGAACCGGCCAGGACTTGCATAATAGTGCAGAATCGTGTATATTGGACGCAGAGAATTTTTTACCGGCGTATAAGGAGGAATCAGATAACATGAAGAAAAAATGTATTATGGCTTTGATAATAGGCGCGGCTTTCCTTGCACAGGGCTGTGGATATGAGGAAGGAACCGATGCAGTGGTAACAGTAGTAGATTCCACACCGACGCCGGAGCCCACAGAGAAGCCGAAGGCAACTGCAACACCTACACCAGAAGCAGCGGCAGCAGATTCCACAGCAGACGGAGCAGCAGCGGCAGCGGATTCCACGGCAGACGGAGCAGCAGCGGCAACAGATCCCGCAGCACAGACAGCAGCTACGGAGCAGACCCCAAGCGGCATCAACGTACAGGCTCAGGATGCCACCTACTATGCAGTGGAGGGTGTGAATTTACGTTCTGACGCCAATGCAGAGGCAGAGTTTGTGGCAGGTGTCCTTTCCGGAGAATCCCTGAAGTGTACCGGTGTCTGTGACAATGGATGGATCCGCGTGGATTATAATGGCCAGACCTGCTACGCATCCGGCGATTACGTCAGCACAACCCCGCCGGTAGGAGCAGTGGCAGCAGATACTACCGCAGAAGATACTACCACAGAAGCAGCACAGTAGAGCACAGACTACAGGCTTTGACCAGATCAGGGAAATCCTGATCCTGCTTCAATTGCAGATATCTCCTTGATATAATAAAAAACAGGCAACTGTATCCGATGAAAGAACATCGATACAGGTAGCCTGTTTTTTTGTTTCGGCATATAGTCCGTTCAGAACACAAGGATCATGCCAGCGGATCGTACCCGCAGATCATTCCGGATAAACAAGACGGTCCGGCTTGATATCGTAGAGAACCTCGTTCAGGAATTTCTTTGCCAGATATTTTGCCATGCCAAGGTTCATATCCAGATAATTTCCGCAGTCCTTGGGAGAAGCACCCGGGATCTCACCCTCAAAATCTCGGATAAATTCAAACATCTCGATCATCAGCGGAACGATATCTCTGGATTCATAATCCCCGTTAAGAAGAAGATAATTTCCGGTACGGCAGCCCATAGGACCCCAGTAAATGACCTTCGGGCCAAACTCCTTATGGTTCCGCAGGAAGGTAGCTGCCAGATGCTCCATGGCGTGAAGCTCGGCTGTGTTCATAACAGGCTCCTCATTGGGAGAAGTCATACGGATATCGAAGGTAGTGATCACCTGATCTCCAACCGGATCCTTACGTGAAACGTATACGCCAGGCTGAAGCTTGATATGGTCAATGGTAAAACTTGTGATCTTTTCCATGTTGATTCCTCACTTTCTTATATGTACGGAGCCCATAATAAGCTCCATACATGATTTTAGCAGAGAACCGGAAGAGATACAAGGCAAAACAAAGGGAATCCTGCACCTGGTTCCGTGCAAAGTTGACTTTATGAAAAGATGATGTTAAACTGAGAAAAGCTTACAGGGGGAGAGTGAAAAGCTCACCTGAAAATGCCGGAACAGGCGTTTTCGGGATCTGATAAGGAGGACTTATAAATATGAAACGTAAGGTTTTAGCCGTATTATTTGCGACAGCTCTTACCGCAGGAATGCTTTCCGGATGCGGAAGCACAGACAGTACTTCTGAAAAAGCAGACCAGAAGGAAGAATCTCTGGAGGAAGAAACCTCAGAAGGACAGACAGGCGTAGATGAAGAGACAGCAGCCAATGCAGTGTCCGAGGAGGAGGCTGAGGCGGCAGGCTTTTCAGACCATGAAGAAAGCACCGATGATCAGGAGGCTTCCGGTGATGCAGAGGACACTTCACATGAAACCGAAGCTTCTGCAGACAGCTCCGCAGACAGTACAGAGGATACAGACAGCGCAGACGGAGAATTTTCCGATGGTTCCGAGGATGCACAAATGGCAGGAACAACTGTGATCGATACCAGCCAGCAGCTGACAGGAACCCATCATGCTGCCATCACCGTAAAGGATTATGGCGAGATCGATGTAGAGCTGGATGCAGACACTGCACCCATCACAGTCACAAATTTTGTAAAGCTGGTACAGGACAATTTTTATGACGGTCTGACCTTCCACCGGATCATTGACGGATTTATGATCCAGGGCGGAGATCCAAACGGAGACGGAACCGGCGGAGCAGAGGATACCATCAAGGGCGAATTTTCCAGCAATGGAGTGAAGAACGATATTTCTCATGTAAGAGGAACCATTTCCATGGCCCGCAGCACAGATCCGGACAGCGCAAGCTCTCAGTTCTTTATCGTACAGTCCGATTCCACACATCTGGATGGCGACTATGCTGCATTCGGACACGTGACCTCCGGGATGGACATTGTAGATCAGATCTGCAAGGATGCCAAGCCGACAGACGGCAACGGAACCATTGCAAAGGATCAGCAGCCGGTGATCGAGAGTATCCGTATGGTTGACTGACAGGAGGGAGAAGGATGCTGAAAGGGAAAACAGTGCTTCTTGGCATCACAGGAAGTATTGCTGCATACAAGATCGCATATTTGGCAAGTGCATTACATAAGCTTCATGCAGATGTCCATGTACTGATGACAGAGAATGCAACGAACTTTATCAATCCGATCACATTTGAAACACTGACCGGAAATAAATGCCTGGTGGATACCTTTGACCGGAACTTTCAGTTCCAGGTAGAGCACGTATCCATTGCCAAGAAGGCAGATGTTGTGATGATCGCACCGGCCAGTGCAAACGTGATCGGAAAGCTGGCCAACGGCCTTGCGGACGATATGCTCACCACTACGGTAATGGCCTGCAGGTGTCAGAAGATCCTTGCACCGGCCATGAATACCGCCATGTATGAGAATCCCGTGGTGCAGGACAATATCCGGAAGCTGCAAACCTACGGATATGAGGTGATCACACCGGCCAGTGGCTACCTGGCATGCGGGGATACCGGAGCCGGAAAAATGCCGGAGCCGGAAACCCTTCTGGAATATATCCTGAAGGAAGCCGCCTTCCAGAAAGACCTTGCCGGCAAAAAGCTCCTGGTAACGGCAGGACCTACCCAGGAGGCCATCGACCCGGTCCGCTGTCTCACCAACCATTCATCCGGAAAGATGGGATACGCCATTGCAAAAATGGCCATGCTCAGAGGAGCGGAGGTTACGCTGGTAAGCGGACCTACTGCCATTGAGCCGCCCCTTTTTGTGAAGGTCGTACCTGTGACATCCGCCAGAGATATGTTCGAGGCAGTCACCGGTTTAAGTGATGAACAGGATATCATCATCAAGGCTGCCGCAGTGGCAGACTACCGTCCGAAGCAGGTCAGCGAAGACAAGGTTAAGAAAAAAGACGATCAGGCTTCCATAGAGCTTGAGAGGACAGACGACATTCTGAAATATCTGGGCCAGCACAAAAAGCAGGGCCAGTTCCTCTGCGGATTTTCCATGGAGACCAGAGACATGCTCCGTAATTCCAGAGCCAAGCTTGAGAAGAAAAACCTGGATATGGTGGCAGCCAACAACCTGAAGGTAGAAGGCGCCGGATTCCAGGGAGATACCAATGTCCTGACTCTTATCACACAGGACGAAGAAGTGTCACTCCCGCTTATGAGCAAGGAGGATGCGGCGTTAAAGATCCTGGATAAGATCCTTCTGCTTACCACAAAGGCAGAAGCATAGCTACAGAACCGGTCAGATAGCCGGTTTTAACAACGAAAAGCGGAACAAAAAGATCACCGCTTTCCATCACCGTATTGTATCCGCAGAAAACGCCGGGAAATGCTGTATTTCCGGAAATATTCACAGAGCGGAACGGTAACAAGGAGGAGAAGAAATGAAAAACAACAGATTTACAACAGCGCAGCTTACGTTACTGGGCCTGATGGCAGCAATCCTTCTGCTGATGGCCTACACACCACTGGGATATCTGAACATCGGGCCACTGGCCATTTCCTTTAATGTGATCCCGGTAGCCATCAGTGCAGTCGTCCTCGGGCCCGTAGGAGGAGCCGTGGCAGGTGCGATCTTCGGCCTGACCAGCTTTCTCCAGTGCATAGGAGTAGGCGGCTCCAGTGCAATGGGAGTTGTGCTTTTCGGTATCAATCCGGTATTTGCCTTTATCCAGCGCTTCATCCCACGTCTTCTGGACGGTATCTGCCTCGGATATATTTTTAAAGGCATGCGAAAGGTCAGCAATACCTATGTGGCATGTGCAGTAACCGGATTCTTTTCCGCATTCCTGAATACCCTGTTCTTCATGGCAGCGCTTGTAGGACTGTTCGGAAATACCGATTATGTAAAAAATCTGATGGGCGGTCATAACATCATCATCGGCTGCTGTCTCATGGTAGGGATCAACGCAGTATGCGAAATGATTTCCTCCACAGTGATCACAGGAGCAGTGGGAGCTGCACTTTCCAAGGCACATCTGATCCCATCCGCACAGATCAGCCGTGAGAAGACAAAAGCATAAAGACAGGGAAAATAAAATTATGATATTAGCAATTGATATTGGAAATACCAACATAGTCGTGGGCTGCATCGATGATCAAAAAACATACTTCATCGAGAGACTTGCTACCGTAAGAACAAAAACAGAACTGGAATATGCCGTAGACCTGAAAACCTTACTGGAAATCTACCACATCAAAAAGGCAGACATAGAAGGCTGTATTATTTCATCTGTAGTCCCGCAGATCACCAACATTGCCAAGCTGGCAGCAGAAAAGATCCTCAAAAAAGAAGTCATGGTCCTGGGACCAGGAGTAAAAACAGGTCTGAACATCATGATGGACAACCCCGGACAGCTGGGCGCGGATCTTGTGGCAGACGCTGTGGCTGGATTAAATGAATATCCGGTTCCGTTTATTGTGATCGATATGGGAACTGCCACTACAGTTTCGGTTGTCAACAGCAAAAAGCAATACATTGGCGGAATGATCCTTCCTGGCATCGGAATATCCCTGGATGCACTGACAGCCAGAGCATCCCAGCTCAGCGGGATCAGCATCGATGCCCCGAAGCATGTGATCGGGCGCAATACCATCGAATGCATGAAAAGCGGCGTGCTCTACAGCAACGCAGCAGCCATCGACGGGATCATTGACCGGGTGGAAGAAGAGCTTGGTGAGAAAACAACCGTGATCGCAACAGGCGGTCTTGCAAAAAAGATCATTTCTCACTGTAAGAAAGAAATCATTCTGGATGAGGACCTTCTGCTCAAGGGACTCCTTGTGATCTACAAAAAAAATAAATGAAAACAATAAAAAAATCAGCTGCCGGTGCAGGAAACACGTACCGGACAGCTGATTTTTTTACTGTAGAAATGCTCTGCGGAAATCCTCAGGCACAGGTGCAAGGAAACACATAGGCTCCCCGGTGATGGGGTGAGCAAATTCCAGCTGGAAGGAATGCAGGGCCTGGCGTCCGATCCGGTCAAAAACCGGATGATACAGAAAATCCCCCGGCAGCGGACAGCCGATATACTTCATATGCACCCGGATCTGATGAGTCCGCCCCGTATCCAGATGCAGCTCCACAAGAGCATATCCGTTGCTGACAGCAAGACGCTCATAATGAGTCACGGCAGCCTCCCCACGCTCAAAATTAACCTCCCTTGTGATCACAGAAGCATCCATTCTGGCAACAGGAGCGGAGATCGTCCCCCTTTCCGGCGGGATCCCGTCAGTAAGTGCAAGATAGGTACGTCGGATCTGGCGCTGCTTCATCTGGGCGGAGAGAAGAGCCCCGCTCAGAGGATTCTTGGCCAGCACCAGCACCCCGGTGGTATCCCTGTCCAGCCGGTTGATGCAGCGGTAGACAAAAGCCTTCCCCTGCTGCTTATAATACCAGGCAACACCGTTGGCAAGAGTATTCTCATAGTTCCCCGCAGACGGATGCACAGGCATATCAGCAGGCTTGTTCAGCACAAGGATATCCTCATCCTCATACAGGATATCCAGAGACAGCGGCACCGGAATAATGGAAGACTCCGATCCGTCCCCGGCCTCCTCCGGAACAAGGATCCGAAGAACATCCCCCTCCCTCAGGACCGTTCTGCCAAAAGCCGGCTGTCCGTTCAGCAGGATCGCATGTTCTGCACGCTTCATAGTAGTCAATATATGTTTGGAAAAACCCTTCTTCCGAAGAAATCCAAGAACATTTTCCCCGGACTCCCCGGTTGAGATCGTATAGGTAATAATTCTCTCCATAGAAAAAAATCCTTTTCTGAAATTTAGCAGGCCAAAAGCCAGATCAGGCGGCCTGCGGGTATAGTATAGCATTTGGGGAGGAAAATGTCGATTAGGCATAAAAAAAGAGCTGGTACAAGAGGAAACATCCTTGGACAGCTCGTGGATTATGGGAAATGTGTCGCTTATTATCTTCATTAGTCACAGACCAAAAAAGATATATTTTACAGCCATATGTAAGGATACCATTGATATTTTCCTTTGTCAAGGCGTGCCAAAGATATGAAACATGCTAATAATGTCGTTTTTTAAGCATCATATGCAGTCATTTTCTATCAAAAAGTGAATAAACAGTCTGATAATCATCGAAATCTAACATTAGTGGTCACAAAAAGTGGTCACTTTTTTCTTGCGTAAATCCGCGTAAAATCAATACTTTTCAAGCTTTTTTCTTTTTTCTTTTCAATTATTAGTGGTCAAAATCGTGGTCAACTGTGCCGAAAAAAGCAGCATTTAACAGTGTTTCAAGCTCTTTTTCGCTAATGAAGATATTAAGCGATACCTGACAGCAGAAAGAGATGCCATGAAAACAGGATACAGTATCAAAACATGGAAAATGCGGCTCTTTTGTCCGGAAAAGCAGATGATCGAAACAACAGAAGCCCTGTATCGGGAAGCCGTAGCCTTTTACTATGAACTCCTGAAAGAAAGAGAAGAGCTCTGGGCCGAAAATCTGCTGACCATCCAGGGACATCTGGAAAAACTCACTGTTCCCGGAAGAGACGGAAGAGAACCAAAGTACATCCCGCCAGGCGGAAAGCTCCCCGTTTACTTTCGGAGATCTGCCATGAACAAAGCTGCAATGGCAGTAAAGACCGCAGCAAGCGCAGAAAGCTTCCCCGAAAAGATCGATGCTAACATCACCTTTTTCAAGGGAATGTACAGAGACCTGACAGACACCTCCGTAGTGCTGAAGCTCTGGAACGGAAAGAAATGGATCTGGGTACCCTGCGGACTTACAGGACGCCCTTTCCCCAAGGAAGCAGCGATCCTTTCACCGACACTGGTCCATGAGGAAAAATGGCTCATGTTCCATGTCCCTGTCAAGCAGGAAAACTCCGATGCCCGGACAGCAAAGGAACGAATGCAGGAAGGCGCCAGAGTATGCAGCGTCCGCTTTACCAATACGGACAGCTTTGCAGTATGCACAGTTCTGGATGAAGGATCCAGGCAGCTGGCTGTAAAAAACTGCAGAGGCGGAAATGCATACCGACATCATTGCAGAGCTTTGTTGAAAAAAGTAGAAGCATCCAGGGCATTTACCGATAAAGACAACGTCAGTCAGCCAAACAGGAAATATTACATGCATCTCAAGCACCTGAATGAACATTATGCACATCAGGTCAGCAAGGAGATCATAGATTTCTGCAAAGAAAAACACACCGGGATACTGGTACTGCCGGAGTATGATGAAGATTTTTCCAGGATATCCATGTACAGGAGTGGCAACTATTCGCCCCTTCACTTAAGTATCCGCATCCGGAATTATCTGAAATACAAAGCCTGGGCAGAAGGAATCCTGGTACTTGAGCTGCGCGCCGACGGAACAGAAAAGCAATGTTCCATCTGCGGAGCCACCGGAAAAAAACAGGGCAGCATATTCATCTGCCAGAACGGCCATCAGGTCAACCGCTTCCTGAACGGCGCCCGAAATCTGGGCCGCAAATGCCAGGAAAGCTTCCGGAAAAACAACAAACCAAGTTAATAAGCGGCAGGAATGCCTCTTATATATAAATGCTGAGCAATCAGCAAGAGAGGAAGCGCCAGTGACGCCTCCTTTCCGGTTGAATACCGCCAGGCGGCCCAACGCAGGCGTCGCCGAAGAACCACCGGTTTGGAGTGATCCGAAGGATGGGGGTGTATTCGAAGTTATAAGAATTAAGAGTAGTTAAAAATATATTTATGCGTATAACATACGGGTTTGTTGAACTTATATATCTAAAAAGCCTGCAAATGAGAGAGATATTTCTTATATAAATGCTGAGAAGAGAGTTATGAAAAAGAGGTAATACTAAAAAATCTCATTCCGATGTATACATAAATATTTTGAGGGATAAAGGAGCTAGAGAACATGAAAGTATGTTTAGTAGGTTCATCAGGTGGTCATTTAACCCATCTTTATATGTTAAAACCTTTTTGGAAAGATAAAGAGCATTTTTGGGTAACATTTGATAAAGAAGATGCGAGAAGCCTCTTAGAAGGAGAAAAAATGTATCCTTGCTATTATCCAACCAATCGTAGTCTAAGAGCACTTATTAAAAATACAAAAATTGCATGGAAAGTACTTCATAAAGAAAAACCAGATCTAATCATTTCGTGTGGCGCAGCTGTGGCTGTTCCGTTCTTTTATCTTGGAAAGAAGATGGGCGCAAAACTGGTTTACATTGAGGTGTTTGATCGTATTGACAAGCCGACAATGACCGGTAAGATGGTCTATCCCATTGTAGATAAGTTTATTGTGCAGTGGGAAGAACAGAAAAAGGTTTATCCGAAAGCAATTAACCTGGGCAGCATATTTTAGGTAGGGGACGAAAACGATGATTTTTGTGACGGTAGGAACGCATGAACAACCATTTAATCGGTTGCTCCAAAAAATAGACGAATTAAAAAAAGATGGAACGATTCAGGATGATGTGATTATTCAAACGGGATTTAGTACATACAGGCCTCAATATTGCCAGTGGAGTAAATTACTCCCCTATCAGCAGATGGTCAAAAATGTGGCAGATGCTCGTATTGTGATTACCCACGGAGGACCAGCGAGTTTTATTATGCCACTGCAGATTGGCAAGACGCCGATTGTCGTGCCACGGCAGCATCAGTTTAACGAGCATGTCAATGATCACCAAATGGAGTTTGCGCGAAATGTGTCAAAACGTATGGGTACGATTATTGATGTAGAAGATATTGAAACGCTAGGGGATATTATAACAAACTACGACAAGATTGTTGCTGGGATGGGTCATGGCATGATCAGCAATAACGCGAAGTTCAACGAGGAACTGGAAAAGCTGGTAGGTGAAATGTATGGAAGATGAGATGATAGCTAAAGTATTAGTAATAATGGCAACATATAATGGAGAAAAGTATTTACAGGAGCAACTAGATAGCATTTTACGACAGAAAAATATTCAAGTCGATATTCTTGTAAGGGATGATGGTTCGAACGATAAAACAAAAGAAATTCTTGAGTGCTATTCAAAAAACAATAAGTTGAATTGGTATACAGGAGAGCATTTAAATGTTCAAAAAGGTTATTTTGATTTGATGAAAAAATCTGCAAAATTAGAGTGGGATTATATTGCTTTTTCTGATCAAGATGATGTTTGGGATACGGATAAATTATATATTGCAGTGCAATCGTTGAAACCAGTAAATAGAGGAATTCCGGCATTATATTATTGTGGACAACGATTGGTTGATAGAAACTTAAATTTCTTATCAAATCATGAATTGAATGATAAAAGAACATTGATAACCAGATTTATTTTATCTGATTTTGCAGGATGTACAGGTGTTTTTAATAGAGAATTATTGAATGCAGTAATTCAGTATGAGCCACAGTATATGCTAATGCATGATACATGGATTCTTAAAGTGTGTCTTTGCTTGAAAGGAAAAGTATTTGTTGATACGAAACCGCATATGAGCTACCGACAGCATGGAGGAAATACAGTTGGTTTGGGAAGAAGTTTACCTGCGTATTTTAAACAGGTGAATCAATATTTGAACGAATACAATGTTGAAGCGCAGATGCAAGAACTTCTAAAAGGCTATGGAAATATAATGGTACCTGAATATGCGACATTGGCAAAGCAAGTATGTGGATACAAAAAATCATTCAAAGCTAAGAAAAGTTTGTTGAATAAGAAATATATAAATTTTTATAATAAAGGGTTGAATCTGACATACGATATCAAGGTTCTTCTTAATAAATTGTGAGGGAAATTATGTTGTTTAGTATTGTTGTACCAGTATATAACGTTGAAAAATATATTGAAGATTGCCTGGAATCGATAATTTATCAAATCGATAATGAAAAAAACTATGAAATAATTTTAGTGGATGATGGGTCTACAGATAGAAGCGGATTGATTTGTGATGAATATCAGAGAAGACATCCAAACTTTATAATGGTATATCACAACACAAATCATGGCCTTTTATGGACACGACGTTTTGGATTTAAGCAGGCGAAAGGTGATTATGTTATAAATTGTGATTCAGATGATTTGCTTGAGGATGAAGCACTTGTAAAGTTGAAGAAGATTGTAAAAAAATATAAATATCCTGATATCGTCATTTATAATCACAATATTTATGATGGAAAAAATAAAACAATTGCATTTAAAGATATTTTTACTAGTAATAAGGATTGTATTGTAGAGAAAAAAGACGTTTTAAAAGAATTTCTCTGCTACCATAGTATTGTGAGTGTGTGTGGAAAAATGATTAAACGAGACTGCATAGATGCGGAGAAAAAATATCAGCAATTTGGACGAATCAGCACAGGAGAAGATACATTGCAGTCAATTGAATTTTTTAGTAATGCAAAGACTTTTGTATATCTAAATGAGACTATCTATAATTATCGATGTGGATCAGGAATGACGGGTAAGTTTGATGAAAATTATTATTTTACATTTAAGAAAATCTTTGAAGAAATTGAAAAACAGAGTGAAAAGTGGGAAGTTCCAAACTTTGATGAATTGTTTGCTATAAAAGTATTGCAAACGGCTGGGCGGGCAATTACACAGTCGCGCTATAATCACTGGAAATTTATGAGAGAACATATAGAATACTTGGGAAAAATTCGTGAAGATAGGATGCTGCAGGAAAATACAAAGTATTTAGATAAAGTGAAAGATAAATTACAGAAGGATCACTATATCTTGTTGAAACTATTGAAATATAATTTGAATGTGATAATTGTTTTGCTTTTAAATATGAAAAATATGACGGATAAAAGTCGCCAATAGATACAGGAGTTTACAACATGGAAAAAATATTATCTTTAAGTATTGCTGCATATAATGCAGAAAAAGATATTGTAAATTGTTTGGATTCGTTAATTCGCTCCAATGTACTTGAAAAATTGGATATTATTGTGGTAAATGATGGTTCAAAAGATCATACGGCAGAGGTTGTCCAAAAATACGTTGAAAGATACAGAGATTCCATTCGATTGGTAAATAAAAAAAATGGAGGACATGGTTCAACAATCAATACTAGTATTAAATATGCTTGCGGAAAGTATTATAAAATTTTAGATGCTGATGATTGGGTAAATAGTGAAAATTTGAATAGACTTGTAGCATTTTTAGAGAAAACAGATACAGACATGGTATTAAATCCTTATGATGAGATTGAATATAATACCAGAACAAAAAAAAGGCAGATGAATCCTTGGGATAATGAGGTTAGTTATGAAGAAGTTCATGGATTGGAGGAATTGGACAAAGTTATATTATACATGCATTCGCTTACATTTCGTAGAGAAGTAATCCAGAAAATGGGGGCAATTATTGATGAAAATTGTTTTTATGTAGATATGGAATATTGTATATTTCCACTTTTGTATATAAATTCTTTTGCATGTTTAGATTATCCTGTTTATCAGTATTTACTTGGTTCTCAGACACAGAGTATGAATATGGAAAATATGATTAAACGCCGAGATCAGCATCTAAAAGTAACTAAACGACTGGTTTCATTTTATAAAAAACATGAGGATGATTTGAATATCAAGGTGAGAGAAATTGTTATATTGAGAATTAAATATGCGATTTATAATCAGTATGTAATTTATCTACATATGTCTCCTAAAGAAGCTATAAATGAAATTAAAAGATTTGATGAATGGTTAAAAAAACGGAATAAAGAGTTGTATAACGGACCTAAAGGCAAAATTATGGAATTTATTAAAATTAACAGAAAAACTGGCTATAGTTTATTTGTACCAACTACAATTTTGTTTAAGAAGATTGGAATGCTTAAGTAGTCGATTCTTTTTAATCAGAGTTATTGGAAAAAGGTAAATCAGAGTAGGATGATATGAAGAAATTAATAAAGATTAATAAAGAAACTTTATATTTAGTAGGATATTTTCTCATGGGATTATCAGCAGTGGTAATTGGAAATTCATATCTGTTTGGAGTTAATAGATTTCAAATATGTGAAGTGGTACAGTACTTATCGGCTACTATATTTTTATGGTCTTTCTGCATCGATAAATATAAAATCTTTGATTTTGTGAGTGTTTTTTTATTTGGAATTGTAATACTTATATCAGCAATTATCATGCACGATATTACTTTTGCATTATATGGAATATCAATTGTTACATCTCTTCATATTGATGTACGTAAAATTATAAAGAGTAGTGTAATAAATAATGCTATCTTTTTATGCATAGTTATTGTACCAGCTTTGTTGGGATTCATACCGGATGATATTTATTATCATGAAAATATGAAAGCACATTGTTTGGGATTTGCATATTATTCAAATGTTCCATGTGTTATTTTAATGGAAACTTTTGCAATTTATTGGCTTATTCGGTCTAAAAAGATGGAACGATTGTTCTTGATTTTAAGTTTACCTGTACATATCTTGGTATATAAAGTATGCACAGTACGTCTGGAATTCTATGTATATATTATTTTCATGTTGGCTGTTTTGATATTAGGCAGCATAAACGTGAATAAGCAGCATAAGTTTATGACCTGTATTGCTACGTTTATGTATCCACTTGCGGCAGTATCAGTAATTTTAGCATCTTTAAAATATAAGAGTTCTGCAATTATATTTGCGTTCAATGAAATGATTAATTCTAGGTTGAAATTTAATCTGCAAGGTTTTGAGCAATATGGAGTAAATTTGATAGGACAGAGAATAAAGTCTAACCAAGAATATATAGATCAAAATTTTGTTAATCATTATTTTTATATAGATTGTGGATATGTTTATATGCTCATAGGATATGGATTGATTTTATTTGCAATAATAATGTTTTTGTATACTTATCTTTCTCATTATGCTATGAAAACGAATAATATTAAATTAATTAGTTGGTGTTTTGCTATATGTGTTTTTTCAATAATTAATAATATTATGTTTAATACAGCATTGAATCCATTATTAATTTTAGGAATAAAATTATTGTTGTCCAATAAGACTTCGGATGGAAAAAGAAGATGGATGCCAAATAGAGTGGTTACAAAACGAAGACGGATCAAGATAAAACTTTGATAACACTGAGAATATTTAGAAATTAGTTTTTATAAAACACAGATTGAAAGCTAAACTTTAATCTTTAAGAAATTGAAATTTATGAAGGAATCATAATATATGGCAAATCATAAGAAAATGGTGCAAACCAGCATTAAAAAAAATTATATATATAATACGATATATCAAGTGCTCTCTTTAATCACTCCATTGATTACTGCACCATATATTTCCAGAGTATTAGGTTCAAACGGAGTTGGAATTTATAGTTACACAAATTCAATTGTGACGTATTTTACACTATTTGCAGCTTTAGGAACAGCTTCTTATGGACAGCGAGAAATAGCGATGCATCGTGATGATCCAGAAACATCTTCTAAGTTGTTTTGGGAAATTGAAATTCTTTCACTTACGACTACAGCAGTATCATTAATAGTTTGGATAGCATGGATTTTTATTTCAACACAGTATACAGCAATTTATAGTGTACTGACTTTATCTGTTTTGGCGGTTGCGTTTGATATATCCTGGTATTTTGGAGGATTTGAAAAATTTAAATATATTGTTATTCGAAATACTTTGGTGAAAATCACAGGAATTATATTACTGTTTCTTTTTGTAAAAAAAGAAACCGATATATTCTTGTATGTAGGCATTATGGCTGCTACAGGATTGATCGGTAATATTTCTATGTGGACTTATCTTCCTAAATTATTAGCGAAAGTAGAGTTTAAAACGCTTCATCCATTCAAAATCCATTTAAAGCAGACGTTCGCATACTTTATACCTACAGTTGCTACATCTGTTTATACTGTGTTAGATAAAACAATGATTGGCGCAATTACTAAGTCTGAAGAATTAAACGGTTATTATGAGCAGGCGACAAAAATTATCCGTATGATAGAGAGTCTGCTTTTTTCTTTGAATACTGTAATGGTTTCCAGACAATCGTATCTTTTTGCCGAAGGTCGGACAGAAGAAATTAAGGATAAAATTAATAAAAGCTTCGAGTTTATTTTTGCGCTTGCGGTTCCAATTATGTTTGGAATTTGGGGAGCTGCAAGGAATTTTGTTCCATGGTTTTTTGGAAATGGTTATGAACCGGTAGTTACGCTTCTGTATTTAATGAGTCCATTACCGTTGGTGATCTGTATTAGCAATATTATGGGGTCACAATATTTAACCCCTTCAGGTCAGCGTGCCAGAAGCTCCAAAGGAATTATTGCGGGAGCAGTAACCAATTTTTTGCTGAATCTGGCATTGATTTATAAATATGGTGCAAATGGTGCTACGCTTGCAAGTGTTGTGGCAGAGTGTGTCATCAGTGCTATTTATGTTCACATGAGCAAGGGATTTATAAATTGGAAAAAAATCTTGAATGTTCTTTGGAAGAAACTGCTTGCTGGTTTTGTGATGTTTTGGGCAGTATTGTTTATAGGTGGAAATTATCAGGGAAGTATAAGCATTTCTGTATGTCAGGTCATATTTGGCATGGCATTATATGGAATTATGTTAATTGTGTTAAAAGATAATGTTATTTATGATGCTTTGAAAATCATAAGAAGAAGGAAATAATACTTGAAGAATATTTTTACAGCATATTTTATGTCCGGAAGAGTGGAGGAATAAATACTAAAATGGTTGATTTAAATATAGAGTTGCCAGATGGATTTTTAGATGAGGAAGTCAGATGTGGATATACGGTAACATCAAAGATGAAAGAGGTCTGGGCAGTTGAATTAGATATTACTGCGAAAATCATAGAAGTCTGTGAAAAATATAATATAAAGATTTTTAGTGATGGTGGAACAACCCTTGGAGCTGTCCGGCACAAAGGATTTATCCCATGGGATGATGATATTGATTTTGAAATGGACCGTGAAAATTATAATAAACTGTGCGAGGTTGGAATGAAAGAATTTAAATATCCGTATTTTTTTCAGACCGAATATACAGATCCAGGTTCTTTGCGCGGACATGTTCAGATCAGAAGAACTGATACGGCAGCTATATTGGCAAATGATACTAGAAAAAATATAAAGTTTAATCAAGGTATATTTGTAGATATATTTCCATTTGATAATATCCCGGATGATGCAGAAGAAGAAAAAACACTTCGGAAAAAAGTTGCCATGCTGAAGGAAAAAGCTTATAAAACCAGCCTAGTCTGGAGTGATTTTGCATCATCAGATAATAAAATAAAACAGTTGATAAAGACATTATATTATCCACTTTATAAACTAAAAAGCAAGAGTTCTCTGTATTATTATAAAAAAATGGAAGAAGCGGCAGTAAGCTATGATTCAATAATCTGTGAAAAAAAATGTCCCTTATCATTATCTCCATTGAATACAAAGTTTTACAGATATAAAGAGGATTTTGATAAATGTGAAATGATGGATTTTGAATTCTTAAAAATACCAGTACCAGTTAATTATCATGCTATTTTATCGCGGACATATGGTGATTATATGAAATTTGTTATAGGTACTTCGCTACATGGAAACGTTTTCTTTGATACAGATAAATCATATACAGAATATACAAATAGATAGAAAGAGAAAAGGTGAGATAGTGAACAGATATTTGTTTGAAGTTTTATGTTTCATTGAGAAAAATGGGAAAAAGGAATATGGAATCAGAGAAATATCAGATGCGATTCAGATTTCGGGGAATACTGTATCTAAAAGTTTGCAAGAAGCTAAAATTTCTGGGTATATTGAGGGAAAACAGATGCTTTCTATAACTTCAAAAGGTATAGAAGCACTTGAACCCTATAGAGTTAAAAAGGCGGTGATTATGGCAGCGGGGTTTGGAGCAAGAATGATGCCTGCTACAGCTGACAGACCGAAGCCCATGGTAACGGTTAATGGCAAACGAATTATAGACACGTTGCTAGATGCACTGGTGAATGTTGGTATTAAAGATATTGTAATAATAAGGGGATATAAAAAGGAACGGTTTAATGAAATTCTTGAGAAATATCCATTTGTGCGTTTTATAGATAATGACCGGTATGATAAAGAAAATAATATATCTTCAGTGATCTTAGCTTCGAAAGAGATTAATAACGGTTATCTTTGTGAAGCGGATCTATATATTACAAATCCAGAGGTGATTAGAAAATATCAATATGTATCTAATATTTTAGGTTCCTATTCACTGGAGACAGATGATTGGTCATTCAGGATTAAAGATGGCTATATTTCGGAATATCAAAAGGGTAATACCTATTGCTATAATTATTACGGTATTTCCTACTGGACAAAGGAAGATTGTCAGAAATTGAGATCAGACTGGGCTGAAATATATAAGGACAATAAAGGTGTTTTCTGGGAGGAAGTTCCATTAATTCTCAAAAAAGAAAATTATAAAGTAGAGATAAGACAATGCAATAAACAGGATATTATGGAGATAGATAATTATTATGAACTTGCTCAATTGGATGAAACATATAGATAAGGATGATTGATATGAATATAACGATAGTAGGAGCAGGGAATATAGGGACTCAATTTGCTGCTCATTGTGCAGAAAATGGGCACAAGGTTGTAGTTTACGGCTCAAAACCGGAGAAAATAAACAAACTTTTAACAGTTGTAAATGAAGAGAATGAAATTATTCATCGTGGAATCATTGAGAAAGCAACAGATGATGAGAAGGAAGCATTTTCCAATGCTGATCTGATCTTTGTGACCATGCCTGCTACACTAATGCGGCTGAATGCACAGAAAATAGAGCCTTTTGTTAAACCAGGGCTGAAAATATGTATTGTTCCGGGCACTGGTGGTGGAGAGTGTGCATTTTATGGATGTATTAAAAAAGGTGCTACAGTTTTCGGGGTACAAAGAGTGCCAAGTGTTGCCCGCCTTATTGAATATGGAAATACTGTAAAGGCAATTGGATATAGAGATGAAATGTTTGTAGCTGCGATACCACATAAAGAGACGGGAGAATGCTGTAAGATAATTGAAAGTATTATTGGTGTTAAAACAACGCCACTTCCTAATTATTTAAATATTACACTTACTCCTTCGAACCCTATTCTTCATACCACGCGGCTCAGAAATTTGTACGGAGATTGGAAAGAAGGGGTTGTCTACAAAAAAGTTCCCCTTTTTTATGAAAACTGGAATAACGAAACGTCAGAGCTTCTTATCGCCTGTGATACAGAGGTTCAGCAATTATGCAAGACGTTGCCGTTTAACTTATCCTATGTAAAATCATTGTGTGTTCATTATGAAAGCCCGACTGCAGAAGCGATGACAAAGAAGATATCGGGAATTACCGGATTTAAGGGACTGACAAGTCCAACGAAAAAAGTAGAAGGGGGATATATCCCTGATTTTAATTCAAGATATTTTACCGCTGATTTTTCATACGGGCTGGTGATTTTAATACAGATCGCAGAGTATGTAAATATTGATGTGCCAAATATGAGGGAAACCCTTCAATGGTATCATGATCTTGTAGGTGAGAGAAAGGAATATAATTTCAAAGATTACGGGATTAATACATATCAAGATTTTGTGGATTTTTATTCACTCTAATAGTTATGAAAATGTAAATAAAAGAGATGTTACAGTTTCTTACCTTGTTGAGAATAGTATATAACTGAGGAAATAATTAAATTGGGTGAAGATATATTACTTCTTGATTTTGTAAACATATCATCAGCAAATTATTTCTTTTCTGACTTTTATGTAAGACTTAACGTAACAAGTGAAGGCGGTAACGAAAAACTATATTTGAGCAAAGAGCATAAAAGCGGCAGAGAAAATATATTCAAATCAGTTATGCGATGGATATTTTGCGAAATAACGCATGAGAGGAAGAAGAGTTAATGAAAAAAGATGAATTCAATATATTAAATAGTTTTTATAATGGTAACGTTGGACGAATTAATTGTTCTTCTGATTTAGATGTTAAAAAGTCATTACAAAAACAAGAGGTTTTCAATTATTTGATACAGGCGGGACTGATAGCGAAAAATGGATCTAAAATCACTGATACTGGGCTTGAAGCTTTGGAACCATACCGTGTAAATAATGCGGTGATTTTAGCAGCCGGGGCATCTACCCGCTTTATTCCTTTATCGTTGGAACAACCTAAGGGTTTATTTGAAGTAAAAGGAGAGAAGCTGATTGAAAGACAGATTCAGCAACTTCAGGATGCTGGAATAAAGAACATCACGATTGTGCTTGGATACAAAAAAGAAATGTTTTATTATTTGGAAGACAAATATGGAGTAAATTTTATAATTAATGAGTCTTTTAATATAAAGAATAACATAGAGAGTTTGTACCTGGCAAAAGAAAAACTAAGAAACACGTATATATGTGTAAGTGATAGCTATTTTGTTGAAAATCCTTTTAATCAATATGAGTATCAGACATTTAACGCAGGGATAAGTATTAAGAAAAAAACGAATGAGATGTATGTTGATACTGATGAAAATGGAAAAATCATTATGATGGAAAAGTACAGGGATTCAGGAAAAGTATTATTTGGACATTCGTTTTGGAATGAGGATTTCTCGAACGCTTTTATTAAACTTATGGAAGCAGACAGGACTGTCGGAAAGTATAATCAGAGCTTTTGGGAATGGATGGTTAAAGATAATCTGAATAATCTGCCATCATTCTATTTTAAAGAATATGAAGAAGGAAATATTTATGAATTTGACTATTTCGAGGATTTGCGAAGGTTTGACAGCCAGTATCAGGGACATACACATAGTGAAATTATCCACAATATTAAACTTATTTTCAGATGCGATGAAGAAGATATCGTAAATTTTCGTAATGTAAATGAGGGAATGACAAATACATCATTTATTTTTGAAATTAATGGTATGGATTACATATATCGTCATCCCGGGGATGGGACAGACAGCATTATTAGTCGTAAAAATGAAAAAAACTCTCTGATTAAAGCAAAAGAAATAGGGATTGATCCTACTTACATTTATGCTGACATTAATGAAGGATGGAAGATATCAGTATTCATATCAGAATTCAGAGAACCGGATTACAATTCATTTAAAGATTCAAAAAAAATTATAAGTGTACTCAGAAAACTTCATGGTTCGGGTATTAAAGTTGATTATGGGATGGACCCTTGGAAAGATTCTTTGAAGATTGAAAAACTACTTCGAAAAAAAGCTCCGGAATGTTTTGAAAAAAATGAGAAATTAAAAAGAAAGATTGAATTACTTTATAAAAAGACTGCTGGTGATGGGGTCGAAAAATGTTTTTGTCATGGTGATACCTATAAATCTAACTGGATGATCAAGCCAGACGGTAATGTAATACTTATTGACTGGGAATATTCAGGGTATTCTGATCCAGGAATTGATGTTGGATATTATATTGTTGATGCAATGTATGATTTCGATGAAGCAGAACGTTTTATAAAAGAATATTTACAAGATAGTTATACTGAGAAGAGATATTATCATTTTTGGGCATATACGGCTATTATTGCTTATTATTGGTACGTATGGGCATTGTATCGGGAATCCTGTGGAGCAGTTATGGGAGACGCTCTTATTAATTGGCGGGATATGGCAGAAAAGTATGCAGATCATATTTTAGACTGTGAAGGAGAATGATATATGAAGGAGAATAAACTGGTTCGAGTACTTGGATTAAAAGAATCTATCAGCATGACGATAGGAACTGTAGTAGGGGTAGGATTGTTTACCTGTGGCTCAGCACAAATTGGCTTAGTGGGATCGTGGATTATAGGATTTACATTTATAGCATTGCTGATTTCAATTTGGCCATGTCTTATTTATGGAGAGATGTCCGCTGCGTTGCCCTGTGCAGGAGGAACATATAATTACGCGAAACGAGGATTAAACAGGGTTTGGGCCAATATGGCAGGATGGCATTATATCATTTCAGTTGTAGCAATTGGTGCAGGAGAGACACTTGCATTTGCTAATTATTTTAAAATTCTATTGGAACAATTTAATCTTAACATTGCATGGCTGGATTCCCGTGTAATTGCAATTGCTCTTGTAGCTGTTTTTTTAATATTAAATTATCGAGGAATTGAACAATCCGGGAAGGCGCAGATAGCATTTATGTTTTTTTTCTGGGGCTGTTCTGTTTGTTGGTTTTTGTATATGATTCCCAAAATACATATAGAATATTTTGGCGGTATTGCAATGAATAGTCTACCACCTTTTAATGAGATGATGTATATTTTTGGACTTGTATGGTGGTGCTATACAGGATTTGAAACTTGCGTATCTATGGGAGCAGAGACGAAATATCCGCAGTATACGTTACCCAGAGCTCTTAAGATCTCTGTGTTTTTAGTATTTGCGTTAAATGCATTATTCCAGTGGTTTCTTGTTGGACTTGTTCCTAAGAAATTTTATGGTGTTTTGGCAGTGGCAGATGCGCCTTACGCTGAAGGATTAAAGGCTGTTGGACTAGTCGGATTTCCAATTATACTTTTATGTATTGGTATCGCATTTGGCGGAGATTTATCTACAATTAATCCAGGTATCGCGGCACCAGCTAGATATATTTATACAATGGCAGAAGATGGAGCCCTTCCGTCGTTTCTTAGCAAGATTCACCCTAAGTTTAAAACGCCGTATGTGGCTATAACAGGCGTTGGGCTTATTAACTTTATTTTGATCGCAACAGGATCTATAAATTATATTGCTTCTGTTTCATTGATTTCATTAGCTATATGTTATATGATTGGCTGTTTATCTTATATAGGACTTCGTAGAAGTTATCCGGATATGAAAAGGCCATATAAAGCTCCTTTAGGCGTATTAGGTTGTTTGGTTACTATTGTAATATATTGCTTTATGTTACTCTTTGCTGATAAAGTTGCCTTACTTACAGCAGGAATTATTACAATAGTATGTATTGTATTTTATTATGCATATACACATAATAAGGGACATCAGATGCTTTCAATTGAGGAAGAAATTGGTGATATTGAAGAACCAGATGTTTTAACTAAAGAAAAAATGGATAGAGAATATAATATTTGGAAAATTATTACTATAATAGTAACGATAGTTGCCTTGGGAATATATATTATTCCGATGTTGTTTTGATTATTGTGATTTTCTCCAAGTTCTGTCTTTTTTAATTAATATGATTCCAAATGCTATTTTTAAGAAACAACAAAATTTCAGGTATTGAGAATCAAAAATGATTATTATTACAGTTGTCAATGGTGAGATCGTGATGATTTTAGCTTTAAAATTACAAAATATGAGGAGTGAATGATAATGTATGATTATTTGGTAGTGGGTTCCGGCTTATACGGTGCGATTTTCGCTCACGAAGCAAAAAGATCAGGAAAGACAGTTCTTGTAGTGGACAAACGGCCTAATATTGCAGGAAATGTCTATACAGAAAAAATCGAGGGAATCAATGTACATAAATACGGTGCACATATTTTCCATACAAATAATAAAAAAGTATGGAATTATGTCACACAGTTTGCGGAGTTCAACCGTTTTACAAACAGTCCGGTTGCAAACTATAAAGGAGAGTTATACAGTCTTCCTTTTAATATGTATACATTTAATAAAATGTGGGGTGTGGTAACACCGGAGGAAGCTGTAGCGAAGATTGAAGAACAGCGGAAAGAAGCTGGGATTATAGAACCTGAGAATCTGGAGGAGCAGGCAATCTCTCTGGTTGGACGTGATATTTATAAAAAGCTGATTAAAGGCTATACAGAGAAACAGTGGGGCCGTGACTGCAAGGATCTTCCTTCTTTCATTATCAAGCGTCTTCCGGTGCGTCTGACTTTTGATAACAATTATTTTAATGCACTGTATCAGGGAATCCCGGTAGGCGGATATACAAAACTGGTAGCAAATCTTCTGGAAGGAATTGAAGTTCGCCTGAATACAGATTATCTGGAGAACAAAAAAGAGCTGGATGCCATTGCAGATAAGGTGGTTTATACGGGCCCTATTGATGCGTATTTTGGTTATACACTGGGTACTCTGGAATATCGTTCTGTCCGTTTTGAAATAGAGACTTTGGACAAGCCGAATTTCCAGGGAAATGCAGCTGTGAATTATACAGACCGTGAAACTCCGTGGACCAGGATCATCGAACATAAATGGTTTGAGTTTGGAAAGGATGAGGAGGGTAATGACCTTCCGAAGACTGTGATCAGCCGTGAGTTCAGTTCTGAGTGGAAGCCAGGAGATGAACCTTATTATCCTGTAAATGATGAGAAGAATAGTGCTCTTTATGGAAAATATAAGGAACTGACAGAAAAGGAAGAGAAGGTGATCTTTGGCGGCCGTCTGGGTGAGTATAAGTATTATGATATGGATCAAGTGATTGCGGCGGCATTGCATTGCTGTGACCAGGAATTACATTAATTGATATTCCGTAAGTGCCTCAAAACATGGCGTAGTGACCATCGGAGATTTTCCTGATATATTTTATTCGTAAAAAGTATATCGAAGGAGACTGCACATATGGCAAGAACAAATCAGGAAGCTGTTATAGCTTTTGGTGAAATCCTGTGTTCAACGAATACTGCTTATTCTCATAATGCGCAGAACAGGATTATGTCCACAAATAACCGTCTGATGATCTATTTTCAGAGTATGAAATTTTATATTCCAGAGGGTTTTCAGCCTGATACACTTCTGAAGCTTCTACAGACAATGAAAAAGCTATGATGAAGCGTATTGCGGAAGGGGTATCCCGCATATTCCTTGCTTGTGGCTTATCCAAATATTCGGATAATGTGGCAGAACAGATATGCGCAAATCTATCGATGGATTATGTGCAAGTATACGTAAGTGCCTCAAAAAATGATGTAGATATCATAACAGAAAATCTGTTATTTTACACTACGCCATGTTTTGAGGCATTTACGTATATTAGACGAGAGATTTAAATAACGGGAGGGATAAACCTATGTGTGGAATCGTTGGTTTTACAGGAAAGCGTCCGGCAGCACCGATCCTGCTGGACGGTCTGTCGAAACTGGAATATAGAGGATATGACTCAGCTGGACTGGCTGTCCGTGATGGAGAGGCGCTGGCAGAGGTCGTGAAGGCAAAGGGCCGTCTGACGAATCTGGTCGAGAAAACAGATGCGGGCAAAGCGTTAAAAGGAGCCTGTGGTATTGGACATACCCGCTGGGCTACCCATGGTGAGCCCAGCCAGATCAATGCACATCCTCATGTTTCTGGTAACTGCAGTAAATCAGGTTCCGGTGCTGTGGAGTCTGAGGTCGTTGGTGTGCATAACGGTATCATTGAGAATTACACAGAATTGAAAGAGAAGCTGCTGAAGCACGGTTATACTTTTTACAGTCAGACAGATACAGAGGTGGTTGTTAAGCTGGTTGATTACTATTATAAAAAGTACAGCCTTGGTCCTATCGATGCCATTGCGAAGACAATGGTCCGTGTCCGCGGTTCTTATGCTCTTGAGCTGATGTTCCGTGATTATCCGGGCGAGATTTGGGTGGCTCGTAAGGACAGTCCGATGATCATTGGTATTGCAGATGGCGAGACTTATGTGGCTTCTGATGTCCCGGCAATCCTGAAATATACGAGAAATGTATATTATATCGGGAATCTTGAGTTTGCAAAGCTGACACCGGGCGAGGCTCATTTTTATGATCTGAACGGTGACGAGATCGAGAAGCAGACTACAGAAATCAAGTGGGATGCTGAGGCTGCTGAAAAGGGCGGCTTTGAACATTTCATGATGAAAGAAATCCACGAGCAGCCGAAGGCTGTCCAGGATACCCTTAATTCCGTGATCAGGAATGGTGCTATTGATCTGTCCAACGTGGAGATCAATGAGGACGAGATTAAAAACTTTGAGCAGATTTATATTGTTGCCTGCGGTTCTGCATGGCATGTTGGTATGGCTGCTCAATATGTACTGGAGGATATGGCAGATATCCCGGTACGTGTGGAACTTGCGTCAGAGTTCCGCTATCGTAAAATGCCAGTTAATCAGAAAGCCCTGGTGATCGTTGTCAGCCAGTCTGGTGAAACAGCGGATACACTGGCAGCGTTGCGGCTTGCTAAGGAAAAGGGTATCGCCACGATGGCGATTGTCAATGTGGTTGGCAGCAGTATTGCCCGTGAAGCAGATAAGGTGTTCTACACACTTGCTGGTCCGGAGATCTCTGTTGCTACGACCAAGGCATACAGCGCACAGCTTGTGGCTATGTACTGTCTGGCTGTTCAGTTTGCAAAAGTCAGAGGAAAGATCACAGACGAGCAGTATGGCTACTATATTTCTGAGCTGCAGACTATTCCGGAGAAGATGCAGAAGGTCCTGGAAGATAAAGAACGTATCCAGTGGTTTGCTGCTAAGTATGCCAATGCCCATGATGTATTCTTTGTGGGCCGTGGTATTGACTATGCAGTTTGTCTGGAGGGCAGTTTGAAGTTGAAGGAAATCAGCTATATCCATTCTGAAGCATATGCAGCAGGTGAGCTGAAACATGGCACGATCAGTCTGATCGAGCAGGGAACGTTGGTCATTGGTGTATTGACTCAGAGCGGACTGTATGAGAAGACTGTAAGCAATATGTTAGAGTGCAAGAGCCGCGGATCCTACCTGATGGGGCTGACTACATATGGCAAATACGAGATCGAGGATCAGGTGAACTTCACTGTGTATGTGCCGAAGGTAGATGAGCATTTCGTGGGCAGCCTGGCAGTGATTCCTCTGCAGCTTCTGGGCTATTATGTTTCTGTTGCAAAGGGTCTGGATGTCGATAAGCCGAGAAATCTTGCAAAGAGTGTTACAGTGGAGTAAAAAATACGTGTATAAGGCTGGTTTATTTGCAGATTTGTGATATACTAAAATGCAAGTGAAAGGCTGAAATAAAAATAATGCCGTGTGTGATACATGTGCTCCTTCAGAGCTAAAGCACACACGGTATATTTTAAAAACCGCTATATAGTTTATAACGAAAATAAGACAAACTAAAAAGGAGCACACCAAAATGAACCTATCAAAAATACACCACATCGCCATCATCGTATCCAACTACGAATCCGCAAAGGATTTCTACGTAAACAAGCTTGGCTTCTCCGTCATCAGAGAAAACTACCGTCCGGAGCGTAAGGACTGGAAGCTGGATCTGCGTGTGGATGAGCACACGGAGCTGGAGATTTTTGCAGAACCAAATCCACCGAAACGGGTGAGCCGTCCGGAGGCTTGTGGTTTGCGTCATCTTGCTTTCTGTGTGGAGAGTGTGGAGCAGACGGTGAAAGAGCTGGCGGAGGTTGGGATTGAATGTGAGCCGATCCGTGTGGATGATTTTACCGGCAAGAAGATGACATTTTTTCATGACCCGGACGGACTGCCGCTGGAGCTGCATGAGTAAGGGGATTGGAACAAATGATATTTCGTAAGGCAGTAAAAGATGATTTTGACAACATAAAATCTCTGTACTGGGAGCTGATCGATCAGGAGCAGGGTGATCCATTGTTTCCACATTGGAAGAAGGGTAGCCATCCTTCTGATGAAATGCTGCATAACAGTATTGATAAGAAGGAACTGTATATTCTGACAGATGGCGGCGAGATGACTTTCAAAATGTATGAGCTGGTTTTGTAATCTATGGGTGAGAAAAGAGCGTATAAACCAAGAAGGCCCGGAGGTGGCCGCAGGAAATCTAAGCCGGAGTATGATGCCGGGAAGATCCTTAAGGAGTTGATGGATTCGTCTGTTGTGCTTTATGATGCCGGGATGTCTTTGCAGGCCATTGCAGATGAGCTGGGGCTGAACCCGATCAAGGTTCGGAAGCTGCTTATCACGGCCGGTGTGTATGCATCGGATGTGGCGGAGAAGGTGCAGGTGACCTTTGATGATTTCAGAAAAACACAGGATCATAAAGCTGCTGTCCTTTCAACTGCAAATGCTCTTGGCCTGTCCAGGTCCTCTGTTACTTCATATCTTCCGTACAAAAAGGGTGTGTATTTTCCATGCACAGCACCGGCAGATAAGATCAGTGTTGGAGCTGAGCGGCAGCGGAGGTACAGAGCGATGAAGCGGTGTAGGGATGAATGGGATGCCATTACTTAAAGGCGGCTTGTTATGTCGAATTTTTCTTCTTTATAATTTATCTGTATTGTGCTATATTAAAAACATCTGTAGAGGAACGAAAAAAGAAAGCGACAGTGTAGCAAGCTGGCGAAAGGAATGAATATAAAAAATGATAAATAAATTTTCCTGCCATAATTTTAGAAATATTCAGGCAGAGGATCTTGAGTTTGAGAAAATAAATATTCTGATCGGACCTAATAATTCGGGAAAGAGTAACTTCATAAAGGCATTAACTTTTTTTTCTGAAATGTTAAGAACTGGAAAAGAGGATAATTTGAAATCAGCTTTTTTAAATACAATTTCCAGAAATGGCTGGGATCATATGCGGAATAAGCAGGTTTCAGATTCAGAAGCAATTAACTTTTCCTGGGAGATTAATTTAAATGGCCAGCCGGTCAGATATCAGTTTTCTTTTAATGTGGGTGATTCCATTGAGAAATGCAACATTGTTTTGGAAGAATTGAATGCAGCGGAAAGAACTTCTAAATATACAGATGAGTTCAATTATTTCAGGTGTCATGATGATAAAATCGGAAAAGGGCGTTTTTCTACGGCTATCAGAAAAGGCCAAAAGAATCGAAGACTGGCATTTGATGTAGATAGTAAAGAGACGATCATCATGCAGTTTAAAGATATTCTGTTGAATAATAAGAGTATTTATGGAAGTGAGCTGGTAAGAGTTAATATTGCTCAGCTGTTATATGATCTGCAGAAATACTTTGATGGATTCAGCGTATATACAAGTGCTCAGTTTAATACCCGCAAGATGCGTGAGCCTGTAACCATCAAAAATCTGGATGATTTTCTGAATTATGATGCCGGTAATTTTACAAATGTGTTTAATCGTTATACTTCAGAGGATATGTTATGGAGAAGTTTGTTTGAAGACCGAATGAAAGAACTTATTCCGAATTTGAAAATGATCGATGCGGCAACAGCATATGATAAGTTGATTTTCAGAATGCTCTATAGCAGTGGTGAACAGTATGATCTGTCCGATGTTTCGGAAGGAACATTAAAGGGACTCATTCTTAATATGCTGATCAATATGCCGATGAACAGAGAACGAGCATTGCTTGCGATTGATGAACCGGAAACGAATTTACATCCTGCCTGGCAGAAGGTGGTTGGAAACTGGATTCAGACGGCGGGTACTTTTAAGCAGTGTTTTATAAGTACGCATTCACCGGATTTTTTGGATGTATTTACAGAAGAATTCATACATGGAAATGTTGCAGTATTTGTATTTCGTGATAAAGAAAAAATAAAAAAAATAACATATGCTGATATAGCGGAGGACCTTGGTGACTGGGAACTGGGAGATCTATACAGGACGAATGATCCGGCACTTGGAGGATGGCCATGGTAGATGTAATAGTGTGTTTTCTGACATGTGGATATACAGAAGCGGGAGCTATGCAGTTTTTTTTGAAAAAAATTAATGATAGATATGAATATAGACAGTGCCTTCCTAATAAGACCATAAAGAAAAAGGGAATGCCAAAGAAAATAGACGATAAAATGAGTGGACGGACAGGTGAGGCATTGCTGGAAAAGGTTTATGAGCTTATAGAAAAACACAGAGATGAGTATTCTCAATGCAGAGCAATTTTGGTGGAAGATGATCTTGATGGTAGATTTGCCGGATATTCGCAGAAAGAGGTTGGAGAATATAACCGGAAGATCATAGAGAAGATTCAAGATAAACTGGGGAAGAAATTGCCTGTTTTTGTGTTGTATGCTTCACCGGAGGCGGAGAGCTGGTTTATTGCCGACTGGGAGAACGGATATAAATATTTGTATTGCGATAGAGGTATCGTAGATGATGTAGAAAATGATGCCAGACAGTTTTTTGTATATCATCTGAAAGAATATATAGATAATGAGATTCTAAAGGAATATAAAGATAACATTGAAGAGTATGGCTATTTTGATGGTAAATATATCAAAATCAGTGATGAAATCATTGATGCAGTTCAGAGTGGTGTAAAAGAAAAAATCGGACAGCTTCCCAGAGCAAATAAAAATTATGTGGATCAGATCCGGAATTCAAGAAAGCTTTATTATTCCAAGAAACTTCATGGTCAGCGGATGCTGAAAAATATTCATCCGGATATTGTTGCTGACAAATGCAAACGCTTTTTCGGTGATACATATAAAGATTTATCCGAATTCTAAGAAGTCTGGATGCTACATAAAAAACACAAAATACAAAGACTGCCGCAGGTTTCACGCCTGCGGCATTTTGCAGTTTGTACAAAAAACACAGAAAATATATTGGAAAAAGAGCGGGAAAAGGGTATAATGTCAGAGAAAGTGTGATTGATAAAATACAGACGTTTTTTTCTGCTTTGTCAGGTCATAAATAAGTGAGGCGGAGGATGTAACAATGGAACAGCAGCATATGTTTACCAACCGGATGATCCGTAATCTTCTGGTGCCGGTAGTGCTGGAACAGATTTTGAATTCGATAATGGGAACCGCAGATACCATGATGGTCAGCAATGTGGGATCTGCGGCTCTTTCTGCGGTATCGCTGGTGGATTCCATCAATGTGCTTCTAATCCAGGCTTTTTCGGCGCTGGCAGCGGGAGGCGCCATTGTCTGCGCCCAGTATATCGGACAGAGGAATTACGAGAAGGCGAATATGTCTGCCAGGCAGGTGCTTTTTATCATCACAGCGATCTCCGTAGTGGTATCTGCAGTCTGTCTAATCTTTCAGAAGCCGCTTTTGAGGCTGATCTTTGGTGCGGTGGATGCGGATGTTATGCGTGCATCGGAAACCTATTTCTTTTTCACGGCACTGTCATTCCCCTTTATTGCGGCTTATGATTCTGCGGCTTCGATCTTTCGTGCCCAGGAGAATACCAAGGGGCCTATGACCATCTCCATGATCTCCAATATCATGAACATTGGCGGAAATGCGGTTCTGATCTGGGTTTTCCACCTTGGTGTTGCAGGAGCGGCGATCTCCACACTGGTTTCCCGTATTTTTTGTGCAGTGGTTGTTCTCTGGCAGCTGCGTAAGGATCGTCAGCCTGTCGTTGTGAGGGATTACCTAAAGATCCGTCCGGACTGGAGCATGATCGGACGTATCCTGGGACTTGGGATCCCTTCGGGAATTGAGAACAGTATGTTTCAGCTTGGAAAGCTTGCCATCCAGTCTACGGTTTCCACACTGGGAACAGCAGCCATCGCAGCGCAGGCAATGACCAATATCCTTGAGAATCTGAATGGTATCGCGGCCATCGGAGTAGGTGTGGGCCTGATGACCATCGTAGGCCAGTGTCTTGGTGCCGGCCGCAAGGATGAGGCGGTCTATTACATAAAAAAACTCTGCGTCATTGCAGAGGCAGTTATTATCGTAAGCTGTCTGATCGTGTATATTTTGGTCAGACCGGTGACGATCCTTGGCGGAATGGAGAGTACCAGTGCGGAAATGTGCATCCACATGATCACATGGATCACCATCATAAAGCCTGTGGTATGGACAATGGCGTTCGTGCCGGGGTATGGTCTTCGTGCAGCCGGTGATGTGAAGTTTTCCATGATCACCTCCTGCTGTACCATGTGGGCATGCAGGTTCTGTCTCTGTGTTTTCCTGATCCGTGTCTTGGGCTTCGGGCCTATGGGTGTCTGGATCGGAATGTTTGCAGACTGGACTGTTCGTGGGATCATTTTTACTTGGCGTTTCCACAGCCGCAAATGGCTGGAGCACAAGGTAATCTGAAAAGGAGGGTATCGTATATATGAAGAATGGACTGGAAGACCAGTATGTCATAAAAAACAACAAGCGCCTCCGTTATGGCTACACAACAGGCTCCTGTGCAGCCGGGGCAGCCAGGGGTGCAGTACGGATGCTGCTTTCGGGAGAGACTCTTTCCGAGGTAGAGCTTGATACCCCAAAGGGGATCACCCTCACGTTACAGCTTCACGATATTACCCGGGGCGAAACTTATGTCTCCTGCGCGGTACAGAAGGATGCAGGGGATGATCCGGATACCACCAACGGGATCCTGGTCTATGTAAAAGCGGAGAAGTTTTCTATCTCAGCGGCAGAACAGACCGGGCAGCAGCAGAAAGTAGAGAAATCCCGGCCTCAGATCATCCTGGACGGAGGGATCGGGGTAGGTCGTGTCACCAAACCGGGACTTTCCCAGAACGTGGGGGAAGCGGCCATCAATCCGGTTCCCAGAGCCATGATCCTGCGGGAAGCCGAAGAGGCGGCCCAGGAATATGACTACGAGGGCGGTCTGAAGCTTACCGTATCCGTCCCTCAGGGGGAGGAGATCGCGAAGAAAACCTTTAATCCCCGTCTTGGCATTCTTGGCGGGATCTCCATACTTGGAACCAGCGGGATCGTGGAGCCCATGAGTGAGAAGGCTCTGATCGAAAGCATTCATGTGGAGATGAAGCAGCATTTCTGCCAGGGAGAAAACTATATCCTGGTGACACCGGGGAATTACGGTGCGGATTATCTCAGGGAGCATATGTCCATTCCCTTTGAGAACAATATCAAGTGCAGCAATTATGTAGGAGAGACCATTGACATGGCTATTGATATGGGCGTAAAGGGCATTCTTTTTGTGGCTCATATCGGTAAGTTTGTAAAGGTTGCCGCCGGGATCATGAATACCCATTCCCACTGTGCTGACGGAAGGATGGAGGTTCTCTGTGCAAGTGCCATCCGTGCAGGGGGCTCTCTGGAATGTGCCAGAGAGATCCTGGAGGCGGGGACTACGGATGAGGCGCTGGCTGTTCTTGACAGCTATGGTATCCTGAAAGAGACTATGGCTGTGGTCATGGAGAAGATCCAGTTTTATCTGGACCACAGATCCTATGAGCAGATCCTTCTGGGTGCTGTGGTGTTTTCCAATGTATACGGACTGCTGGGGCAGACCCGGGATGCAGAGGAGCTGATCCATAAGATACAGGAGCAGGCAGTCGGGGTGGATGATATTTCATGCGTGAAACCCTGATCCGGATGGAGATTTTTGATCCGGGGACAAAATTTGATATAAATAACAGACAGGCTTTATCCTGTCTGGAAAATATAGTTAGGAGGAAAGAAATATGGCAGGTAAATTATATGGTGTAGGTGTAGGACCGGGAGATCCGGAGCTTCTTACCTTAAAAGCACTTCGTCTTGTAAAGGAGGCAGAGGTGATCGCACTTCCGGGACAGGTTCCGGAGGATACGGTAGCGTTTAAGATCGTGGAGGGGGCTTATCCGGAGCTTGGAAAGAAGGAGCTTCTTGCAGTTCCTTTTCCGATGTCCAAGGATCCTGAGGTGCTGAAAAGCTATCACGATGCAGGAGCAGATAAAGTCAAGGCTGTCCTGGACCAGGGGAAAGACGTGGTATTTCTCACACTGGGAGATCCTACCGTGTATTCCACATATCTCTATATCCATCACAGACTTGTGGCTCAGGGCTATGAGACGGAGATTGTCTGTGGCATCACATCCTTCTGTGCAGTTTCCGCCCGTCTGAACACCGGACTTGTGGAGAAGGCAGAGCCTCTTCACGTGATCCCGGCTTCCTATCAGATCGAGGATGCGTTGAAGCTTTCCGGTACCAAGGTCCTTATGAAGGCCGGAAAGAAAATGAAGGATGTGAAGGCGGAGCTTCTTTCCCAGGGGGCAGAGGCCATGATGATCGAAAACTGCGGAATGCCGGATGAAAAGATCTACCGGACCGTGGAGGAGATCCCTGAGGATGCAGGATATTATTCCCTGATCATTATCAAAGAAAACAAAGACAGAAGAGAGGAATAGATTATGGTACATTTTGTAGGAGCAGGTCCGGGAGCACCGGATCTTATCACAGTAAGAGGTAAACAGTATCTGGAAGAGGCAGATGTGATCATCTATGCGGGATCTCTTGTAAATCCCCAGCTTCTGGAGTATTCCAAGGATGTGTGCACCATCCATAACAGTGCAAAGATGACCCTTGAGGAAGTGATCTCTGTTATGGAGAGAGCAGAGGCTGAAGGTAAGATGACCGTTCGTCTCCACACCGGCGATCCATGTATCTATGGTGCGATCCGTGAGCAGATGGATATCCTGGATGAAAAGGGAATCCCCTATGATTCCTGCCCGGGTGTCAGTGCCTTCTGCGGAGCTGCATCTGCACTGAACCTGGAGTATACACTTCCGGATATTTCCCAGAGTGTGATCATCACAAGAATGGAAGGAAGGACACCGGTGCCGGCAAAAGAGAGCATTCAGTCCTTTGCCGCTCATAATGCCACTATGGTTATTTTCCTCAGTACAGGTATGCTGGAGGAGCTGAGCCGCAGACTGGTGGAGGGCGGATACCGTGAGGATACACCGGCTGCCATCGTCTACAAGGCAACCTGGCCCGATGAGAAGAAGTTTATCTGTACAGTGGGTACTCTGGCGCAGACAGCAAAAGAGAACAAGATCACAAAAACAGCGCTTATGCTGGTAGGTGATGCGGTCAATGCTGCAAGCTATGACAGATCCAAGCTGTATGATCCGGGCTTTACCACAGAGTTCCGTGAGGCTACGAAATAAAATATGAACATTTCCATCATTTGCTTCAGTATGACAGGGCTGGAGACAGGGGAAAGGCTTCAGAGGGCTCTGGAAAAAGAGGGTGAGAGTGTCACCCTTGCAAAAAAGAGCCGGTACCTTCCGGATCCGATCTCTGTTTCCACCTCCCAGTGGGCAGGGGAACAGTTCCGGGCAGGAAAAGAGGGTGTGATCTTTATTGGCGCCTGCGGGATCGCAGTGCGCAGTATCGCACCTTACATTGCCGGAAAAAAGACGGATCCGGCTGTGCTGGTGATCGATGAATGCGGAAAATTTGTCATTGCTCTTCTTTCCGGACATCTGGGCGGAGCCAATGAGCTGGCTCTTCGCTGTGCCGGATATCTTAAGGCGGTGCCGGTTGTGACAACAGCCACAGATCTTCACAGCCGTTTTGCAGTGGATGTTTTTGCAAAAAAGAATGGCTGTGCTATTTTTCATATGAAGGCTGCAAAGGAGGCTTCTGCGGCCCTTCTTGCTGGAGAGAGCGTTGGCTTTTACAGTGAGTTTCCATGGGACGGAGAGCTGCCGGAGGGTCTGGTGCTTTGCGGAAAAGACGGAAGGCCCTCAGCTGCAGCGGATCCGGGGAATGGTGAGAAAGCCGGTGAGGCACCGGAAACAGGTATTGCGGTGACGATCCACAGAGGCTGCCTGCCCTTTAAAAATACAGTCCATGTGGTGCCGCCCGCTGCAGTTCTGGGAATGGGCTGCCGCAGGGGAAAGGATGCAGCCTCCATCCGGAAGGCGGCAGAGGAATGTCTGAGAGAATCGGATGTTTACAGAGAAGCGTTGAGCGCTATTGCCAGTATCGATCTGAAGAAGGAAGAGGTGGGACTTCTTTCTCTGGCAGAAGCCTGGCAGCTTCCGTTTCTGACCTTTACAGAGGAAGAGCTGAAGGCAGTGCAGGGGGAATTTACCCCGTCACAATTTGTAAAAAAGATAACAGGTGTAGAGAATGTCTGTGAGAGAAGCGCGGTTCTGGGTTGCGGACAGGGTACACTGATCAGAAAAAAAACAGGCCGGGACGGTGTGACCACCGCCCTTGCAGCCGGAAATCGGAGGATACGTTTTGAGTAAGATTTATGTTGTAGGAATTGGCCCGGGTGCGTATGACCAGATGACTGGAAGAGCAATCCGTGCATTAAATGAAAGTGATGTGATCATCGGTTACACGGTGTATGTGGATCTTGTAAAGGAGTATTTTGCAGGCAAAGAGTTCATGACCACACCGATGAAAAAAGAGGTAGACCGCTGTGTACTTGCTTTTGACGAGGCAAAAAAAGGAAAAACCGTTTCCATGATCTGCAGTGGTGACGCCGGTGTCTATGGTATGGCAGGTCTGATGTATGAGGTGGGAGAAAACTATCCGGATGTGGAGCTGACCATTATCCCGGGTGTGACAGCAGCCACAGGCGGCGCCGCAGTGCTGGGTGCACCGCTGATCCATGACTTCTGCCTGATCAGCTTAAGTGATCTTCTGACTCCGTGGGAGAAGATCGAGGCAAGGCTTCTGGCAGCAGCACAGGCGGATTTTGTGGTATGCCTTTACAATCCGTCCAGCAGAAAACGTAAGGATTATCTTCAGAAGGCCTGTGATCTGATGATGAAATACAAGTCTCCGGATACTGTCTGCGGCACGGTTGCCCAGATCGCACGTGACGGCGAGACTGCACAGGTTATGACACTGAAGGAGCTCCGTGATACAGAAGTGGATATGTTTACTACCGTATTTGTGGGAAATTCACAGACTAAGAATGTAAACGGCAAGATGGTAACACCAAGGGGATATAAGAATGTATAAAGCCATTGTTTTTGCAGGGACCACCGAGGGCTATGCGCTCTGTGAGTTCCTTGCGGAAAATCATGTTCCGGTCTATGCCTGTGCAGCCACGGAATATGGCGGCTCCCTTCTGAAGGAAAATGAATTTCTCCATGTCAGCGCCGGAAGGCTGAAAACCGAAGATATGGAGGAGCTTTTCCGGAGGGAAGCGCCGGAGATCGTTCTGGACGCCACTCATCCCTATGCAGCAGAGGTGACAAAAAATATCCGTACTGCCTGTGAGAACGGAAGCATCCGCTATCAGCGTGTCCTTCGCCCGGAGGGGGAGAAGAACAGGGAAGCCATCTATGTGGAAAGCACGGAGAAGGCGGCAGAGCTTCTTTCCGGTACAGAGGGGAACATTTTTCTTACCACAGGAAGCAAGGAGCTGTCTAAATTTACAGTGATCCCGGATTACCAGGAGAGGCTTTTTGCCCGGGTGCTGTCCATCCCTTCCGTGATCAGCTCCTGCGCGGAGCTGGGGATCGAGGGAAAGCATCTCATCGGTATGCAGGGGCCATTTTCTACAGAGATCAACGAAGCCATGCTTCGACAGTTTCAGTGCAGCTATCTGGTCACCAAGGATACCGGTCTGGCAGGTGGATTCCCGGAAAAGATGGAGGCCTGTCAGCGCTGCGGCGTCACACCTGTGATCATCGGAAGACCTTTGCAGGAGGAGGGGCTGTCCCTGCCGGAAGCAAGGGTATTTCTGGCAAAGCTGTTCGGCCTTACCCTGTCACAGAGGGTTTCTCTTGTAGGCATCGGCATGGGTGCGGAAAAAACACTGACCCTGGAAGGAAAGAAGGCCTTTGATGAGGCGGAGCTTCTGATCGGTGCAAAGCGTATGACAGATGCCGTACAGAGGCCGGGGCAGATGGTTCTCCATGAGTACCGCAGTGATAAGATCGTGGAGTATATCAAGACACATCCACAGTACCGTACCGTTGCCATTGCCCTTTCCGGCGATGTGGGCTTCTACAGCGGTGCAAGGAAGCTGATGGATCTTCTGGATGGCGATGTCCAGGTGATCTGCGGTATTTCTTCCGTTGTTTATTTTATGGCGAAGATCGGTCTTTCCTGGGATGATGCCAGAATCGTCAGCGCTCATGGAAGAGACTGCAATCTGATTGCCCTGATCCGGCATAACCCCAAGGTTTTTTCCATTCTGGGAACAGAGGATGGGGTAGCTCGTCTGGCTTCTCGTCTGGTTGCGTATGGAATGGGTGATGTGACCCTTTATGTGGGCGAAAATCTTTCCTACGAAAATGAAAAGATCTTTCATGCCAGTGCGGCAGAGCTTACAGAATACCGGGGAGATGCGTTAAGCGTGGTAACTGCGTGCAATGAAAAGGCAGTACCTTTGCCCGCAGTTCACGGGATCTGTGATGAGGAATTTCTCCGTGGGAAGGCGCCTATGACAAAGGAAGAGGTGCGTACGGTTTCTCTGTCCAAGCTTCGTCTTCAGGAAAATTCTGTCTGCTATGATGTGGGAGCGGGCACAGGCTCGGTTTCTGTTGAGATGGCGCTTCGTGCCTGGAAGGGGCAGGTCTATGCCATCGAGAAAAAGGAGGATGCCCTTGCTCTTCTGAAGGAGAACAGGCGGAAATTTGCCACAGACAATCTGGAGATCGTGCTGGGTACTGCACCGGAAGCGATGGTGGAACTGCCTGTTCCGACACATGCCTTTATCGGCGGGTCTTCCGGAAATATGAATGAGATCATCCGGCTTCTTCTGGACAAAAATCCGGGAGTACGGATCGTGATCAACTGCATCACCCTGGAGACTGTGACGGAAGCCATGAATGCCATACGAGATTTCAGCCTGACGGATGTGGATATCGTACAGCTGTCTGCGGCAAGATCCAAATCTATCGGAAGGTATCATATGATGATGGGTGAGAATCCGATCTATATCATTTCCTGCAGCGGAAGAGGGGAGGAGATTTAGGTGAAGATCCCGAGAATACTTCTTGCGGCAGGTGCCAGCGGAAGCGGAAAAACCCTGATCACCTGCGGGCTGCTTCAGGCGCTGGTGAACCGTGGCCTTAAGGTGGCTTCTTTTAAATGCGGCCCGGATTACATAGATCCTATGTTCCACAGCCGTGTGATCGGTACAAGATCCCGAAACCTGGATACGTTTTTTACAGATGGAGACAGAACCCGGTATCTTCTGGCAAAGAACGCATCGGACTGTGAGATCGCAGTGATGGAGGGAGTCATGGGGTATTATGATGGTGTAGGAGGGATCACCTCCAGAGCCAGCGCCTATGATCTGGCCTCCACCACAGATACACCGGCGATCCTGATCGTAAACAGCCGTGGCATGAGTGTTTCCCTGGCTGCCTATGTAAAGGGCTTTCTGGAATACAAAAAGGATAGTCATATCTGCGGCGTGATCTTTAACCAGATGTCTCCCATGCTGTATCCCAGGATGAAGAAGCTTCTGGAAGAGGAGCTTTCCGTAAAGGTGCTGGGATATGTTCCGAAGGTGGAGGACTGTGTGATCGAAAGCCGTCATCTGGGGCTGGTGCTTCCGGAGGAGATCCCGGAGCTGAAAAGCCGTCTGCAGAAGCTTTCCGAGGTACTGGAGAAAACCCTGGATATCGATGGGATCCTGGAGCTTGCAGGGGAAGCACCGGAGCTTGCGGCACCAGAGACGGAAATGCTGATACAGAAGGATACTGCCTTCGGATACCATACAGAGGAAAAGGTGCGGATCGGTGTGGCGGATGATGAAGCCTTCTGCTTTTTCTATGCGGATAATTTAAATCTTCTGGAGCAGATGGGAGCGGAGCTGGTACGTTTTTCCCCCATTCATGACAGAGAGCTTCCGGAGGATCTGGACGGGCTTCTTTTAAGCGGCGGTTACCCGGAATTAAACGGGGAGGCGCTGGAAGAAAATCAGGAAATGTGCACCCGGATCCGGGAAGTTATCCTGGACGGAATGCCTTGTCTGGCAGAATGTGGCGGATTCATGTATCTTCATCAGGAGATGGAGGATATGGAAGGAAAGCAGCGCAGAGTCTGCGGGGTGATCCCTGGAAGGGCTTACCGGACACCGAAGCTGAACCGGTTCGGCTATATCACCCTTACGGAAAAACAGGATACCGGACTTGGTGAGATCCCGGCTCATGAATTCCATTACTTTGATTCCACAGATTGCGGAGAGGATTTTCATGCGGCAAAGCCGGCATCTAAAAGAGGATGGGATTGTATCCATGACCGGGGCAGGCTGATGGCAGGATTTCCGCATCTTTATTATTACGGAAATCCCAGGGTTCCGGCACGCTTTCTGAAGAACGCACTGGAATATAAGAAGGAACGGAGGCAGAAAAAAGATGCTGAAATATAGTCTTCCTGCACTGGTCATAGGATTTGTGCTGGATCTTCTGATCGGAGATCCCAGATGGCTTTATCATCCGATCTGTGTCATCGGCAATCTGATCTCAGTGCTGGAAAAGGTGATCCGGAAGATTTTTCCGAAAAATCACGGCGGTGAGCTGACAGGAGGCTTTCTGATCGTAGTGCTTGTCTGTCTGTTCAGCGGCGGGGTGCCGCTTCTGGTGCTTTATTATCTTTACCGGTATCTGCCGGTGGCCGGATTTGTGCTGGAGGTTTTCTGGTGCTATCAGCTTCTTGCCACCCGTTCCCTGAAAGATGAGAGTATGAAGGTTTATGACCGGCTGAAAAACGGAACTCTGGACGAGGCACGCTATGCGGTGTCCATGATCGTAGGCCGTGATACCAGAGAGCTTACGGAAACTGGCGTGACAAAGGCTGCTGTGGAAACCGTTGCGGAAAATGCATCCGACGGCGTGATCGCCCCCATGCTTTATATGGCTATCGGCGGGGTGCCGCTGATGTTTTTGTACAAGGGTATCAATACCATGGATTCCATGCTTGGATATAAAAATGACAAATATCTTTATTTCGGCCGTATTGCGGCAAAGCTGGATGATGTGGCCAATTATATCCCTGCCAGGATTTCTGGATGGCTGATGGTGGCAGGAACTGTTTTTACAGGAATGGATACAAAAAATGCGGCAAAGATCTACAAACGTGACCGGAGAAATCATGCAAGCCCCAACTCTGCTCAGACAGAGGCTGCTATGGCCGGAGCGCTGGATGTACAGCTTGCGGGAAATGCATATTATTTCGGGAAATTATATGAAAAACCCACGATCGGGGATCCGATCCGCCCTGTGGAGCCGGAGGATATCAAAAGAGCTAACCGGCTGATGTATGCGGCATCCATACTGGGAGTGGTTGTATTTGGACTGCTCAGTGCGGGGATCCGGTTCGGGTTATTAAGGTAACAATAAATACAGACAGGAGAATGACCAATGACAAAACACATACATGGAGGAGACGTATATAAACATAAAGACTGCCTGGATTTTTCGGCAAATCTGAATCCTTTGGGAACACCGGAAAGTGTGAAGCAGGCCATTATCCACAGTCTGGATCATATTGCACAGTATCCCCAGGTGGGATGCGGCGTTCTCAGGGAAAGGATCGCAGAATCGGAAGGGGTAAAAGCGGAAGAGGTAATATGCGGTAACGGAGCGGCAGAAGTGATCTTTACGCTTTGTCATGCAGTAAAGCCAAAGCGGGCTCTGATCCCGGCGCCTACTTTTGCGGAATACGGACAGGCTCTGGCCAGCACTGGCTGTGAGCTGGAATATTACATGCTGACGGAAAATGACGGTTTTGTGCTCAGTGAAGCATATCTGGATATCCTCCATAAGGGACTGGATATGGCTTTCTTATGTAACCCCAACAATCCTACCGGCATGCTGATCCCCCATAGGCTTCTGAAAAGGATCCTGGAAAAATGCAGAAAGCTGGATATCCTGCTGGTGGTAGATGAATGTTTCCTTGATTTTGTAAAGGAACCGGAAGAGTATTCTCTGAAGCATTCTCTTTCCGGGTTCAATAATCTTTTTATCCTGAAGGCATTTACAAAAAGATATGCCATGGCCGGTGTGCGGCTGGGCTATGGCCTCTGTTCTGACAGAAAGCTGATGGAAAGGATGGAGCTCTGCGTTCAGCCATGGAATGTTTCCACCATGGCCCAGGCAGCCGGGCTCCAGGCACTTACAGAGACGGAATATGTAGAGGAGGGAAGACAGCTTGTTTTTCGGGAGGCACAGTGGCTGAAGGATGAGCTGGTCCGCATTGGGTATAAAGTATTTCCGTCGGAAGCAAATTATATTTTCTTTAAAGGACCGGAGGAGCTCTTTGACTTCTGTCTGCGCAAGCGGATCCTGATCCGTGACTGCAGCAATTATCCGGGTCTTACAAAGGGGTATTACCGGATCGCGGTAAAGCGCCATGAAGAAAATGTAAAACTGATCGAAGTACTTGAGGGAGGTATATTATGGCAAAAGCAATAATGGTACAGGGCACCATGTCCAATGCCGGAAAAAGCCTGCTGGCTGCGGGACTTTGCAGGATCTTTAAGCAGGATGGATATCGTGTGGCTCCTTTTAAATCACAAAATATGGCACTGAATTCCTTTATCACAGAGGATGGTCTTGAGATGGGACGGGCTCAGGTCATGCAGGCAGAGGCAGCCGGGATCCGGCCGTCTGTCCTGATGAATCCGATTCTTCTGAAGCCTACCAATGATGTAGGCTCCCAGGTGATCGTAAACGGAGAGGTTCTTGGAACCATGAGTGCCAGGGATTATTTCAAATATAAGAAGACCCTGGTCCCGGATGTGATGAAGGCGTACAACGCTCTTGCAGCGGAAAACGATATCATTGTCATCGAAGGTGCGGGAAGTCCTGCCGAGATCAATCTCAAGGATGAGGATATTGTAAATATGGGTATGGCAAAGATGGCCAAGGCACCGGTCCTTCTTGTGGGAGATATTGACCGTGGAGGTGTTTTTGCACAGCTGATCGGTACGGTGGAGCTTCTGGAGGACGATGAGAAGGCTATGGTAAAGGGGCTGATCATCAACAAATTCCGCGGAGATAAGACTATTCTGGACCCTGGTGTTGTCATGCTTGAGGAAAGAAGCGGGATCCCGGTGGTGGGTGTGGCGCCTTATCTGGATATCCAGGTGGAGGATGAGGACAGCCTGACGGAGCGTTTTGACCGGAAGCAGGAAGCCGGTGTCATTGATATCGCAGTGGTCCGTACACCAAGGATCTCCAACTTTACGGATTTTAATCCTTTTGAGAGCATTCCCGGAGTTTCTCTCCGCTATGTAAAACACCCGAGAGATCTTCACTCTCCGGACATGATCATCCTTCCTGGAACCAAGAACACCATGGGTGATCTGATCTGGATGCGGGAAAGCGGAATGGAGGCAGCGGTTCTTAAGGAAGCCTCCAGAGGCAAGCTGATCTTTGGTGTCTGCGGCGGCTATCAGATGCTGGGCGAGACCTTAAGCGATCCTCATGGCGTTGAAAATGGCGGTTCCATGAAAGGAATGGGACTTCTTCCTATGGAAACGGTATTTGCCGAAAAGAAAACCAGGACCAGGGTGCAGGGGCATTTCGGTCAGCTGTCCGGTGTGTTTGCTCCTCTTTCCGGTGCGGAGATCGAGGGCTACGAGATCCATATGGGCGAAAGTATCCTGAAGGACAATGCAGGAACAGCCACGAAGATCACAGACAGCGTCAGCGGTAAGAAAAAAGAAGAGGGTGCTTTTGCGGGAAATGTGTGCGGAACCTATATTCACGGCGTTTTCGATAAGGAAGCATCTGCAGAGGCGATCATCCGCGTGATCGGCGAGAAAAAAGGTATTGATGTGGAAAATATGACAGGCGTGGATTTTGCGGCATTTAAGGAACAGCAGTATGATATCCTGGCTGCAGAGCTGCGGAAGCATCTGGATATGAAAAAAATCTATGAGATACTGGAAAACGGGATTACGGAGGAAGAATAGAAATGAAAGTTGAGCTTGAAAATGTAAAACCCATGGAGATCGAAAAAAGAAGCTTTGAGATCATCACAGAAGAGCTGGGGGATACTCCCCTGATCCCGGGAACAGAGCTGATCGTAAAACGCTGCATCCACACAAGCGCAGATTTTGATTATGCAAAAAATCTCTGCTTCTCGGAGGGGGCAGTGGAGATGGCCATGGACGCCATCCGCAACGGTGCCTGTATCGTCACAGATACCCAGATGGCAAAGGCTGGGATCAACAAGCGTGCACTTGCCCGCTACGGCGGTGAGGCTTATTGCTTCATGTCCGATGAGGATGTGGCTGCCCTTGCAAAAAAGAACGGGACTACCAGAGCCACAGCCAGCATGGACAAGGCAGCAGAGATGGATAAAAAGCTGATCTTTGCCATTGGAAACGCACCTACCGCACTGGTACGTCTTTATGAGCTTATTGAGAACGGAAAGCTTTCTCCTGAGCTGATCATCGGTGTGCCGGTAGGCTTTGTGAATGTTGTGCAGTCCAAGGAGCTGATCATGCACGCAGATGTGCCTTATATTGTGGCAAAAGGACGCAAGGGTGGAAGCAACATCGCTGCGTGCATTGTAAATGCCCTGCTCTACATGATCGATAACCGGAGAGATTAGGAGCCGGTAACCTCCTTCAGAAGCTGACAGGCAGGCAGAAAATCCTTGGATGGAATGGAGGAGCAGGAGAGGACCAGGGTGACCTCGGCTCCGTTTTCTCTGAGAACCTCCAGTCCCAGACCACGGTTCCGGGCTCTGTCTGTCAGTTCACTGCCTGTGAGAGAACAGGGAAGAGTAAGGGCAAGGCTGGTTCCTGCGGCTCCTGTTTGGATCTGGCAGTCCTGGCCGAAGGTCTCCCGGACAGCCTGGGAAAGGGCCTTCAGTTTCTGGGAATAAAGGCGGCGGAGCTTTCTTGTCTGGGAAGCCAGATGCCCGTCGCGGATAAACTGGCAGAGCGCAATCTGTTCTGCCTTGGAAGCAGTCTGATTATAAAAGGCTGCTTTTTTTGTATATTTTTCCCGGAGAGAGCGCGGCAGTACCATGAAGCTGACACGGATGGAGGGCAGCAGCAGCCTGGAAAAGGAACCGATATAGACAACGTTTTCACCACCTGCAAGACCGAAAAGTGAAGGCGTCGGCTTCTGAAAATAAACAAATTCGTTTTCGAAATCATCCTCAATGATCAGATGGTCATCGATCTCCGCATGACGGATCAGCTCCAGGCGTCGTTTTACCGGCATGATCTCGCCCCATTTCGTCATGTGAGCAGGAGAAACATAGATCACATCGCAGCTTTTGTCCCGGTAATGGACATCAAAGCCGTAATCCTGAAAGATGGTGCTGCATGCGGTGAAGGCCGGTGTGGGGAACGAAACGGTTTTCCGTTCATGGATCAGAGGGCAGAGGATCTGGAGAAGGGGCTGGAGACCGGCCCCTACTACAATGTCATCCGGGGAGCAGATCACATTTCTGCGTTCCCGGATATAGTCTGCGAGAACCTCCCGGAAATCGCTTTCGCCCTGGGGTTCGCCATAAGAAAGCATACGGTCGCCCTGGCGGAGGGCACTTTTGATGTAACGCTGCCACAGATCAAAACGGAAGCTTTCCCGGTCAACACCGGAAGAGGCAAAATCATAAAGGCAGGGCGTGATGTCCTTATCCTGTTTTTCGGGGGTAAGCAGATGCTGCTTGGAAGCAATGCCGGTGACATAATAGCCGCTCTGTGCTCTGGCGATGATATAGCCGTCTGCTGCCAGCAGAAGATAGGCATTTTCGATGGTGGTACGGCTCAGCTTCAGCTCCTGGGCGCATTTGCGGAGGGAGGGCATTTTGCTTCCGGGAAGGAGACGGCCTTCCAGGATCAGCTTCCGGTAATAGTGATAAACCTCCAGATAAAGGTGTTCTTTTTTGTGTTCTGCAGATATATTTAACATAAGTATGATGATTTCCTTCCAAAAATGATTGCGTAAACCTGACAGTTCATTCTATAATATTACAGAAAAAAACTCAAGACTGGAGAATTACCATGAAAAAAATAGCAGTGATCAATGATCTTTCCGGGCTGGGGAAATGTTCACTGACAGCAGCGATCCCGGTGATCTCGGTGATGGGAGTCCAGGCGTGTCCACTTCCCACCGCTGTTTTAAGCAACCAGACCGGTTATGAAAGTTATTTCTGTGAGGATTTCACAGAGCATATGGAACCATATATGGAGCAGTGGAAAAAAAGAGGATTTTTCCCGGATGGGATCTATACAGGATTTCTTTCTGATGATAAGCAGGCAGACAGGATCCTGAAATTTATGGACGCGTTTGCAGGAAAGGATACTCTGATCCTTACAGATCCGGTGATGGGGGATGACGGCGCGGTTTATCCGATCTATACAGAAGAGCTCCGCAGCCGGTTCTGCGAACTGACACGCCGTTCCTATGTGATCACACCGAACCTTACGGAAGCCCTCCTTCTTCTCTACGGAAAAGAAAAAATGGAGGAGATCTGGAAGGAACTGCAAAAGGCATCAGAGGCCCGGCGGATGGAAGAGATCCGGGAGATCGGGTGCGGACTTGCCCGGAAATTTTCACTTCCTGCCGTTGTGATCACCGGAGTGGATCACAGGGAGGAGGGGCAGCCTCTGAAAATGGGGAATCTTGTCCTGGAAAACGGAAACAGCTCCTGGGTATTTGCAGAGAAATCCGGCGGAAGCTATTCCGGGACAGGAGATCTTTTTGCATCCGTGCTCAGTGCAGGGCTGGTAAAAAGATATTCCATGAAAACCTGTGCAGAGCTGGCCGTGGACTTTATCTCGGCATCGATCCGGGATGCGGTGGAGGAAGGAACAGACCGTAACGATGGTGTATGCTTTGAACAGCATCTCGGCATGCTGCTTCCATAAAAACATAAGGGGATAAAAAAGAGCTGACCGTCAGGCCAGCTCTTCCCATTTTTCATAAAGCTCTTCCAGTTCTTCAGCGATGGCTGCTTTTTCGCGGCTCAGCTTTGTACATTCCGCTACATTGGTGCAGACATCCGGAAGGACCATGGTTTCGTCGATCTCGCTGTCTCTTGTTTCCAGCTCTTCGATACGGGCTTCGACTTTTTTCAGCTCGGCTTCCCGTTTTCGTTTCTTTGCCTGTTCTTCCTTCATCTGCTGCCAGGAAAGCTTGTTCTCGGAAACCGTTTTTTCTTCGGCAGGTGCCTCCGGAGAAGTGCTTCCCGGTGCATAGGTACTGGTCAGCTCCTCCTTCTTTTCCAGATAGTAATCATAATCACCGATGTAATTTACCACTGCCTGGTTTGTCAGCTCCATGATCCTGGTCGCAGTCTGATTGATAAAGTAACGGTCATGGGATACATAAAGGACTGTACCAGTGTAGCTGACCAGTGCTTCCTCCAGGATCTCCTTGGAGGCAATATCCAGATGGTTGGTAGGCTCGTCAAGGATCAGGAAGTTGGCTTCGGAAAGCATCAGCTTTGCAAGGGAAACACGGCCTCTTTCTCCACCGGAAAGTGCGGAGATCTCCTTGAAAACATCATCTCCGGTAAAGAGAAATGCGGCAAGCATATTTCGGATCTCGGTCTCTGTGAGAGTCGGATAAGTATCGGAGATCTCCTGGAAAATCGTCTTGTCCATATGCAGAACATGATGTTCCTGGTCGTAATAACCGATCTGCACCTTGGAACCAAGGGAAAATTTGCCGGCATCTGCCTCAATAAGACCGTTGATGATCTTCAGCATGGTGGTCTTTCCGGTTCCGTTGTTTCCGATCAGTGCCACACGCTCGCCGCGTTTGATATCAAAGGAGATATCGGAGAACAGGGTCTGTCCCGGAAAGGCCTTGGAAAGCGCTTCCACGTGGAGCACATCGTTTCCGCTTAACACCCGTGGTTCCAGCGAGATACGCATCCGGTCCTGGAGCTCAAGAGGCTTTTCAATCCTCTGTACACGGTCCAGCATTTTTTCACGGCTTTCCGCACGCTTGATGGATTTTTCACGGTTAAAGGATTTCAGCTTGGCGATAACGGCTTCCTGATGCTTGATATCCCGCTGCTGATTTAAGTATGCCTTGTACTGTGCGTCACGAAGCTGAGCCTTCTTGAGAGCATAGGCAGAATAGTTGCCGCTGTATACGCGGGTCTGTCCGGCTTCAATCTCAATGACCTTGGTGACCACCTTATCCAGAAAATAACGGTCATGGGAGACGATAAAAACAGCTCCCGGATAATTCAGAAGATAAGTTTCCAGCCAGGAGATGCTTTCCATATCCAGGTGATTGGTTGGCTCATCCAGAAGCAGGATATCCGGCTTGGAAAGAAGCATCTTGCCCAGCGCCACGCGGGTTTTCTGACCGCCGGAAAGAGTTTCGATCTGCTTGTCATAATCTTCCTCTGTGAAGCCGAGACCCTTTAAGACACCGGTCAGCTCACTTTTGTAAGCGTATCCGTTCTCCAGCTCAAACTGATGGGTCAGGCGGGTATAGGTTTCCATCAGACGGTTCAGCTCATCACCGGTCACCGTGTTCATTTCCTGTTCCATATTGCGGATACGGCGTTCCATATCGATGATGTGCTGCTTTGTGGTAAGAAGCTCCTCGTAGATGGTATGATGTCCGTGGATATCCTGGTACTGGGCAAGATAGCCGATATTTTTATCCCGGGCAAGCACCACGGTACCGGAATCAGCAGAAAGCTCCTGCATGATGATCCGCAGCAGTGTGGTCTTTCCTGCACCGTTGCAGCCGATCAGAGCAGCCTTTTCACGGTCTTCAATGTGAAAGGATGCATCATTTAAAATTACTTTTTCGCCAAAGGCCTTGCATATATTCTGACATGATAAAATCATAAAAACTGTCCTCCTGTATAAAGAATCACCCCTGTTTATGCCTGAACAGGGAAAAATCCTCCACCTATTATAACGGAAACTGCCGGGATTTCAAAGAAAAAATCAATTATTAGAAAAATTATAAAGAAATTTGTACAGAATAGACAACTTTAATTGACAGGAAAATGTCAATTCGTTATAATTAACCTAGTGTAAGGTAAGGAGGAAAACTATCGTGGAGACAAAACAAATCTCGAAAGCGGTGATTAAGCGTCTGCCACGCTATTACCGCTACTTAGGAGAGCTGATGGAAGACAATGTAGAACGTATTTCTTCCAATGAGTTAAGTAAGAAGATGCATACCACAGCTTCTCAGATCCGTCAGGATCTTAATAATTTCGGCGGTTTTGGGCAGCAGGGGTATGGCTATAATGTACATTATCTTTATACAGAGATTGGTAAGATCCTGGGACTGGATACCGTTCATCCGATGATCATTCTGGGTGCTGGTAATCTGGGACAGGCACTTGCCAATTATGTGGATTTTGAGAAGCGTGGCTTCAGGCTGGTTGGTATCTTTGACGTAAATCCTGTGCTTGAGGGCATCGCAGTCCGTGGACTTGAGATCCAGATGCTCAGTGAGCTTCCGTTTTTCCTGAGAGAGAATAACGTGGAGATCGCGATTCTGACACTTCCCAAGAATAAAGCCAAGGAAATGGCAGATATCCTGGTGGAGAACGGGATCAAGGCAATCTGGAATTTTGCACATCTCGATCTTGAGACACCGGATGATGTGATCGTAGAGAACGTTCATCTTTCCGAGAGTCTGATGACACTGTCTTATAATCTCAGTAAATACAGGCAGGAACATGTGGATAAGTAAGAATTGTTAAGCTGCCGGAAACGGCAGCTTTCTCTATGACAGAGGGGAGGCAGAAGACAGAATGAAGAAGCTTGTTACCTGCAAAGAAATGAAGGATCTGGACTCCACAACGATCCGTGAGATCGGAGTTCCCTCCGAGGTTCTGATGGAGCGGGCGGCACTGAAGGTGGTAGAGGAAACAGAAAAGTATCTCCAGAAGGACGAAAGGATCCTGGTAGTCTGCGGAAGCGGAAACAATGGCGGTGACGGTATCGCTGTTGCCAGATTGTTCCATCTGAAGGGGATCCGGGTAGAGTTTTATATGGTCGGAAACAAAGATAAAATGACCAGAGAGACAGCTCTTCAGTATAAGATCGCTTCCGGTTATCGTGTCCCGGAGGTGAATAACCCGCAGTGGAGTGAATATACTACTATAGTAGATGCCGTGTTTGGGGTAGGCCTGACGCGTCCGATCGAGGGGCATTATGCTGATATCATCCATGAGATGAACAGTGCGAGGGCCAAAAAGATCGCAGTTGACATCCCGTCAGGAGTGAACGGAGATACTGGCCTGGAAATGGGAATTGCCTTCAGCGCCGATCTGACTGTCACATTTGCCTACCGGAAAAGAGGTCTTTGCTTTTATCCGGGAAGACTGTATGCAGGAAGGATCGTTACCGCCGATATCGGGATCTATGAGCAGGAAGCTGTGACTGCATCTGCCGCCTGTCTGGAAAATAAAGATCTGAAGCTGTTTCCGGAACGTGATCCCGGCGGAAACAAGGGTACCTTCGGAAAAGTGCTCTTTGTGACCGGAAGTGAGGGAATGTGCGGAGCCGCTTATTTAAGCGCCAGTGCAGCACTTCGTGCCGGTGCGGGAATGGTAAAGATCCAGACTGTGGAAGCCAACAGGATCCCACTGCAGATACTCCTTCCGGAGGCTATGGTCTGCAGCCGCTTTGATCAGGAATCCAATGAACAGCTTCTATCCTGGTGTGATGTGATCGTGATCGGACCGGGACTTGGAACATCAGTGGCTAGCCGTGAGAGAGAACAGTGGTTTCTCACGGCGGCTGCCCGGGAGAAAAAGCCGCTGATCCTGGATGCGGACGGCCTGAACCTTCTGGCTGCACATCCACAGTGGTATCAGTATCTGGGAGAGCATGTAGTCCTGACACCGCATATCGGAGAAATGAGCCGGCTCAGTGGCAGAACGATCCAGGAGATCCAGCATGAGATCGCAGATACTGCACTGAAATGTGCTGCGGAAACAGGCTCTGTGTGCGTATTGAAGGATGCATGTACGGTGATCGCAGATGAAAAAGGCCAGATGTATCTGAATCTTTCCGGTAATTCCGGAATGGCAACTGCAGGAAGCGGAGATGTGCTTTCCGGGATCCTGGCAGCAGTGTTATGTATGTATCTGAAAACGGAGGAACAGCCTCCCATGGTTTTAAAGGCCGCGTTAGGTGTTTATCTTCACGGACTTTGCGGTGATCTTGCAGCCGCTGAAAAAGGAAAGCGCAGTATGCTGGCAGGAGATATCATAGAATATCTGCCCAAGGCATTAGCTATAGGTGAAGAGGAGTCGGGATTATGAAAAAATACGAGAGAGTAAAAGCACTGGTATCACTGGATGCCATTGCCCACAATTTTGAGGAAATGCATAAAAATGTCAAAGAAGGGACAAAGATCATCGCTGTGATCAAGGCAGACGGTTATGGTCATGGTGCCAGAGCTATTGCCCGTCTGATCCAGGACTATGACTATATCTGGGGATTTGCAACAGCTACTGCAGAGGAGGCACTGGAGCTTCGGCATGCAGGGATCACCAAGCCTGTCCTGATTCTTGGCCTTGTATTTGAGGAATATTATGAAGAGCTTGCAGCCAATGATATCCGGATCACCATATCGGATCTTAATACAGCAGCAGAATATGCAAAAGCAGGTGCACGCATTGGAAAAAATGTACATATTCATCTGGCTCTGGATACGGGAATGACAAGGATCGGATATGCGGATATTCCGGAAAATGCGATAAAGATCGAAAAAATCTCAAAAATCCCGAATCTGGTGATCGAGGGAATGTTTACCCATTTTGCCAGGGCGGATGAGACCGACCGTTCTCCTGCACTGGTGCAGCTGGACCGTTATCTCCGTTTTGCAGAGCTTCTGGAAAAAAGAGGTGTTCATATTCCGGTACGTCACTGCTCCAACAGTGCAGGTATCATCCGTGTTCCGGAAGCAAATCTCAATGTCGTTCGTGCCGGTATCACCATTTACGGTATTTATCCGTCAGAGGAGGTAGAACGTGATATTGTGAAGCTGACACCTGCAATGGAGCTGAAAAGTCATGTATCCTATGTGAAAAATGTGGAACGTGGAACAGCGGTAAGCTATGGAGGAACGTTTGTTACAGAACGCTTTACCAGAATGGCAACGATCCCCGTAGGTTATGCAGATGGCTATCCGAGACAGCTTTCCAATAAGGGCTGGGTCCTGATCCGGGGCAAAAAAGCTCCGATCCTCGGACGGGTCTGCATGGATCAGTTTATGGTTGATGTCACAGATATCCCGGAGGTGAAGGCCGGGGACGAGGTCACCCTGATGGGAAGAGATGGAGAGGAATTTATCAGTGTGGAGACACTGGGAGATCTTTCCGGAAGATTTTCTTATGAATTTGTCTGTGGGATCAGTAAACGTGTTCCGCGGGTTTATATCAAAGACGGTAAGGAATGCGGAGAAGAGGAGAGCTTTTTCCAGTAGATCCGTAAATACCCGGATCCGGAAAACGCCGGGTCAGACATAAGGCCGGTAAAAAAGTACCACGCATGGTATACACAAAGAAATTGTGGAAATACTTATCTGTAAAAAGGAATACGGCTTGCAAATAAGCCGGACCAGAATCGGAGTGTGAATTGTGTGGTTATAAAAAGAGGGGATATTTTTTACGCGGACTTAAGACCTGTAGTGGGCAGTGAACAGGGCGGCATCCGTCCGGTGCTGATCATCCAGAACGATGTGGGCAACCGTCACAGCCCTACAGTGATCTGTGCGGCAATTACATCAAAAATGAATAAGGCAAAGCTGCCGACACATATTGAGATCGATGCATCCGCCTACGGGATCGAAAAGGATTCCGTGATCCTTCTGGAACAGCTCCGCACCATCGACAAGCGGCGTCTGAAGGATAAGGTGTGTCATCTGGACAGTGCTATGCTTGATAAGGTGAATCATGCGCTTGAGATCAGTCTGGAATTGACTTTTTAGGGGAACATGAGGAATTTTGACCGGTTTGTTTTCTGATTCTTGACGAAATCTTTCATAAGTGCTATATTAAACCGAGTTGCAATTATGTAAAACGGTACCCAAAATGAGCAGGGCACGAAAGAAAATATACGGTAACAAGGAGAGGAAGATACCATGTCAGGACATTCAAAATTTGCCAACATCAAACATAAGAAAGAGAAAAATGATGCCAAGAAGGGTAAGATCTTCACAGTCATCGGCCGTGAGATCGTTATGGCAGTAAAGGCCGGCGGCCCGGATCCTGCAAACAACAGCAAGCTTCGTGATGTCATCGCAAAAGCAAAAGCAAACAACATGCCGAACGATACGATCGATCGTGGAATCAAGAAGGCAGCAGGTGCGGATTCTGCAGACAGCTACGAGAAGGCTGTATATGAGGGATATGGCCCGAACGGTGTTGCTATTATCGTAGAGACTCTTACAGATAACAAGAACCGTACTGCAGGTAATGTACGTAACGCGTTTACCAAGGGTAACGGAAGCATCGGAACACAGGGATGCGTATCCTTTATGTTCGACCAGAAGGGCCAGATCATCATCGACAAGGAAGAGCTTGAGGATGAGTGCGGCGAGATGGATGCGGACGAGCTGATGATGACAGCTCTGGATGCAGGTGCTGAGGACTTCAACGAGGAAGAGGACAGCTTTGAGATCATCACAGCACCGGACGATTTCAGTGCTGTACGTGAGGCTCTTGAGAAAGCCGGAATCCCGCTTGTAGAAGCACAGATCGCCATGATCCCGCAGACCTATGTGGAGCTGACGGATGATCAGGCTATCAAAGATCTTCACAGAACACTGGATCTTCTTGATGATGACGACGACGTTACTGACGTATGGACAAACTGGGATGAATGATCTCTGAATAGAAAGTAATATTTTGCATATAATACCTCCAGAATTTCAGATTCCGGAGGTATTTTTTTATGGAAAAACAGAGCGAAGAGGGAAAACAGAAGGAACTGGACCGGGAAGCGAGCCAGAACGAACAGATCCGGGAAACAGGGCAGGCAGTGCTCGATGGAAATTCCCGGAAGCATAAAGTGGAACTTCTGACGGTGATCGGGGAAATCGAAGGTCATGAATCCGCGCCGTCTCACAGCAAAACAACCAAGTATGAGCATGTACTGCCAAAGCTGGCTCTCATTGAGGACGATGAGGAGATCGAGGGACTTCTGATCCTTTTAAATACGGTAGGAGGAGATGTGGAGGCAGGGCTTGCTATTGCGGAGATGATCGCGTCTCTGAGTATCCCTACGGTTTCCCTGGTGCTGGGCGGGGGACATTCCATAGGTGTACCCATGGCGGTATCAGCAGATTATTCCTTTATCGTGCCAAGTGCTACCATGGTGGTCCATCCGGTACGCCAGAACGGAATGTTCATCGGTGTAGCGCAGTCCTACCGCAATATGGAAAAGATCCAGGACCGGATCATTGCCTTTGTATCCGGACATTCACATATCACGGCAGAACGGATGGAGGAGCTGATGCTGGATACCTCCCAGCTTGTAAAAGATGTGGGGACTATGCTGGAGGGTGAGGAAGCGGTAAAGGAAGGACTCATCGATGAAGTAGGAGGGATCCGGGAGGCACTGGACCGATTGTATACCCTTATCGAAAGGAAAAAAACACAGAAATAACCAGTTTTGTATGTGGCTTTTGATGATACTAGTTGTATAAGACTAACATGGTTGCGCTGTGCTGTGGTAAAGAATTTTGACAGAAATTGTAAATCTACTCTTGTCATATGCTGATTTTTAGCGTATTATTAATAAAGGTTTATAATTTGCGCGAGGAGGAAGACCATGTATAAGGTTTTAAAAGCTGAAACGCTGGCAGCTAAGATCCATCTTATGGTTGTGCATGCACCACGTGTGGCAAGCCACTGTCTGCCAGGACAATTTATCATTGTGAAACTTGACGAAAAGGGAGAAAGGATCCCTCTTACCATCTGCGATTACGATCGCGAGGCCGGTACAGTTACCATCGTATTCCAGGAGATCGGAGCATCTACCATTAAGATGTCCGCACTGAAGGCGGGAGATTCATTCCGTGATTTCGTAGGACCTCTGGGATGTCCGTCTGAGTTCGTCCATGAGGATATCGAAGAACTTAAGAAGAAAAAAATGGTATTCGTAGCCGGTGGTGTCGGTACCGCACCTGTTTATCCGCAGGTTAAATGGCTCCATGAGCACGGCATCACAGCGGATGTTATCCTTGGTTCCAAGACTAAGGATATGGTTATCCTTGAGAAAGAGCTTGGCGCTGTTTCCAATCTTTATGTTACAACAGATGACGGTTCCTATGGCCGTTCCGGTATGGTAACAAAGACTCTTGAGGATCTTGTGACAAACGAGGGCAAGCATTATGACGTCTGTGTAGCGATCGGACCGATGATCATGATGAAATTTGTCTGTCTTCTTACCAAGAAGCTTGGTATCCACACAATTGTCAGCATGAACCCGATCATGGTTGACGGAACCGGTATGTGCGGCGCTTGTCGTCTCCAGGTCGGTGATGAGATCAAATTTGCCTGCGTAGACGGACCGGAGTTCGACGGACATCTCGTTGATTTCGATCAGGCTATGAAGAGAAGCCAGATGTATAAGACCCAGGAGGGCCGTGCATTACTGAAGCTTCAGGAAGGCGATACCCACCACGGTGGATGCGGACATTGCGGAGGTGACAACTAATGGCAGATGCAAAAATGTTAAAAAAAGTTCCTGTAAGAGAGCAGGATCCGAAGGTACGTGCGACAAACTTCGAGGAAGTATGTCTTGGATATAATCAGGAAGAAGCAATGGAAGAGGCACAGAGATGTCTTGGCTGTAAGAAACCGAAATGTGTAGAGGGATGTCCGGTATCCATCAATATTCCGGGATTTATCGAGCACATCAAAGAAGGCAACATGGAAGAGGCTTACAAGGTGATCGGTTTATCTTCCGCACTTCCGGCTATCTGTGGTCGTGTATGTCCGCAGGAATCCCAGTGTGAGGGACAGTGTATCCGCGGTAAGAAGGGCGAGGCTGTTTCTATCGGTAAGCTGGAGAGATTTGTTGCAGACTATGCTCTGGAGCATGATATCAAACCTGCAGGAGCAGAGGTTAAGAACGGACATAAGGTTGCAGTGATCGGTTCCGGTCCATCCGGACTTACCTGTGCAGGTGACCTTGCAAAGGCAGGATACGATGTAACTGTATTCGAGGCTCTTCATGAGCTTGGCGGTGTTCTTGTTTACGGTATTCCGGAGTTCCGTCTTCCGAAGCAGAAGGTTGTTAAGAAAGAGATCGAGAAGGTCAAAGAGCTTGGCGTTAAATTCGAGACAAACGTTGTCATCGGTAAATCCACTACCATCGATCAGCTGATCGAGGATGAGGGATTTGAGGCTGTATTCATCGGTTCCGGTGCAGGACTTCCGATGTTCATGGGGATCCCGGGTGAGAATGCAAGCGGTGTATTCTCTGCAAACGAGTACCTGACAAGAAGCAACCTCATGAAAGCATTCGATGATTCCTATGATACACCGATCGCAGCAGGCAAAAAGGTTGCAGTTGTCGGCGGTGGTAACGTTGCCATGGATGCTGCAAGAACAGCGCTGAGACTTGGCGCTGAGGTACATATCGTATACAGAAGAAGTGAGGCAGAGCTTCCTGCACGAGCAGAGGAAGTTCATCACGCTAAGGAAGAGGGCATCATCTTTGATCTTCTTACAAATCCGAAGGAGATCCTCGTTGATGAGAACGGCCACGTAAACGGTATGAAGGTTGTCAAGATGGAGCTTGGTGAGCCGGATGCATCCGGAAGAAGACGTCCGGTAGAGATTCCTGGTTCCGAGTATGATATGGATGTAGATACTGTCATCATGTCTCTTGGTACTTCACCGAACCCGCTGATCTCTTCCACAACCAAGGGCCTTGACATCAATAAGAGAAGATGTATCGTTGCCGAGGAAGAAACCGGTAAGACATCCAAGGACGGCGTATATGCCGGTGGTGATGCCGTTACAGGTGCAGCTACCGTAATCCTTGCCATGGGTGCAGGTAAAGCTGGTGCAAAAGGTATCGACGAATATCTGAAAAATAAATAAGCAGAAAGTCTGTTTATAAACAGATCCTCCGACTGTGTTTTCTGATGCAGCCGGAGGATTTTTTTTCTTGCAGATCAAAAAAGAACATTTGTTTGAAACTTTTGCCAAGTGAAGATTGTAAGTTTTACTCAGTTATGCTATAATGTGTTGGAAAAAATTTAAGAAAAGGAAATATCATTATGTCAGTGATACATGCGATTATATTGGGAATCATTCAGGGAATCACCGAATTTCTGCCGGTGAGCAGCTTCGGACATCTCTGTGGAGTGCAGGATCTTTTGGGCGGTACCAGAGGCTCCGGTGTGCTTTTTGAAGTGATGCTCCATCTGGGAACTATGATAGCTCTGATCCTTGTTTTTCTGAAGGACATCAAGAAGATCGGGATCGAGCTGATCGGAATGATACTGGATTTGATCGGAAATGCCAATATTTTTCTCTATAACCGTAGGACTGGGAAAGAGCTTACCTACGCAAAGATCATAAGCGGAACTTACCGGAAGCTTACTGCCCTGATCATGGTATCCACCATTCCTACAGTCCTGATTGGATATCAGTGCAAACGACTTGTTGTGCGAAGCGCATCCTCACACATGTTTTCCGGGATCGGAATCCTTCTTACAGGTGTGATCCTCCTTGTTGTGGACTACAGTAATGTCAATGGCAGCAAGGGAACAAAAGAAACCAGCTTCGGAGATGCTATGTGGATGGGTATCTGCCAGGGTCTTTCTGTGTTTCCGGGCCTTTCCAGGCTTGGACTTACCATGAGCGCAGGACTTTTCTGCGGCCTCGGACGGAAGTTTGCAGTGAAATATTCGCTGCTGATGAGCATTCCGGCTGTGGTGGGAGCTTTTTTTGTGGAGATGGGAGAGTTCACTTCTGTTCATATGACTGTTGGCCAGGGATTTACTTATGTTCTTGGAATGATCGTGGCCGGGATCACAGGCTATCTGGTGATCCGTTTTATGCTTAAGCTTTCGAATCAGGTCAGACTGCGTTATTTTGCATTTTATTCTTTTGCAGCCGGAATCCTTATTCTGGCAGCGAATTATATTTGATATCAACTGGGAGGAGTCTGACAATGGCAGCTTCAAAAACGACAAAAAAAAGAAAAAGAAAACCTGCGGCGAAGCAGCAGCCTGTCGGTAACCGCTTTCAGACAGAGATCCTGATCCTTGTGATGTTTGCGGCCTGCCTGATCCTGATGATCAGTGCATTTGGTATGGGAGGGATCGTAGGAAATGCCATCAGTGCCGTATGCTTTGGCATCATGGGACTTTGTGCATATATTTTCCCAATCCTGCTTTTTGCCGGAGTTACGTTCCTGATCGTGAACAATACCAACCGCCTTGCCTACAAAAAGGTACTGGCGGGCGTGGTATTTTTTGTGTTCCTCTGCGGCTTTCTTCAGCTGATCACAGAGGGCTATACGCCAAGTACCACGTTTTCGGATTATTATTCACTGAGTTCGGAATACCGTACCGGCGGTGGAGTATTCGGTGGTGCAGTATGTATTTCCACAGCATCCGCTTTTGGCGTTGTGGGCGGAACTGTGATCATCGTTCTGGTGCTTCTTGTGTCTCTCATCATCATAACACAGAGATCCTTCTTCGGATTTATGAATAAGATCCTGGACTTTTTTACAGATGCAGCAAGAGAGGGCAGAGAAGCTTATCTTGAGGGACAGCCGGACAGAGAAAAGCAGAAGGAGCTTCGCAGAAAGATCCGTGCGGAAAAAAGAGCGGAGAAGATCCGCCGGCTGGAAGAAGAACTGGAGGAAGAAGAACTTGCCCTTACAGAGAAAGATCCGGAAAATATCTCAAAAAAACAAAAGAAAAAAACAAGAAGATCGCAGAAAGAAAGACAGGCTGCGGTGAAGGCGAACCGGGAAGGAGAATTTAATCTTCCTTCTTTCCTTGATGAACAAAAGGCTGTACTTCCGGCAGATACAGATCTGACAGAAGAGGATCCAGGGCTTGATGAGAAACCGGAGGAGCATGCTCAGCCGCTGGAATTCCAGATCCACCGTTCACAGTCCCAGCCGGCCCGGGAAGAGTCGGAGGAGCCGGATTTCGAAAGAGAAATGCAGGAAGCCGAAGAGGAGGATGCTTATGCCGGCTATGAGGATGTAGATATTCCCGAGATGCAGCAGATCCTGCCGGCAAAGACAGCTGCAGCAGCAAAAGCTTCCCGGGAAACAGGAAAGGCAGCCGTTCCCGCTGAGATAAAGGAGGATCCTCAGCCGGAAGCTGAACAGAAGGCATCCCATCAGCCCTCCAGAAACCCGAAGTCATCTCAGACAGAGATCGAGCATGGGATCAGAAATATCCAGCATGAGATCAGCCAGGGGGAAGCTCCGGAGAAGAAACCATATCAGTATCCGCCGCTGAAGCTTCTGAAGCGCGGAGATGGCAGATCTCAGGGAGATTCCGATGCACATCTGCGCAAAACAGCGCAGAAGCTTCAGGAAACCCTGCATAATTTCGGCGTCAATGTAACCGTTACCAATGTGAGCTGCGGACCTACCGTTACCCGCTATGAGCTGCAGCCGGAAATGGGTGTGAAGGTCAGCAAGATCGTTGGTCTTTCCGATGATATCAAGCTGAATCTTGCTACACCGGATATCCGCATCGAAGCACCGATACCGGGAAAGGCAGCCGTGGGGATCGAGGTTCCGAACAAGGAGAATAGCCCGGTCATGCTGAGGGATCTTCTTCAGTCAGAGGAGTTTAAAAATGCGAAATCCAAGCTGTCCTTTGCAGCAGGTAAGGATATTGCCGGAAAACCGGTAGTGGCAGATATTGCCAAGATGCCGCATCTTCTTATCGCCGGAGCAACCGGCTCCGGAAAATCCGTCTGCATCAATACGCTGATCATTAGCATCCTTTATAAGGCTACACCGGATGAGGTGCGTCTGATCATGATCGATCCGAAGGTGGTGGAGCTCAGTGTATATAACGGGATCCCGCACCTGTTCATTCCGGTGGTCACAGATCCGAAGAAAGCGGCCGGTGCGCTGAACTGGGCTGTTTCCGAGATGACCAGCCGTTACAATGCCTTTGCGGAATATGGGGTACGTAATCTTGGAGAATATAACAAAAAGGTTGCCAATATGCGGGTCCCGGAGGGAGAAAAGGCACCTGAGAAGATGCCGCAGATCGTGATCATCGTGGACGAGCTTGCGGATCTTATGATGGTTGCGCCGGGAGAAGTTGAGGATGCGATCTGCCGTCTGGCCCAGCTGGCACGTGCAGCAGGTATCCATCTGATCATTGCTACCCAGAGGCCATCGGTCAATGTCATCACAGGTCTGATCAAGGCCAATATGCCGTCCAGGATCGCATTTTCCGTATCTTCCGGTGTGGATTCCAGGACGATCCTGGATATGAACGGTGCCGAGAAGCTTCTTGGCAAGGGCGATATGCTGTTTTATCCGCAGGGGTATCAGAAGCCGGCCAGACTGCAGGGTGCTTTTGTTTCCGATGAGGAGGTCAGTGCAGTCGTAGAATATGTTTCTGACAAAAATCAGGGTGCTGTTTATGATACCTCCATCGAGAAGCAGGTCAATACAGCCGGTGTCCCGGGAGGAGCCGGCGGCGGTGACAGAGATGTCTATTTTACAGAAGCCGGTAAATTTATCATTGAGAAGGAAAAGGCCTCCATCGGTATGCTCCAGCGTATGTTCAAGATCGGATTTAACCGTGCGGCAAGGATCATGGATCAGCTTTGTGACGCAGGAGTGGTAGGTCCGGAGGAAGGAACCAAGCCAAGGAAGGTTTTGATGTCAGCAGAAGAATTTGAGAATTATCTGGAGGAGAACGGCGGATGAAAATAAGTATCCTGACAGTAGGGAAGATCAAGGAAAAATATCTGCGGGATGCCATTGCGGAGTATTCCAAGCGCCTCGGGCGTTATTGCAAGCTGGAGATCATAGAAGTGTCCGACGAAAAAACACCGGATAATGCCAGCGAAACAGTAGAAGATGCCATTCGGAACAAGGAAGGGGAGCGTCTTCTTAAATATATCCGGGATGATGCGTTTGTGATTACTCTGGAGATCGGAGGCGAACAGCTGACCTCTGAGAACTTCGCACGGAAGATCAACGAGCTGGGAATACGTGGGACCAGCCATATCCAGTTTGTGATCGGCGGCTCTATCGGTCTTGGAAAAGAAGTACTGAAGAGATCAGACTATGCTTTAAGCTTTTCGAAGATGACATTTCCTCATCAGCTGATGCGTGTGATCCTTCTGGAACAGATCTACCGCAGCTATCGTATCATCAGCGGAGAGCCCTATCATAAATAATATCATACTACATATCTGCAAATATCTTGACAATTTTCGGATATGTAGTATGATAAAAAAAGAGTAGCACTCGAAGCTCAAGAGTGCTAATAATCACAGAAAGAAGGAAATGAATATGGCATTAAAACCAGTTGCAGACAGAGTTATCGTAAAATATTTTGAGACAGAAGACAAAACCGCATCCGGCATCGTACTTCCGGACAGCTCCAAGGAGAAAACCCAGCAGGCAGAGGTTATCGCAGTAGGTGGCGGTAAGGTCGTAGACGGTAAAGAAGTACCGGTACAGGTAAAGCCGGGCGACCGTGTGATCTACGGAAAATACACAGGAACCGAGATCAAATATGAGGGTGAGAAATATCTGGTGATCAACGCAGATGATATCATTGCCATCGTAAAAGACTGATGAAGAATTTTTATCGTAATTTTCTGAAATTATGCTCCATGCTGGTGCTGCAGAATGTAGTGACCTTAAGTGTCAATCTTGCTGACAACATTATGCCTGGAGCCTTCAGCGAAACTGCATTATCCGGTGTGACCACCGTAAACCAGGTACAGTTCGTCTTTCAGCAGCTGCTTATGGCGTTGGGAGACGGACTTGTCATATTCGGAAGTCAGTACTGGGGAAAGAGACAGAGCCGGTAAGGAAGATCGGTGCCTGGGCCATGCGCACAGGCTTTTTTATTGCCCTTATGCTGTTTATCCTGGCCAGCCTTTTTCCAACACAGCTGCTGGGGCTTTTTACAACAGACCAGACGATTATCGAAGCCGGTCTTTCCTATCTGGCGATCATCCGGTTTACTTACTTTTTCTTTGCAGTGACGCAGATCCTGCTTGCTACACTGCGCTGTGTGGAAATTGCAGGGGTTGCCTTCGGGCTTTCGGTAATGACTTAAGTGTAGTAATGGTAGGAATGTCCTATCAGATGCCGACAAATGGTGGTATCATCCGGGGAAGCGGAAGCATCGCTTATTCCATGAAGGTGGACCTGATCAGTACCTGGGGGATCGTGATCCCTCTGTCCATGTTTATGGCATTTGTGGTCAATGCATCCCCGGCAATGGTGGTATGCTGCCTGAATGCAGATCAGATCTTTAAATGCGTGCCTGCATTTTTGAAGTGCAATTACGGACACTGGATCAAAAATATGACGAATTAAGGAAATATATATAGATCAGAGGCAAGATACAGAAAATTTATCTTGACGCCTGTGTGATCTGTATGTAGAATAAATACAAGCTTTAACGAAATGCAGTAAAAAAATCTCTGAAGAGCCAGGGACAGCTTGACAAAGGTAATATGGTATAGTATTATCTTGCCCATATCATATTAAACTGGTGGGAAAAGAGGTATACTCACTGAAACACAGGAGGAACAGGAAATGAGAAAAAAAGTACTGGCAGCGCTTCTGGCAGCTGCAGTGGCAGGAACAACTGTTATGTCAGGAATGACTGTTTTTGCAGCAGAAACAGAAGGAACCAAGGCGGAAGGCGGAAATATTACCATTGCAGAAACAGCAGATCCGCAGAACATCAATCCGCTTTATGTTGTGGATCAGACAAGCTTCGATATGATGCAGGCACTGTACAGCCCGTTTTTTGAGATCGTGAACGGAGAGATGTATTATGAAAACGGACTTTGCGAAAGTGTAACAGCCAATGATGATGCCAGCGAATTCACACTGAAGCTCAAAGACGGACTGAAATGGCATGACGGTCAGCCGATCACAGCCGATGATGTGGTATTCACCATGCAGGTGCTGGTAGATGAGAAGCAGAATGTTCCGTATTCTTCTTACGGATACGTTAATGACAAGGCAGTAGAGGCAGAGAAGGTTGATGACCTTACAGTCAAGATTTCCCTTGGATCATCTTCCGCAGGATTTCTTGGCGGACTGAGCCAGGTTTACTGTATTCCGAAGCATATTTATGACGGCGTGGAGAATATCGGAGAAAGTGATCTCAACAATGAACCGGTGGGAAGTGGTCCTTTTAAGTTCGAGGAATACAAATCCGGAGAGTATTATAAAGTAACAAAATTCGATGACTATTTTGATGATGTAAATCTGGATTCCATCACCTTCAAGATCGTAAAGGATTCCAGCTCCGCCAATGCGGCACTTGCAAGCGGAGATCTGGATGCACGTCTGATCAGCGCAGATGATTACGATACCGTCAGTGCTTACGATAACGTAAACATCAATACCTATAATTCCGGACGTGTCAACGCCATGTTCATGAATGAGCTGAACGAAGATCTTCAGGATGTAAAGGTACGTCAGGCGATCGCATACGCATTGAATAAAGAGGAGTTCTGTCAGTTTGCTTTCCTTTCCGAGGATTATGCAGAGCCTGCAGATTCTATTTTTACACCGGATACACTCTACTATACAAAACCGGACAATACCTACGACAATGATCCGGCTAAAGCACAGGAGCTCCTTTCCGAAGCAGGAAAGACAAGTCTTTCTCTGAATCTGATGTATATCTCCACAGATAAGACAATGGAGAGTGAGGCTCTGTATGTACAGTCTGCCCTTGCCAATGTAGGAATCACCATCAATCTTCTTCCTACAGATGAGTCTACCTTCAAGAATAAGACAAAGGATACGGAGTGCACAGATTATGATCTGGTACTGAGCTTCTACACTCTGGGAGAAGAGCCGAGCCTTTATGCAGACATGAGTTCTTCCGTCAGCCGTTCCAACTATTCCAGGATCAAGGATACAGATCTGGATGCATTGTGGGAAGAGGGCAACAGCACTGCAGATGAGACAAAACGTGGCGAGATTTATAAGGAGATCCAGAATACGATCAATGATAACATGTATATCTATCCGATCGCTTATTCCAATGGTTTCTATGCGGTAAGTAAAGATTTCGGAGGCTTTGATGAATGTCTGTTAAAAACTATTTATTATGATTATTCCAAGATCTACACATTGGAGAAATAAATAATTTTATAGCGGATGAATACCGGAAACAGAAAGAGGCTGACGCGTTTTTTGCGCCAGCCGATTTCCTGTTTTCGGGGAAAATAAAGGAGGTACATTTTGAAGAAGATCGTAAACCGTCTGATACAGTGTATTCTGACACTGTTTATTGTCTCTGTTCTCTGCTTTGCACTGACAAAAGCAGCGCCCGGAGATCCTGTCCTGACTTATGTGGAACCAAATATGAGTGAAGAATATATCCAGAACCTGAGAGAAAGCCTGGGACTTACAAAGCCTGTCTATGAGCAGTACTTTCTGTGGCTGGGAAGGATCCTTCACGGGAATTTCGGAAATTCCCTGATGAATAACCGACCGGTCCTGACACAGATGCTGGAGAGGCTTCCCGCAACCGTGATCCTAATGGGAACCAGCATGCTGCTTGGTTTTCTCATTGCCATTGTACTGGGCCTGTATTCCGGAAAGAATAAAAATGGTGTTCTGGATAAGATCACCAGCATGTTCTGTTATGTAGGTATCTCCATTCCTACGTTCTGGTTCGGTATCATGCTGATCTATCTCTTCAGTGTGCATCTCCATATCCTGCCAAGTATCGGTATGCATTCAGACGGCAACCGTTCCTTAGGAGATCTGATCCTGCATATGGTCATGCCCTGCGCAGTTCTGACCTTTGCAAATGCGTCACAGTACATCCGGTATTTAAGAAGCAGTACCATTACGGAAATGTCCTCCGATTATGTTATGGTGCAGAAGGCTTATGGAATGAAAGAGTCTGGAATCCTTTTCCGGCATGTACTGAAAAATGCCATGCTTCCTATGATCACAGTTCTCGGAATGAGCCTGCAGTCTCTGGTTTCCGGTGCCATTATCACCGAGCAGGTTTTTGCATGGCCGGGAATCGGTCAGCTGGCAGTGACCGCTGTTATGCAGTATGATTATCCCCTGATCATGGGAATCACCATGTTTACCGCGCTTCTCGTGGTGCTCGGAAATCTTCTGGCAGATATCCTGTATGCTGTCTTTGATCCGAGGATCCGCAAAGCAGGATGTTAGGAGGTAAAGGAACATGAGAGAAAATATCTGGAAAAATATCAAACTTGGTTTTAAGACAAATAAACTTGCAGTGGCAGGTGCAGCAGCGATCATCCTGCTGGCACTGATCTCCATTTTTGCCTTTTTGTATCCGGTAGATCCCAATGCCATCAGCGCCACAGAGCGACTGAATGCTCCATCCATGGCACACCTTTTCGGTACGGATGATATGGGACGGGATTATCTGGCTCGCTGTATTTACGGAGGAAGAGCATCCCTTCTGGTGGGCTTCCTTTCCATGGTGCTTTCGACAGCCCTTGGTGTGATCATCGGTTCCATCAGCGGTTTTGTGGGAGGAACGGTGGATGCGGTGCTGATGCGTCTGGTGGATGCACTGATGAGCCTTCCGACATTCCTGATCATGATCGTTATGAATGCCTTCCTGAAACCGGGACTTCAGAACATTGTCCTGATCATCGGCTTTCTGACCTGGATGAACATTGCCAGGATCGTCCGTGGCGAGACCATTTCCCTGAACGAGAGAGAGTATGTCATCTATGCAAAGATCTCCGGACAGAAGAAATTCTCCACCATTGTACATCATATCCTGCCTAACATCATGCCTACCATTATCGTGGCTGCAACCATGAACATTGCCAATGCCATCCTGATGGAATCTGCACTGAGCTTTTTCGGCCTGGGTATCCAGCCGCCTACGGCTTCCTGGGGAAGTATGCTGAGCAATGCACAGCGCTATATCCAGCAGGCACCGTATCTGGCTATTTTCCCCGGAATCCTGATCCTGATCACGGTCGTCAGCTTCAATTATCTGGGAGAAGTATTAAGAAAAGTATTCGAGCCCAAGTAAGGAGGACATTTACATATGGAAAAATTACTGGAAGTAAAAGATCTGAAGGTGTCTTTCTTTACAGACCTTGGAGAGACACAGGCAGTAAAAGGTGCAGGCTTTGCCATCGGTGAGGGGGATTTTTTCGGGATCGTAGGAGAGTCCGGAAGCGGAAAAAGCGTGACCACCAAATCCATTCTCCGTCTCGGACCATCCAACTGTAAGATCATGGGTGGTGAGATCCTGTTCCGGGGAGAAGATATCCTGAAGAAAAATGAAGCAGAGCTCCGTGAGATTCGCGGTGGTGAGATCGCCATGATCTTTCAGGATTCTCTTTCCGCACTGAATCCGGTTTACACTGTTGGCAATAAGATGGTAGAGCTGATCCGGCGCCATACCAATATGAACAAAAAAGAAGCAAAGGCCCGGGTGCTGGAGCTTCTCACAGCCGTTGGCATCACAGACCCGGAAAAGGCTATGAACAGCTATCCCCACGAGCTTTCCGGCGGTATGCGCCAGCGTGTGATGATCGCCATGGCCATGAGCAGTGACCCGAAGATCCTGATCGCAGATGAGCCCACCACAGCCCTGGACGTTACGATCCAGGCGCAGATCCTTCATCTGCTTCTGGAACTTCAGAAAAAAAACAATATGAGCATCATCCTGATCACCCATGATCTGGGCGTTGTAGCGCAGACCTGTAAACGGGTAGCTGTCATGTGTGGTGGCTACGTGGTGGAAGAAGGAACTGTAGAAGAAATCTTTCTTCATCCGGGACATCCCTATACACAGGCACTGATCGCAAGCATGCCGCGGGTGGGAGGTACCTTTGAACAGTTTCTGGAGAGAGATCTTTCGGACGGAAACGGTGATCTGTGTCCCTTCCTGAATCGTTGTAAATATGCGGACAAAACCTGTGAAGCCTGTCTTCCGAAATATTATGAGGCTTCAGAGGGACACAGGATATTCTGTCACAGAAGGGAGGAGAAGAGATGAGCAAGCCCTTAATTGAAGTAAAAGATCTGAAAGTATATTTTAAACAGAAATCTCCGAAGCTTCTGTCCTTTAAGCCGGGCATACTGAAGGCTGTGGATCAGGTAAGCTTTTCGATTGAAAAGGGGAAAACTTTCGGTCTGGTAGGAGAATCCGGAAGCGGAAAATCTACCATCGGAAAGGCAATCCTACGTTATCATAAACCCACAGGCGGTGAGATTTTTTATGAAGGAACAGAGATCGGAGCCATGGGGGAAAAAGAACTGCTTCCATACCGCAAAAAAATGCAGTCCGTTTTTCAGGATCCCTATTCCTCTCTGGACCCAAGCCATACAGTGCAGGATATCATCTGTGAGCCTATGGCGATCCATAAAATGTACACTCCAAAGGAACGTAAGGAGCGTGCAAAAGAACTGATCCGCGTGGTTGGCCTCAAAGAACAGGATCTTCTGAAGTATCCTCATGAGTTCTCCGGCGGACAGCGTCAGAGGATTTCCATTGCAAGAGCACTTTCCGTACAGCCGGAATTTGTAGTCTGCGATGAGCCCATTTCTGCGCTGGATGTTTCCCTGCAGGCCCAGATCGTCCAGATGCTTCAGGATCTTCAGGAAAAATACGGGCTGACCTATCTGTTCATCAGCCATCAGCTGCAGGTGGTCCAGAAGATCTGTGATGAGATCGGGGTGCTTTATCTTGGAAATCTCATGGAGATCGCAGATGCAGATAAGCTCTATTCCAATCCGCTGCATCCTTATACAAAAATGCTGATCTCCTCGATTCCGATTCCGGACCCGAGAGTCAAAACTCTGGATCAGATCGTTACGGATACCGGAGTACAGTCCAGATCTATCGGGGGCTGTCGCTTCCATAACCGCTGTCCGTGGTGTGAGGAACGCTGCAGACAGGAAACCCCGGCACTTCGTCAGGTGGAGCCGGGACATATGGTAGCATGTCATAAATATCAGGAAAAGAAATAATCATAAAATACGGGAAGGTAAATAAAAAAGTGGACAAAAATATATATAAAAACTATCTGGCGATCCTCCGTGAGGAGATGATCCCGGCTATGGGATGTACAGAACCGATCGCTCTGGCCTATGGTGCGGCAAGAGCAAGAGAGATCCTTGGGAAAGAGCCGGAGCGTATCGTAGCAAAATGTTCCGGAAATATCATCAAAAATGTGCGTTGTGTGATCATTCCCAATTCAGGAGGCTTAAAGGGGATTCCTGCAGGTGTGATCCTTGGGGCGGTGGCAGGAGATGCCTCACTGAATATGGAAGTTCTTTCCAAAGTCGATGAAAAGGGCAGGGCACGCTGCCGGGAACTTCTGGAGGCAGATATCTGTAAGGTGGAGCTTCTGGACACGCCGGTAGTCCTTCACATTATCATCGAAATGTATGCCGGTGAAGATGCCGTCATCCTGGAGATCAAATACGACCATATCAACGTGACTAGGATCAGCAAAAACGGAGAGATCCTCCTTGATGCAGATAAAGCAGTGGAAGAAAAGGAAGAGACGGACCGTGGCCTGTTAAATCTGGAGGATATTCGGGAATTTGCAGACACCGTAGAGCTTTCCGATGTAAAGGAGCTTCTGGATGCGCAGATCAGAAGCAATATGGCCATTGCTCATGAGGGAATGACCGGAAAATACGGCCTGGGTATCGGGCGCGTGATCCGTGAAAATTATTCTCACGATATGCTCACCAGAATGAGAAGTCTTACTGCAGCGGCTTCTGAGGCACGTATGGGTGGCTGTGATATGCCGGTTGTCATCAATTCCGGAAGCGGAAATCAGGGAATTGCATGCTCTGTTCCGCTGATCGTCTATGCAAGAGAGATGGAGCTGCCGGATTACAGCCTCTACAGGGCTCTGGTGTTTTCCAATCTCCTCACAGTTTATCAGAAGCAATATATAGGGAAGCTGTCTGCCTTCTGCGGTGCGGTATCGGCCTCCTGTGCAGCCGGAGCTGCCATTACCTATATGGTAGGCGGAGATATTTCCCTGATCAAAAAAACGATCGAGAATACCCTCGCCAATATTCCGGGAATCATCTGTGATGGGGCCAAGATCTCCTGTGCTGCCAAGATCGCAGCCTGTCTTGACGCAGCCTTTCTGGCGCATCATCTTGCCATGAACGGGCAGTCTTATGCACCTTATACAGGAATTCTCCAGGAAGAAACCGCAGAGACCATCAGCTGTGTGGGACAGATCGGAAAAGACGGTATGAAGGAAACAGACAGAGAGATCCTCAAGATCATGCTGGAGCATTGATCCGCATCGGAGACGGCACAGATTAAACAGAAAAGGTTGGATTTATGGACAACGAATTAAGAATTGCAATACTGATCGATGCAGATAATGTATCAGACAAATACATCAAGATCATCGTGGATGAAGTGGCAAACATCGGCATAGCCACCTACAAACGGATCTATGGAGACTGGACCAGTGCACGGCTTTCCTCCTGGAAAAAGGTTCTTCTGGAGGATTCCATCATTCCTATCCAGCAGTACAGCTATACCACCGGAAAAAACGCCACCGATTCGGCGATGATCATTGATGCTATGGATATTCTGTATTCCGGAAATGTGGATGGATATTGTATTGTTTCTTCGGACAGTGATTTCACCCGTCTGGCAGCAAGGCTCCGGGAATCCGGAATGCTGGTCCTGGGTATGGGAGAGGAGAAGACGCCGAAGCCGTTTATTTCCGCATGTAACCAGTTTAAATATCTGGATCTTCTCTATCGCAACCAACAGGAGGAAGAGAAGAAGGAAGATCTGGCTACTGCAGCAGAAGCTAAAAAATCCGGAAACAGCAGTAAACAGAGCAGCTCCGGCTCTAGGAAGAACAAAGATCTCAAGCGGGTGCGCAAGGCCATTAATGCCATCATCGAGAAATTTTCTGACGAAGAGGGATGGCTTTCCTCCGGACAGCTGGGCGACCAGCTTGGGAAACGACTTCCGGATTTTGATGTGCGTAATTACGGATATTCCAAGCTGACCCCCTTTATCAAATCTCTGGGAAATTATGAGACAGGCAGGATCCCCACAGGAAGCGGAGGGAGAAAGCAGATCTATTTCCGGATGAAGGAGGATAAACAATGAAGAATTATCTGGCACCTATGGAGGGCGTAACCAACTGGGTTTACCGGAATGCATATCATGACTGTTTTTATCCCATGGATAAATACTTTACGCCCTTCATCACTGCTAAGCCCAATAAACGTCTCAGCAGCAAGGAGATCAAAGAGGTATCACCGGAAACCAACGGAGATCTTCCGGTGATCCCCCAGATCCTGACCAACAATGCGGAGGATTTTGTGAAAACAGCGCATATCTTCCGGGATGAATACGGACACAGGGAAGTGAATCTCAATCTGGGATGCCCCTCGGGAACTGTCACAGCCAAGGGAAAGGGTGCCGGTTTCCTGGGCGAGCCGGATAAGCTGGAACGTTTTCTGGATGAGATCTTCGAAAAGACCGGGATGGAGATCTCCATAAAAACGAGAGTGGGAACGGATTATGAGGAAGACTGGGAACGGCTTCTTGAGATCTACGGCAGATATCCGCTGAAGGAGCTGATCATCCATCCACGCCTTCTGAAGGATCATTATAAGGGGGTTCCCAGATATGGACTGTATGAGGAGGCAAGGGAAAAGCTGAAGGTTCCCCTGGGATATAACGGGGATATTTTTTCAGTGGAGGCTTATCAGGAAATCCGGGAGAAATTTCCGGATGCAGACAGCGTCATGTACGGAAGAGGCCTGATCGCAAGGCCCTATCTTCTGGATGCCATTATGCAAAAAGAAGACGGAGAGGATCACCGGGAAGAATACCGAAAAAAGCTGCGGCAGTTCCATGACCGTCTTTACCGGGATTATCAGGAATATCTTTCGGGAGAACGAAATGTACTTTTCCGCATGAAGGAATTGTGGAGTTATATGGCACCGGGCTTTACCAATTATGCCAGATATCTGAAAAAGATCAAAAAATCCCAGCATTTTGGTGACTATGAGGCAGCAGTTATGAGCCTTTTTGGAGAACAGGAGATCTTAAAGGTATGAACAGTATAAAAGAAAAATTTGATGAGTTTATTTCCCAGTATCCCATTTTTGAGTATCGTGTGCTGGATACCGGGGATATTAAAGTACAGTCACGTGTGCGTACGATCTGTAAACAGGAATGTGAACGTTATGGGAGCACATGGGCCTGTCCTCCGGCAGTGGGAGAGCTGTCAGAATGCGAAAAGAAGATCCGGAGCTATCCGAAAGCAGTTTTCTTTTCCAGCGTTGCGGAGGTATCGGATATCATGAACATGAAGGAGATGCTTTCCACAAGAATGGAACACGAAGCGCTTACAGAGAAGGTACGTGATTTTCTGGAGGGAGAGGGCTATGAGACCTTTACGCTTTCCACGGAATCCTGTGACTTCTGTGAACGCTGTGCCTATCTGGACGGAAAACCATGCCGTTTTCCGGAGCATATGCATCCATGTCTGGAAAGCTATGGCGTGGTAGTCAGTGAGATCGTAGAAAAGGAAGCTATGGAATATAATCTGGGTGGAAATACCATCCTCTGGTTTTCCATGGTGCTGATCCGCAGATAAAAGACAAAAAGCAGATACAGCGAAAGATACATAAGAAGAAATCCTCCGGCATAAATTAATGATAAAAGCCGGAGGATTTTTTTAATGAGAAAAATGTCAGCTTTTCTGGAGTTTCCCGGGGAACCGGCATTTCGGGAGGTGCAGGTGATACTTACGGGAAAACGCCGGGCAGTGATCGAAAATTACCGGAATATCCAGAGCTATACAAGGGAGGAGATCCTGATACTGACACCTTCCGGCAGACTTGTGATCCGTGGGAAAAACCTTGTGATCCCCTGCTACACAACCCTTGAACTATGTATCCGCGGGCAGATCGAAAGCATTACGCTGGAGGAGGGAAATAAGTAATGGTCCCAGGTTTTGTGCGGGTTTCTGTTAAGGGACAGCAGTGTCAGCGGTTCGTGAACCTTTGCAGAGGCAGGGAAATGGATCTGAAAAGGATCATCCGCACCGGTGAGACGGAGCTTCAGCTCACCATGAAGGTAGCGGATTTTCTGCAGCTCTCGCCACTGCGGAGAAAAACAGGGGTACATATCCACATCCTGAAAAAAAGAGGACCTTTGTTTTTTCTGCTTTTCTGTAAAAGAAGAAAAATGATCCCCGCAGGGTTTCTGGCAGTTTGCTGCCTCCTTTTTTTTCTGTCAGGCAGAGTGTGGAACGTTGAAATTCGGGGAAATATTTTAAATCCCACACCCCAGCTGATGAGCTTTCTGAAAGAGCAGGGGGTCTGTTTCGGAGTATCCAGAAAAAAGATCAGCTGCAGTGCACTTGCAGCTTCCCTGCGAAGAGAATTTCCGGAGATCACCTGGGTGTCTGCCGGATTTTCGGGAACGGGCCTGCGTTTTGAGATCCGGGAGGGAACTGCCGGAGAAAAAGCAGAGCCGGAAGAAAAATCCTGCAGTCTTTTTTCAACTCTGGACGGTGTGATCGATTCCATGGTCACACGGCAGGGAACTCCTCTTGTCAGGGCCGGGGATGAAATAAAAAAAGGCCAGGAACTGGTTTCCGGGATCGTGGACATCACCGATGACAGCCAGGAGGTCATCCGCTATGCATATGTTCAGGCAGATGCGGATATTTACATCCGACATACCATTGCCTATTACGATACCTTTCCGTTGGACATAGAGAAAAAGGTATGGTCCGATAAAAAGAAAACAAGGCTTTTTTTTCAGCTGGGAAACTGGTTTCTGGACTTTTCCTCTCCTCTGAAACAAAATGAGGAACGCCTCGTCAGCCGGGAACCTCTTTTCAGTATCGGGATTTTTCGTTCTCCTGTTACCCTGTGGATCGCTGCGATTGGAAAGTACGAAGTACAGAAAGAGCAGCTGACAGAGGATGTCGCAAAAAAACAGGCCATACAAAGGCTTTATGCCTATGAAGAAAAATTAATAGAAAAAGGGGTTCAAATATCTGAAAATAATGTTAAAATAGAAATAAATCACCAGGACTGCGTCAGCAGAGGCACTCTTACCGTCATTGAACGGACCGGAAGAGAAGCCCCCACAGAAAAAAAGACGCAGCCAAAAGAAAGGACACCAGAGGATGGCTAGCAGCATTATCGAATTATATGTGGATGTGCCGGCAGACCGCCAGGCGAATATTTTCGGACAGTTTGACGAGCATCTGAAGCTGATCGAACGTACTCTGAACGTAACAATGATCTTCCGTGACGGTTCTCTTAAGATCCTGGGAAGCCAGGAGGGAGCCACACAGGCCAGGGCGATCGTGGAGGAACTGAATACACTTGCGGGCAGAGGCAATACCATCACACAGCAGAATGTGAATTACGCACTTTCCCTTGCCATGGAGAAGATCGGCTCCGTGATGGAGGAGATCGACAAGGATTTTATCTGTAATACCATACAGGGCAGACCCATCAAGCCCAAGACTCTCGGACAGAAGGACTATGTGGAACAGATCCGTAAGAAGATGATCGTGTTCGGCGTGGGACCTGCCGGAACCGGCAAAACCTATCTTGCCATGGCTATGGCAGTAACTGCTTTTCGCAATGAGGAGGTTTCCAGGATCATTCTTACCAGACCGGCCATTGAGGCAGGCGAGAAGCTGGGATTCCTTCCTGGCGATCTCCAGAGCAAGGTCGATCCCTATCTGCGTCCTCTTTATGATGCATTGTATCAGATCATGGGCGCAGACAGCTTTGCCAAAAACATGGAGAAGGGGCTCATCGAGGTTGCCCCTCTTGCCTATATGAGAGGACGTACACTGGATAATGCCTTCATCATCCTGGATGAGGCGCAGAATACCACACCTGCCCAGATGAAGATGTTCCTGACCAGGATCGGCTTCGGTTCCAAGGTGATCATCACAGGAGATGCATCCCAGAAGGACCTTCCCAGGGATGCCACGTCTGGTCTGGATGTAGCGATGAAGGTGCTGAAGAAGATCGATGACATCGGATTCTGTCAGCTGACCAGCAAGGATGTTGTACGTCATCCACTTGTACAGCAGATCGTACAGGCCTATGACGATTATGAAAAAAAACAGAAGCCTGCCAAATCCAGGAAGGATGACAGGTATGCTGTAAAAAATAAGGAGTACAGAAGATGACCATAAATATCGAATATGAGACAGATCAGGAGCTGGGCATTGACTATGCTGCCCTTGCATCCCAGGTTGCGGACAAGGTTCTTGAAATGGAAAAATGTCCCTATGACGGACAGGTCAATCTTGTCCTGACAGACAACGAGGAGATCAAGAGGGTAAATACGGAATTCCGGAATATCCAGGCTCCTACGGATGTGCTGTCATTTCCTATGATCCCCTTTGAGACACCGGCGGATTATTCCGTTGTGGAAGAGGATGAGTCCTATTTTGATCTGGACAGTGATGAACTCCTTCTTGGAGATATCATGATCTCCGTGCCTAAGGTTTTTGCCCAGGCAGAGGAATACGGACATAGTGTGACAAGGGAATTCTGTTTCCTGGTGGCACACAGTATGCTGCATCTTCTGGGCTATGATCATATGACAGAGGATGAGGCAAAGGTCATGGAAGCCAAGCAGGCAGCGGCACTGAAGGCGCTGGGGATCAACCGCTAGCTCCGGAATGACTGCGGGCTGTCCCACGGAAAAGCTAAGCGGAAAACTCTTCCGCTTTAAGAAAAGGAGGTAATATATGAGAATGAAAAAGACAGGTATCCTGGCAGGTATCACAGCTGCATGCATCTGCATTGCCCAGACTGTTCCCGCTTTTGGAGCAGGGCAGGATCTGGTAGGCTTTGTCCCCAATGAGGAAAAGCAGGAAGAAACTCAGGTAAAGAGCTATCTTACCGGCGAAAATGTTCCGGAGAGCATTGGACGGAGAAGACCGGTTGCCGTGATGATGGGCAACAACAGTGTCGGAGCTCCCCAGAGTGGTATCGGACATGCCGGTGTTGTCTACGAAGCGCCGGTGGAAGGTAATATTACCCGTCTTATGGGCATTCTCGAAGATTACGATGAGCTGGAACGGATCGGTTCCGTTCGCAGCTGCCGTGACTATTATCTCTTTTATGCCAACGAATTTAATGCGATCTATGCCCACTACGGACAGGCTGCCTATGCACTGCCTTATCTGGAGCAGCATGTGATCGATAACCTCAACGGGATCCAGATCGGCAAGCTGGCTTTTTTCCGCACAACAGACAGGAAGGCACCTCACAATGCCTACACAGATGCCAGTCACCTTCAGGCAGGCATAGATGCCATGGGATACAGCCAGGAATATAAAGAAGAATATACCGGACATTATCTTTTTGCAGAAGATGGTACAGAGACTGTACCGGATGGGATCATAGCCAGCCTTGTGAAGCTGGATAATTTTACTGACAATCATCCGTGGTATGAATACGATGAAGAGACAAAGGAATATAAGAGATTCCAGTTTGGCAAGGAACATGTGGATCAGTTGGATAATGAACCGCTTACCTGCGACAATATCATCCTTCAGTATTCATCCTGCCCGGCCTACGATGGAAACGGCTATCTGAATATTGATGCCATTTCCGGCGGAGAGGGCAAGTTTATTACCAGAGGCAAAGCTATTGATATCCGCTGGGAGAAGGATTCTCCATGGGGGATCACGCATTATTACGACGGAAATGAACAGGAGATCCGCCTGAATCCGGGTACTACCTGGGTGGAGATCGTACAAAATGACAGGATTGATTCCGTTACTTATCAGTAAGACTAATATACAGGTATCAGGAGAAACAAAAAACATGAACGCAAATTACAGGGAACGACTGAAAGACAAGAAACGCATCGTTATCAAGATCGGATCATCATCACTGATCCACGCAGAAACAGGAAGACTGGATTTCCGTAAGCTGGAGATCCTGGCCAGAGAGCTCAGCGACCTTCACAATCAGGGGAAAGACGTAGTGCTGGTATCCTCCGGAGCCATTGCGGTAGGTGCAGCTGCACTGGGTATGAAGGGAAAGCCGGCAGAGCTTGAGAAAAAGCAGGCCTGTGCAGCTGTGGGACAGGCCAGGCTGATGACCATTTATCAGAAGCTTTTCGGGGAATACAATCAGATGGTGGCACAGATCCTGATGACCAAGAATACCATGGTCAACAATACCAATCGCAGGAATGCCCAGAATACCTTCCAGCAGCTTCTGGCAGAAAAGGTGATCCCCATTGTAAATGAGAACGACTCGGTATCCTCCTATGAATTCCAGAACCTGGTAAAATTCGGAGACAACGATACCCTTTCCTCTGTGGTTGCTGCACTGATCGATGCGGATCTTCTGATCCTCATGTCCGATATTGACGGTCTTTTTACAGACGATCCCAATTCCAATCCGGATGCACAGTTTATCGACATTGTAGAAAACATGGATGACAATATGCGTAAGCTTGGCAAATCCTCCACAGGAAGCAATGTAGGCACCGGTGGAATGGCAACCAAGCTTACCGCTGCGATCATCGCAACTGCGGCAGGAGCGGATATGGTCATTGCTAACGGAAACGACTTCCACAACATCCACAGGATCGTGGAAGGCAGGAGCTGCGGAACATTATTTGTAGGAAACAAGAAGGAAGAATTCTTCCTCATTGATTATATCGAAAAACTGCTTTAAGGAGAATGACATTATGATGGACAATATCAAGATCGACAGGATCAACGCACTGGCACATAAACAGAAAAGTGTAGGTCTTACCGAGGAAGAAAAGGTGGAACAGGCGAAGCTTCGGAGAGAATATCTGGATGCAGTGAAAGGAAATCTCCGTGCGCGTCTGAATAATATCGATATCAAAGAAAAGGATGGCAGCATCACCAATCTTGGAGAAAAATATGGAAGAAAAAAAGGAAATTAGAAAAAAGATCTTCAAAGCTAGAAAAGAACATACCGATGCCTGGATCCGGGAAAACAGTCTCCGGATCACAGAGGCCCTGACACAGCTTCCGGAATACCGGAATGCAGAACGGATCATGGCATATGCAGATTATAACCATGAAGTGATCACACGCTATATCATCGAGCAAGCCTGGAAAGACGGCAAGGAAGTGGCAGTGCCAAAGGTTTTCGGAAAGGATATGGTATTTTACAGACTGACCGATTTCAGTCAGCTGGAATCCGGCTACTTCGGGATCCCTGAGCCAAAGGAAGACGGAGAAACGGTTTCCTGGGAAGAAGCCATGATGGTCATGCCCGGGGTGGCTTTTGACATAAATTGCAACCGGGTAGGCTATGGCGGCGGTTTTTATGACCGTTTTCTGGAAAAACATCCGGAGGTCTGCCGCGTTGCAGTAGGATTTTCCTTCCAGATCCTTCCGGAGGTTCCCACAGAGCCTACGGATATCCGTCCGCAGGTCATTGTGACGGAAGAGAATATATACCGCGATACACAATAAGATATTGCTGTAAAGACAGAAAGAAAGGCAGGAATATTTGGAAATGAATGAAATGCTTGAAAAACTGGGACAGAATGCGAAAGATGCGGAGACAGTCCTTCGAAATCTTTCCACAAATGACAAAAATAAAACCCTGGAAGCTGTGGCAAAGGCTCTTGTCACTCATACCGATGAGATCCTGAAGGCCAATGCCCTGGATGTGGAAAACGGTAAAATGAATCAGATGCCGGAAGGACTGATCGACCGTCTGATGCTGACACCGGAGAGGATCGAAGGAATGGCAGACGGACTTCGTCAGCTTACCGGTCTTGAAGATCCCATCGGGGAAGTTACCGGTATGAAAAAACGTCCCAACGGACTTCTGATCGGACAGAAACGTGTTCCCTTAGGTGTGATCGGCATCATTTACGAAGCGCGTCCCAATGTTACCTCAGATGCATTCGGTCTCTGCTTCAAAACCGGAAATGTCGTGATCCTGAAGGGTGGAAGCGACGCAATTCATTCCAATACTGCCATTGTCAACTGTATCCGTGAGGCATTGAAGGCCTGCGGCATTATCGAGGATGCTATCCAGCTGATCCAGGATACCTCCAGAGAAACGGCTGCGGAATTTATGAAGCTGAACCGGTATGTGGATGTACTGATCCCACGTGGCGGAAGAGGACTGATCAAAGCAGTGGTAAACCAGAGTACGATCCCTGTCATCGAGACCGGAACCGGAAACTGTCATATCTATGTGGACGAGACTGCAGATCTTCAGATGGCAGCGGATATTGTGATCAATGCAAAGACCCAGCGTGTGGGCGTATGCAATGCATGCGAATCCCTTCTTGTAAACCGTAAGGTGAAGGACGATTTTCTGCCGGTGCTGGCCGGACGCCTTAAGGAGAAGCATGTGGAGGTCCGTGCAGATGAAGCAGCAAAGGCTCTGATGCCGGGAGCAGTTCCTGCAACAGAAGAGGACTGGGGAACGGAATATCTTGACTATATCCTTTCTGTAAAGGTAGTGGATTCCGTGGAGGAAGCCATTGCACATATCAATAAATATAATACAAAGCATTCGGAGGCTATCATTACCAATGATTACACCCATGCCCAGAAATTCCTGGATGAGGTAGATGCAGCGGCAGTTTATGTGAACGCTTCTACCAGATTCACCGATGGAAATGAGTTTGGATTCGGTGCGGAGATCGGGATCAGCACCCAGAAGCTCCATGCAAGAGGCCCAATGGGACTCATTGCACTGACCACCACCAAGTATATCATTTATGGTAATGGACAGGTACGTCCGTAAGACAGATACAGTAAAGCGGATTCTTTGGTCCGCTTTACTTTTTTGAAGCGTTGTGCTATACTTTTTTGTAATTGGATTTAAACAGACTAACTCATAACAGGAGGACTTATAAATGAAAAAAAAGCAGCTTTTTGCAGTCCTGCTTGCAGGTTCCATGACTGTTGGAATGGCACCTGCCGCAGCGTTTGCCGCTGAAGATACCGGAGCGGTAACAGAGGCAGAAGCATCGACTGCAGACGAGAATACAGAAACCCCAGATGACGGAGCGGCTGTGGATGACCAGTCACAGAGTGAAGCCGACGCCCAGGCAGCAGCTCAGGCCCAGGCGGAAGCAGAAGCTCAGGCAGCAGCTCAGGCCCAGGCGGAAGCAGAAGCTCAGGCAGCAGCTCAGGCCCAGGCGGAAGCAGAGGCTCAGGCAGCAGCTCAGGCTCAGGCAGAAGAGGCGCAGCAGGAGCAGACGGAAACATCTGCAGAGTCAGCAAATGTCGTTGTAAAAACAGCAGAAGATCTTAAGAATGCGATTAATGGGGCTCCGGATTTTACAGGTTCTATTGATGATACGAAAGAGAATCTTTATGATTCTTCCTATAAGATCCTGCTCAGTGAATCTTTTGCTCTTACAGAGCCGATTACGGTTCCTGAGAATAAGAATATTGCAATTTTTAGTGTGCAGGGAAGTGAAACCACAATCAGCCGTGGAACAGTAACTGGTGATATGTTTAAAGTAAGTCCTGGTAGTATTTTGTCCATGACTAAGAATGATGGAGATGGCACTACAACAATTGGTAAACTGCTTATCGATGGAGCCAAAGCGGATGGAACACAGGCAGAAGGTTCTATTATTTCTGTAGATGCAAATGCAAAATTTGTAATGACTACAGGTGTTACTCTTGCTAATAATTCATCCACATCAGCCGGTGCAGCAATAAAGAACAGTGGTAAGCTTATCATTACAGGTGGCGAGATCAAAGATAATGTATCTACAGGCGGAGCTGTTTACAGCACAGGTACGATTTCCCTGGAACAGGGAACGAATGCTGCAGCAGACGAACCGAAAATCATCGAGAACTATACAAATACAAATGCAGAGAAGAGCGTAAAATCCAATATCGTATTAGGACATCAGGATCAGAATGCTGGAAGCATCATCATTGCCGGTGCATTTGAGAATTCGAACCTTGGATATTCCGTAGAGAATCCGGCAGTTGACTATACAGTTTTCCAGAAACCTGAATCTTTAGATGCAACTGCATTTGCAAAAGCAGTTAATGCGATGAGCTATGAAGGCGACCAGAGTTATGCAGTAGATACCACCTCAGGCAAGCTTGTTTCCAAGATACCGGTTGTTAGGGTTACAGCTCAGGAGAGCGAGAAAGAGAATACAGTTTCTGTAAAGATCGAATCTGATAAGGCCGGTACATATTTCTATAAATATGTTAAGAAAGATGCAGATGCTCCTAAATTTGATAAATCCGCTGTTACACCTGGCGTTGAAATTGAAGCAAACCAGGAAACTTCTTTTGATATTTCAGGCATTACAGATAAGTCCATTGATCTCTATGTCTGGGTAGAGACAAAAGACGGATTTGTAGGTGCAGCTGAGAAACAGACTGTTAATGTAAAACAGGCAGGCGATCAGAAACCGGCAGCGCCAAAGGTTGAAAAAATCAGTGCAGAAAGTAAAACTGCAACAACTGCAGAAGTAGTTCTCCAGTCCGATAAGAGTGGTACATGCTATTATAAATGGGTGGCAAAGGGAGCGGATAAACCTTCCATTAGCACCAAGAGCAGCAAGGTTGCTATCACCGCAAATGAAAAATGCAAGATTGATCTGAAAAACCTGAAAGGTGATGCGATTGATCTCTATGTGCAGGTAGTAGCGAAAGATGGATCAAAGACAGCAGTGACCAAGATTGCAACTGTTACTTTGAAAAAAGAAACAGCTAAAACACCTGCGAAGATTTCCAACGTAAGTTATAAATGGAAAGGTCATACATCTGCTACTGTAACTATGCGTTCTGATAAAGCAGGTGTGTACTATTATGAATGTGTAAAACGTGGTTCTAAAGCTCCGACAGTTGATAAAATGAGCAAGGGGAAAAATGTTTCTGAAAATAAGGATTTCACGATCAGTTTGAAAGATTTGGATGCAAACAATGCAATTGATGTTTATGTGAGCATTAAAGGAACTGATGGAACTGTAAGTACACCAAAGAAGATTGCATTGGATGAAGCTAAGCGTCCGGCAAATGTCAGATGGGTTGGCTTTTCATGGATTAACCATACATCTGCGAATGTTATTCTTATTTCGAATAAGAGCGGTACCTGTTATTATAAATGGGTTTCTCGTAACAGTAATGGTACGTCCGCCACTCCGAAAGATCTTACATCTACCGGAAAACAGACAACGTTTACTGCTGATAAGAAATTTAATATCGGTCTTGAGGATTTAGACTCTGACAATCCAATTGATCTTTATATCCAGATCAAAGATAAGAATGGTGTTTTGACGAATCCATTGAAAATAGCATTTAAAGAAGATTCCAGACCGAAAGTTGCAGATCCAACTCCGACTAACACACCGAATGCATACATCCCGGAACCAAAAGACAGCGAGGTATTCGGTTTGGAAGAGCCAATTCAATTTTATCCAAATGTGGCCCATGAATTCCAGGTAATTGGAGCTGGAACAACCAATGAAAGTCCGAATGAAGGTGATGTGAAATGGGTTCCTCTTTATTGGAGTACGTCGTCAAACCCTAGTAAGAAGAATCAGTATGATTCATGGAAAATCGTTTCAAAAAACGGAATTGATAAAGAAGCCACATATAACATATATATTTTCTTTAAAAAGTACATCTACACCGGTGGTCAGTGGTTTGAAACAGACACCATTGAATCTGCAGTATGGCAGTTCAGATCTGCAAAACTGACACCTACCGGAACTCCGGGAGCAGATGGTTCATATGGCGGCGGTCAGACAGGCTCTGATCCGAACGCAACCATAACAGGAGAGGCATCCGCAACATCCTCCAATGGAGGCAACGGAACCAGATCTAAGAATGCAGTATCAACAGCCGATAACTCACCGATCGGAACCATGTCTGCACTGGCAGTGGCATCCCTTCTTGCAGGTGGATATGTGATCGTGAGAAGAAGAAAAAAGGACATCTAAACGCACAATAGCCAAAATAGCATAACAAATAAAAAAATCACCGGTTTTCCGAAAGAACAGGAAAGCCGGTGATTTTTTTGTAAGGATAAATTTACAGATTTTTTTTCTTATAGATAAACCAGGAAGCTGCAATGCTGAATGCAATTAGATAGACTGTCAGGATCAGGACACTGAGGTAATTGACTCCACCGCCGGAAGCAATGGTACGGATCAGATGACTGGTCTGTGACAGTGGAAGAGCAGCTACAAAATTCCCAAGAAAGCCCGGGATCTTCTCTGTAGAGAAGAAGGTGTTGCACAAAAAAGCCATTGGCATAATGATATAATTGGAAAAACGAGGTACATCCGCATGGTTTTTGGCAAGGAAAGAAACCACAACACCGATGGCTGAAAATACAGCACCGTTGAGGAACATCACCAGCAATGACCATCCGTTGAACACAAGACCGGTTCCGATCGGCATAGTTAGAAGAAGGATGATCCCTCCTGCATAAAGCCCGCGGAGACTGCCTCCGATGATCTGTCCGGCAATAAACTGCCACAGTGGTGTCGGAGATATCATAACCTGGTCAAAGGCTTTCTCATAAAGACGCTGCACATTCAGATTCTGTGCAATAGCATTAAAGCTTCCGTTCATTGTAGTCAGTGAAACCACACCCGGGATCAGGAAATTCAGATAAGGCTCTCCGTGTGAGGAGGTCTGGATCCCCATTCCAAAAACGATCAGATACATCAGCGGCGCGATCATGGCCGCCAGCGTGATCTTATAGAAATCCCTTCGGAACTCCACCCATTTTTCCCATAAAATAGTAAGTATTCCCATGATAATTCATCGTCCATTCTGTTAAATTATAAGATAACTGTGGCTGACGCCGGCTTATCGCTGCATCAGATGCCTGCCTGCGCGCTCCACAAAAACATCCTCCAGAGTTGTCTCACGAAGGGTGCACTGTCCATCCAGAGAGGACAGAAAAGAGATGGCCTCTTCCCGACTGTGGAAGTAGTGGCTTTTTGCCCCTTCCGGTGTTTCCTGATCTACGGTGTATTTGCCCAGGCCGTCGATCAGGCCCGATGGAGTATTGATCTCCTCCAGCTTTCCGTGATCCATAAGTGCTACCCGGTTGCAGAGAGACTGTGCCTCTTCCATATAGTGGGTTGTCAGAAGAATGGTCAGATTTTTTCCGTTCAGCTGACGGAGAAGATTCCACATCTGTCGTCTGGATAGCGCGTCCATGCCTGCAGTGGGCTCGTCCAGAAGAAGGATCTCCGGACTTGTGAGAAGTGCCCGGCATACCATAAGCTTTCGTTTCATACCACCGGAAAGCTTCCTTACAGTCCGCTTGCGGAAGGGAAGAAGTCCACAGAAATCCAGAAGCTCTTCAGTTTTCCGTTTGATCTCTTTTCGTGGCATGAAATAAAGACGGCCCTGATATTCCATGATCTCGTCCATGTTCATATCCTGGCGCATGGAATATTCCTGCGTGATCACGCTGATCTTGCGCTTCAGATCCGGTCGGTTGCGTCCAAGTGTCTGCCCATCAATGAGGATTTCGCCCTCTGTGGGCAGAAGCAGAGTGGAAAGCAGACTGATCGTGGTGGTCTTTCCGGCACCGTTGGGTCCCAGCAGACCGAAAAATTCGCCGGTTTCTATGCGAAGATCCAGAGAATCCACAGCAGTAAAACTGTCGAATTTTTTTGTGAGATTTTTTGTTTCGATCATCTCTGTTCATTTCCTTTCGTTTGTATGCAAATTTCACTCTATTATACTGGAAAAGAAGAGACATTTCAACAATTCTGAGATGTTCTTTACAGAAAAGGGGCATTGTGCTATAGTGATACGAAGAAAAAACAAAAAACGGAGAGAAAACCATGAAACACAGGATGAGAACAATAATGCTGCTTCTTCTGACTATGCTGCTGCTATGCCCGATACAGGTTCTGGCTGCAGGTGGAGAGAACGCAGTGAAGACAGATCTGGAGGACGGAGAATATTCCATACAGGTGGAGCTGGAAGGCGGAAGCGGAAAGGCCAGTGTTTCTTCCCCCACATTGATGCTGGTAAAGGATGGGAAGATGTATGCACGGCTCCAGTGGAGCAGCTCCAACTATGATTATATGATCGTAGATGGGGAAAAATATCTCAACGAGAGCGAGGAAGGCAGAAATTCTGTTTTTACTGTCCCGGTAACTGCCCTGGATGATAAGATGGAAGTGATCGCAGATACACTGGCCATGGGCGCCCCGCATGAGATCGATTATACGCTGACCTTTTATGAGGCTTCCATTGGCTCCAAGGGCCAGCTTCCTCAGGAGGCAGCGAAAAGAGTGGTTGCAGTTGCGCTGGTGATCATCATCGGCGGCGGTATCCTAAATTATTTTGTAAACAAAAGGAATCGGTGTTAAACCGGTTCTTTTTTTATGCCCTTTCGCATAATATACATAATAATGAACATGTATAAAGACGGAAGGAAGGGAACATCATGGATACAGTACAGGATAAAACCTACGAAGCAATTTATTATTCACTGTGGGAGGCAGCCAGGCGTTACAGCAGCTTTACGCAGTTTCGGGTGATCGGAAAAAGCCACGATGACCGGATGATCCCTATGCTGGAGATCGGACAGGGAGATGCCTGTATTTTCTGTGTGGCCGGTTTTTCCGGAACGGATGGACAGATGACGGACAGGCTTACCAGGATGGCACTGGAGCTTTGCAGAATATATGAATGCAACTGGACCGTGGACGAGCTTTATGAGGTAAAAAAGCTCCTGGATCAGACCAGGCTTTGTATCATACCGGTGGTCAATCCGGATGGATATGAGATCTGCCGGAAGGGCTACAATACTGTGCGAAATCCCATTTTCCGTCAGATGCTGAAAATGCAGGATGTTCCCTGCGATGAATTCGAGGGGAATGCAAGAGGAATGGATACTGCAAGGAATTTTCCCACCACCTTTTGCAGCAGAAAAAAGATTCATCAGCAGCCTGCCAGTGAAAATGAGACACGTGCACTGATCCGGATCTTTCAGGAATACGGAGGACGTGGCCTGCTGGTTTTCTGCGGATATGGAAAAAAGGTGGTTTATTATCGGCGGGATCAGAATTTTTCCACTGGTCAGAGATGCTACCGTCTTGCACGCCACCTGAAAAAATGTACCAGGGGAAAGCTGGAGCAGCTTGCAATAGAACGAGAAGCGCAGAACGGGCGAAGGAGCACAGGCAGGCCGGAACAGTATTACGGAGAAATGATCCGCCAGCCGGCTTTCCGGATCGAATTGCCGGTAAATTCCGGAAATAAAGAAGAGGAAGAACGGGAAATCCGTGATCTGATGCTGCTTCCATTGGAATATATTTACTCTCTGGTACAGCTGTAAAAAAATCTGGCGTTGCACGGATGCAGGGTCTGTCAGCTTATGAAAAATAGGGTGACAGACATACCCGCTGAGAAACCAGTGTCGAATCCTGTCGGACGAATTTGATTGACTTCCGGATCTGCGGACCCTATAATAACATCATCTGAAACAAATCTTTTTTAACAAATGTCGCAGGAATCCTTCACCTCTGTAAGTAATGAGAGGAACTGCACATCTGAGCATATCTGCTCGAATAATTTCCATTCAGTATTTTTGCTGTATTATTATTTTGATCATGCTTGTCCTCACTTCAAAATCTGTGAGTTTAAGTGATGGGAGCATGTTGCGAATTGCCATATTAACTGCTATACAGGGAGGACTTTTTTATGGCTCAATTTATGTGGGGCAGGTCTCCGCCGGAATTTTCCTGATATCCGAACACTGTTTCTTTCCCTGCAGAGGGAAGTGATCATCAAATATCGTATGTAGAACAGAATACAGGAATGAAAATATTTTTTCGATGTATCGGCAACACAGTTCTGGGACTGATGCTGGTGATGGCATTGGTGCTTCTTATTCCTGGACTTTTCGGGATCCGGCCCTATGTGGTCTATTCCGGATCCATGGAACCTGAGATCCCAACCGGAGCTGTGGTTTTTACAAAGGAAGGAGAGTTTTCTCCGAAAAAGGGAGATATCATTACTTTTCATAACGGAGATACCGTTGTCACCCATAGAGTGGTTAAAAAAGAAAAGGATATCTTTATCACAAAAGGTGACGCCAACAAGACAGAAGATCCTGTTCCCGCAGAGGCGTCACAGATCATCGGGCGGGTAGTCTTTCACCTGCCTTATCTGGGCTACGTGATCCATTTTCTGAAAGCCCGGATCCCTTTTGCCGCAGTTTGCATAGCGGCATGTCTGTCAGTACTCTTTGATCTGGCATATACCCCAAAAAAGAAAAAAATACAGGGAGGAATTTAATCATGATGAAAAACAGAAAACTGGTAAAAGGAATCGCACTTGCTGCTGTGATCACTGCACTGGCAGCCGGAGGAACAGCTGCATATCTCACGGATTTTGAAACGGCAACCAACAGCTTTACCGTAGGAAAAGTGGATATCGACCTGGATGAGCCTAACTGGAAACCGGAGGACAATACAGATCTGGTTCCTACTCAGGTGATCCGGAAGGACCCCTATGTAGCAAATAAAGGAGTAAATGAAGCATTTGTCTATCTGGAAGTTTCTGTTCCGGTCCGAAATGTGATCACGGTAGCCAAGGATGGTACCAGGAATGCGCTTGCAAAAACAGAGCTGTTCAGCTTCACCAAAAACAAGGACTGGACACAGCTGGAGCGGACCGAAGTGGGGCAGAATATGGTCTACACCTATGCATATAACCACATCCTGAAGCCGGGAACAAAGACAACAACTCTTTTTGATACAGTAACCTTTGCCAATATCATCGAAGGTCAGCTGGATACACAGCAGATTGATATGCCGGTACGGGCTTATGCGATCCAGGCTACCAATACCGGGGATGACAAGACTACGGTTCTGGAGCAGGCAACTGCTGCTTACCAGAAATATGTAAATCAGAATAAAGGACAGGCCGGTGGTGTCACGAAATGAATAAATTAAAAAGACCCGTTTTCCTTCTCCTGACAACAGGGCTCCTGTGCGCAACAGGGACTGCGGCGTATTTTTCAGATTTTGAAAAAAAGATAAATTCTGCTGCAGTAGGGTATGTGACAACGGAGATCGAGGAAGATTTTCCGGATCCTACACCTACGCCTATGGAGAATGGTCCATCCTACAGAAAAGAGATCCGGATCGGAAATTTTTCCGGCAGTGTGAAAGGGTTCCAGGCAGACTGCTATGTGAGGATGTCCCTTTCCTACTCCAATGACGATATCGGCAGAGGCGTGAAATTAACAGGTCTGGATACGGCAAACTGGGTGTATAACAGTCAGGACGGCTATTATTACTACCGGAAAAAAATATCCGAGGGTGAAAAAACAACTCCTCTGTGTACCGGATTTCAGATCGATCCCCAAAAGATCGATGATACTTACAGGGACAGCATTAAGGATTTTGAGATCAATGTTTATGAGGAAGCTGTACAGGCAGAAGGATTTTCAGATTATGAAAGTGCGTGGAGGTATTTTTCAGATCCGGTTTCTGCTCAGGCAGAAAGGAGGGGGAATGCTTGAAAAAACACCTTAAAGCCCTGCTGGCAGGTGCTGCTGTGGCAGGCAGTATCCTGGCGTGCACGGCTGCTTATGCCAGATTTTCAGATTCCGTGACAGTGACCAATCACATATCAGTGGGAGATATCAATATTTCTCTTCGGGAACTGGAAAAAAAGGACGGCCGAGAAATGAAATATCAGGATCGCCGGATCGTTCTTCCGGGAGATGAGATATCCAAGATCCCCAGGATCACCAATCACTCAGAGCCATGCTGGGTAAGGGTGAAGATCTCTTATACAGATGATCTGGAAGGGTTGGATGGTCTGGATGACAGGAATCTTACAGGAATGTCACCGAGATGGATCCGGAAGGGAGAGTATTTTTATTATACCAGGAAGCTGGAACAGGGAGACAGCGTGGATATTTTTACCGGTGTGACTGTACCATCCCAATGGGATGAATCCTACCAGGATAAGAAGCTGGGGATCACCATCGTGGCGGATGCTGTCCAGGCGGCAAATTTTGCACCGGATTTCCGTGCCATGTCACCCTGGGGAAATCAGAAGATCTTAAGATGTATCCACGATACCGATGGTCTTGTGGTTCAGAAAAAAAGTCCGGTGGATCTGAAGGTGGAGTTTGAAGGAAATGCGCACAAACTGATCGCGGCTCCGGAAGACTTTTTTTCCGGATTTTCCACGGCAATGCCGGGAGATGTTTTTCATGATTCTGTAGAGATCCGTAATACAACGGAGCATGTAGCAGAGATCTTCTTCCGCACATCACCGGAATGTAAATCGGTAAAGGATCAGGAATTTCTGAAAAAGCTGAAGCTGGTGATCACCATGAATGATAAAAAGCTGTATTCCGGGGATCTTCTGGCTGCATCTCTCAATAAGGCCGTGTCCCTGGGGGAATTTTCCAGCGGAGAAAAAGGAAACATGAGATTTGAGGTTACGGTTCCGGCAGAGTTGGATAATTTATATGCTCTTCGAGCTGCAGATGTGAAATGGATCTTTTCTGTGGAGGAGGATCAGGAGACGGCAGATACCAGCCCTGTTCCACGCCGGAATGGCAGGAAAGAAGCCACAGAAAGAGCTTCCGGAAATAACAGTTCTTCGGTAAGGACAACACCAGTGAAGACCGGAGATGAATCTCCTGTGATCCTGTTTACACTGATGGCTGGTATGGCGCTGCTTACCTGCAGTCTGACGCTATGGAAAGGAGGACGAAAAAATTGAAAAGAAGAATGATCGGTGCATGGATGGCATTGATGATCACAGCTTCTTCTCTTGTGGTTTCGGCCAGTCCTGCAGCAGATATGAGTTCGGTATCAGCAGATCCGCAGCAGGAACAGACAGAACCGGAGGAAGAAGAGGAGGCCCCGGATATTCCGGTAACAGATCAGCCTGGGGAGGCTGAGATGCCGGTTCCGACAGCCTTGCCTGAATCGGAAACGGTGGAGGAAGCTTTTGAAGAAGGTAAAGATACTACTGAAAATGCGGACAGTGATGAGCTGATCGAACCGGAAGAAGAACCGGAAGCTGTTTCAAAAGAAGGAGAAAATATAGCTCTGACAGAGATACCGGAGCAGACAGAGGATCCGGGATTTACTGTATTCACGGAAGAAAACGCGGAAATCCTTACAGGAGAAAGTGAAGAGGATCAGGAACTGATCCAGGATATCGAAAACGGAGAGATCATTGCTCTTTCTGCAGCACTTCCCGGGGAGTTCCGGGAAGCTGGCAGTGCGGAAGTAATCTCAGAAGGAGAGGATGCTATCGCAGCTACAGCACTTTCCCCGTCCCAGTATTATCTGGACAGCTGGACCAGGGTTTACTGCGATGAGATCTGGACAGCTGCCAATGATTTTCTTGGTTCCGGAAATAAAACCCGTATGGGATGTACGTATCGTTCTGTACATTATATTGATGATACAGGAGAGGAAAAGGTTTCACCTCTGTATTGCCTGAAAGCAACTCAGGATGGACTGGACAGTATGACGCTGAAGAATGAGGCAGTAAAAGCACTGACTAATTCTGTGATCCAGAAGCTTTTGTACTTTGGTTACGGAGGACCGGGGGATCTGGGAACCGGATACGACCCCTCCTGCAGTCACATAGACTGGTCAAAATGGCAGAACCGTTATGTATTTACGCATATTGCGCTGTCAAAGGTATACTTTAATGACTGTGGATATGCCACAGCAGCAGAAGTAGAACATACAGGGATAAACCGTCTGATCGATAAGATCCAGACATTGACGATCCCTGCAAGAAACAAGGCAGCCGTTTATGTTTCTGAAGACGGTTCCTGGGCAGCAGCATCCGGAAAGACGATCCCGTTAAGTGTATTCCGAAGCAGACCTGCAGGTTTTCCCTTTGTTCCGGACAGTATGAAAGACGGATTTCAGATGAGTACTCTTATGAAAGTAACAGATGGAGCAAAAGCAGAAAACGGGATCACCATAACAAGAGGAGCCGCAGAAAAATGGCAGCTGGCCTACTGGACGAGCGCAGCGGATTATAATTCACACAAAACTAATCCCAAAATGATGTCGGGGACAAGCCTGAGCCTTAAGGATGGGGCATATTTTTTTCTGATCTTTCCGTTAAATGCATCTGCAACAAAGAAGTTTTCCTGCAAAATGCTGCTTCAGCCGGTTTCCTATATCCTGGTTGACGGAAGTGCCCAGGCGGGAAAAGATGGAGTACAGGATTTTGGCGCTTACGTATACCAGGGAACAAGAGGAAGCCTTTCGTTTTCAGTAAAGCCATCGGTTTACGGCAATGCAAAGCTGGTCAAGAAGGAACCCAACACGGGAAAACTGATCCAGGGAGCGCAGTACGGACTGTTTGCAGCAGAAGCTCTGACCTCCGGATACCGGACTATGTACAGTAAGGATCAGAAGGTTTCAACCGGAACAACAAACGCCGGTGGAGAGATCCTTTTTTCAAAACTAGTTCCCGGAAAATATTATGTGAAAGAAACGAAAACTGCTGCCGGATACAAGCTGAACACCGTTATCAAAAATCTTACAGTAACCGGTGGAAAGACAACAACCGTTAACGTAACGGATATCATGGATATCAGCGGAACAGTATCCATCAGAAAGAAAGACGGAAATACCGGTGATCCACTGGCAGGAGCTGAATTTACCCTGTATCAGTGGAGTAAAAAAAGCAAAAGCTATGTAACCTTAAAAAAACTGACTTATGATGGACAGAAACGTACCTATAACTCCGGAAAATTTAATTATACCGAAGACAATCAGGGAAAATTCCGTGTGCGTGAGACAAAAGCTCCTCCCAATTACACCGGAAACTGGCAGAAGAATTTTACGCTGGAAAAGCCGGGAGAAAAGCAGGAATTCCTGTTTGAAGCAGTGAACTACCAGAACGAAAAACGAAGGATAGAGGTTCGTAAGATCGATGCGAAGACCGGTGAGGTCCTGAAGGGTGCGGAATTTACACTTTATGAATACAGTGCAGCAAAAAAAGCCTATAAAGAAAAAGGAACTCTTCTGGATTATGACATCTCCAGTGAACTTTATGTAAGTGGTGAACTTTTGAAGACTTCGGATAATGAGGGAAAATATAAGATCGCGGAAACAAAGACTCCGCCCGGATATACAGGAAGCTGGGAAGAAGAGGTGAATATCACAGACAAGGATGCACGCCTTTCCTTTGAAGTTGTCAATGAAAAGGAAAAGGAATATAAAGGGGTGATCCGTCTGAGAAAAACAGACATCTATACCGGGGAAGTTCTGGAAGATGCTGAATTTACCGTGCTTCAGTGGAATAGAGGGAAGCAGACTTACCAGAATACTCTGGGCGGGCAGAGCATCCTGAAGTTTGACGGAGAAACCGGATGGTACTCTACGGAAGAGCTGGTGCTCACAGATGACAATCAGGGAAGGTTCAAAGTAGTGGAAACAAAAAATCCGGAAAACTATACTGGCAAATACGAAAAGGAGGTAATCTTCCAGAAAAAAGAAAATACAGATACGGATACTGTGGATCTGAAAGCAGAGAATACTCCGGTAACACTTCCGCTGGGAAATATCACCATCATAAAAAAGATCAAAGAGGAGGATATTACCTGGGCTCATGGAAATCCAACCTTTTCCTTTGTGGCAGAAGGTACGGATCTATCCGGAAATCCTCACAGATATGAGGATTATGTGACCTTTACCAGAGGAAGCTATGAAACCGATAAAAATGGCTATGCAACATTATCGGTCACTCTCAGGAATATCCCGCTGGGGCAGTATACGGTCTGGGAAAAACCGGTACTACGCTACTATCTGAAAGATGTACGGGCAAATACAGAGAATGTCCGCATCATAAAAGGCGCTGCACCTGCATATGGTACAGATCCCCGGAAGATTGCTTCCGGTACGGCTGCTCTGACAATGCAAAACAAAAATGCATCGCTGACTTTTGTAAATGAGAAATCCAGATATGATCGATATTCCCACAATGACAGCATAAAAAATACCATACCAGTATCATTTTCATGAAAAAAGACAGTAGGGCAGGAGTAATCCTGCCCTCCGCAGCGTATTTTATATAGTAAAAAACAAACTGTAAAAAGAAATAAAAGAACTACATATATACCCAAAGATATGGTATACTTTTTTACAAATACTGTGAACTCAAGAACTCTCTGGGAGGTCGATGATGAAAACAGACGAAAAAAATCCCGTTTTTGATATTCGGGATACATTGGAAAAATACGCTTGCATTTATCGAAATACTACACTGAAGCTTTTTCAGTACTGTCAGGAGACGGATATATATGAACGTTTGGATGAATACCTGAGACCTGTAAAAAATATTACGGATTTTAAGACCAGTGGACAGAAATACAGCAATGTTTATAAAGACGACTGGAAGTACCTGACGGATTTTCTGACATCCCGGGAAGGCGGGACGATAGAAGTGCGGTGTATCAATAAAGACGGTAATGCGAGTCTTCTGACAGTACGGGGATTTATAGCACAGGATAAAAATACCGGATATCATTATTTCATAGGAAGCTCCAGAGATATCACCAGGGAGAAGCTGCAGGAAGAATTTCTTGAGGAACGTGCCCAGAAAGATCCTCTGACCGGAGTGTATAACCGCTTTTTCGGAAAAGAACTGATCGATGAATACCTTGCATCCAGAAATCCCTATGCAGGATGCGGGATGATGGTGCTTGATGTAGATTATTTTAAAAATGTAAATGATACTTACGGACATATGTTCGGTGATGAAGTCCTGAAACGTTTTGCGGAGCTGTTTGTGGCTTTGTTCGACATTAATGATGTGATCATGCGTCTGGGTGGCGATGAATTTGTGATCCTTTTGAAGGATATCAGCCATGCAGCGATCATGAAAAAGGCAGGAAAACTGATACGGGAAGTGCAGAAACTTAAATTTTCGGGAACCACGTATCTGGCAACCTGCAGTGTGGGGATCTGCTTTCTTCCGGAAAATGTTTCCGGATATACATATCAGCAGCTCTTTGAAAATGCAGACTGGGCACTTTACCAGGCAAAGAAAAATGGAAAAAACCGCTATGCTTTCTGTGATAATCTGAGACGTTTTGAGGATAAGACAGAGGAAAAGCAGGAATTATACGAGGGTGTTGAGATAGATGCCAGATATCTTCATAATGATATTGTTTCTACTGCATTTGAAATATTTGAAAAAATGAGTAGCTTTCAGGCAGCGATTGAACTTCTGATGAAAGTGATCGGTCTGAAATTCCGGCTTAACCGGATCACAGTCCTGCATACCAAGGTGGCAGAGCAGAAAATAAACAGGGTTTTTCAATGGGTTTCGGAAGAAGAATACAGGCTTTTGATAGATGAGATACATTTCTCAAAAAGTGATTTTATCACATTGTTTCGCCACAATGATGAATATGGTACTGTGGTGATTCAGGAGAATGATCTGGCTGAATATTCGGAACAGGGAAGAAAGAATGTGTTACAGTGCGGAGCAAAAACCGTAGTCTGTGCTGCCATGTACTGTGAGGGAAGCTATACAGGGGCCATTGCATACGTGACCTGCCAGGAAAAAAGGCTCTGGTCCAGAGAAGATCGTAAGCTGCTGGGAGAAGTGACCAAGATCATTTCCGCGCATTATGCCAAGAACCAAGCATTTAACAGTGCTTATCGTAGCATTGCTGCAGAATCCGGACGGGACCAGCTTACCGGATTGTCTTCTTTTTCAAGATTTCGCGAAAATGTGGAGAAAATGCTGATCGGAGGTTACGGGCCGGGACATGCAGTGATATATACCGATTTTGAAAAATTTAAACGTATTAATGCAAAATACGGATATCGTGTGGGAGATCAGATCCTGCGGCAGTTTTCCGAGTATGTGATAAGCGTTCTAAAAACAGATATGGATGTATATTTTACTAGGGCGATTTCTGATCATTTTATCCTTTTCACTCCATGTGATATGGATGTTGATCCGGAAACATCTGTTTTAAAGACCAATCAGGAGTTCTTACGGCAGATGAAAGAGAAATATCCGGATATGGAGCTCTGTGTCCGCACTGGGATCTATCTGATCACCAGAGAATGTAACAATGCATCTGAGGCGATCGATGCAGCGAATTATGCAAGAAAATATGCTGCTGGAAATTGTGAAACAGGTGTTAAGCTGTATGACGAAGAACTGAAAAAGCAAAGCGATGCAGAGTGAAAGATACAGGAATACGGACCGGAATCTATGCTTTTTCAGAATTTCAGGAATAATCTTTCAGGAAAGCTTTTACAATAGAACAGAGATGTTTGCGGCAGGAGTGAGCTTATGAACAGAAGTGTTCCGGAAAGTCTTTTGATCTGTATTTTAGTCTTATGCCTGGCTCTGACACCCATTAGTGTCAGGGGAGAAACGGAAGATAGTGGAAAAGCACAGCAGCTGATCGAAGCGCCGGGTGCAGTCCTTATGGAAAAAGAAACCGGTACCGTGATCTATTCCAGGGATCCTGACACCCGAAGAAGCCCGGCCAGTATTACAAAGATCATGACATTGATCCTGATCTTTGATGCTATCCGTGAGGGAACCCTGCATCTGGAGGATAGCATTACCACCAGTGCTTATGCCAGATCCATGGGAGGGTCTCAGGTATTTCTGGAAGAAGGAGAAAAGCAGACTGCAGAAACCATGATCAAATGTATTGTGATCGCTTCCGGAAATGATGCCAGCGTAGCTATGGCGGAGCATGTTGCGGGAACAGAACAAGCCTTTGTGGAGAGGATGAACGAGAGGGCGAAGGATCTTGGAATGAAAAATACCCATTTTGTGGATTGCTGCGGGCTGACGGAATCACAGGAGCATTATACAACTCCCTATGACATTGCACTTATGAGCAGGGAGCTCATCAGCAGATATCCGGAAGTTCTTACATATTCATCTGTCTGGATGGAGGATATCACACACGTTACCAGAAAAGGATCCTCGAAATTTACACTGACCAACACAAATAAACTGCTGCGCAGCTATGAGGGGTGTATGGGACTTAAAACGGGCAGCACCAGTATTGCAAAATACTGTCTCAGTGCTGTGGCAGAACGAAACGGGATCACACTGATCGCCTCAGTGATGGCCGCACCGGACCCGAAAACAAGATTCCGGGATGCAGCAGCTCTTTTAAATTACGGCTTTTCTAAATGCACATTGTATCTGGATGATGCTCTGGAGCCACTGAAACCTCTGAAGCTCCGCAAAGGAGTCAAAGAGCAGGTTTCGCTTGTATATAGAGGGAAATTCCGATATATCAGCACAGATGGAACGAAACCTGACAATGTTAAGAAAAAGTTGATCCTCCCCAAAGAACAAAGTGCGCCGGTGAAAAAAGGGCAGAAAGCAGGGGCACAGGAATACTATCAGGATGGGAAAAAGATCGGTAGTCTGGATATCCTGTACGGGGAAACAATAAAAAAGGCCGGATACCATGACTGGCTGGAAAGAACCTGTCAGGCATTTCTTTTGTGATGCCTGCAACATATTTTGACAAAAAGGGCAGACTGGATGTATAATACAACGGATTGAAGAAATAACAGAACAGGGAAGGGATTTTGGATGAAAGAGATCAGAACAGAAGATGCAGTGGGACACATTCTGTGCCATGATATCACGCAGATCATAAAAGATGAGAAAAAAGGCGTTCTTTTCAAAAAGGGGCATGTAGTGAAAGAAGAAGATATACCACTGCTGCTCTCTGTAGGAAAAGAACACCTTTTTGTGTGGGAGAAAAACCCGGGGATTCTTCACGAAAATGAAGCTGCAGAGATCCTTTACAAAATCTGTGCCGGAAACTCTTCCAAAGTACATGGAACTGAGATCAAAGAAGGTAAGATCGAGGTGGTATCAAAGATCGATGGTATTCTGAAAATACGTCGTGATGCACTTGTGGCTGTGAATTCTCTGGGAGAAATGATGATTGCTTCCAGACATGGCGATTTTCCGATAAAAAAAGGTGATAAGGTTGCAGGAACCAGGATCATTCCGCTTGTGATCGAGAAAGAGAAAATGGATGCAGCAGAGAAGGCAGCAGGAAATCTTCCGATCTTTGACATTCTCCCTTACCAGCAGAAAAAAGTAGGGATCGTCACAACCGGAAGTGAGATCAAAAAAGGACTGATCCAGGATACCTTCACACCGGTACTCCGGGAAAAGCTTTCCGGGTTTCCGACAGAAGTGACAGGCCAGGTGATGCCGGGAGATGATAAGGAAGAGATCACAAAGGCAATTCTTTCTTTCGCAGATGCAGGAGCAGATCTGATCATCTGTACCGGCGGAATGAGTGTGGATCCCGATGATCGTACTCCGGGCGGGATCCGGGATACCGGAGCAAAGATCGTAACCTATGGAGCACCTGTACTTCCGGGAGCTATGCTGCTTGTGGCATATCTTGAGAGGAACGGAAGATCCATACCGGTACTTGGACTTCCGGGCTGCGTCATGTACGCAAAAAGAACAGTATTTGATCTGATCCTGCCCAGAGTGATGGCAGATGATGAGATCAAGGCAGAGGAGATTGCCGCGCTGGGAGAAGGCGGACTATGTCTGAACTGTCCGGTTTGTACTTTCCCGAACTGCGGATTTGGAAAATAATATGAAAAAATTCAGAATCAAACAATATGAGATCCATACGGACAAGATCCATGCTCCACAGGGCGTGCGGATGATCCTTCTTGCGGATCTTCACGGGATATCCTACGGAAAAGACAATATACGGCTGACAGAGACGATCCGAAAACTTGCCCCGGACGTGATCCTTTCTGCCGGCGACATGGCTGTACGTACAGAAACGGATACTCTGGTAACTGCATGTAAGCTGCTGACAGAGCTTGCCAGGGATTTTCCCGTGTATTATGCACTTGGTAATCATGAATATAAAATGTGCCTTTCCGAAGAATATCGGCCATATTATGCGAAATATGAAAAGGCACTGAAAAAAGCTGGTGTGCATATTTTAAGGAACGGACATGAAGCTATGGTCCTGAAGGGAGAGCGCTTCTGTTTCTGGGGCCTGGAGCTTCCCATCGAATATTATCACAAGCCGAGATCACCGAAGCTGAAAAAAGAAGTGATGGAAGAACTGATCGGTAAACCTGAAGATAAAGGGATGCAGATCCTGCTGGCACATAATCCAAAATACGGAAAAACCTATTTTGAATGGGGCGCGGATCTGATCCTGTCTGGACACTATCACGGAGGCGTTGTCCGCCTCAGTGAACATTACGGTCTTTCATCTCCTCAATATTTGTTTCTTCCGCCGTTTTGCTGTGGAGACTTTCACAAAGGGGATCAGCATATGATCGTCAGTGCTGGACTTGGAGAACATACCATCCCCCTTCGGATCCATAATCCAAGGGAACTGCTGGCGATCGATATAAAACCTTCCGAAAAAATGAAATGAGGAAACCCTATGGCATTATCTGTTAAGCTGAATGTATTTGAAGGCCCTCTGGATCTTCTGCTTCACCTGATCGACAAAAACAAGATCGATATCTATGATATTCCCATTGTGGAGATCACAGATCAGTATATGGAATATCTGCATTCCATGGAAAAAGAGGATCTGGGAATCATGAGCGAATTTCTTGTCATGGCAGCCACTCTTCTGGATATCAAATGTAAAATGCTTCTTCCGAAAGAAGTGAATGAGGAAGGAGAAGAGGAGGACCCCAGAGCAGAGCTTGTGCAGAAGCTGCTGGAATATAAAATGTACAAATATATGTCCTATGAATTACGGGACAGGCTTGGAGATGCGGCAGGGGTTTATTACCGAAAACAGGATCTTCCGGAAGAAGTGCTACAGTATACTCCACCGTCTGATCCCCAGGAACTTCTCCGGGGTCTGACACTGGAGCGGATGAGTGCGATCTATCAGGCTTTGATCCGCAGACAGGAAAATAAGATCGATCCGATCCGAAGTAAATTCGGAAGGATCGAAAAAGAGGAAATATCACTTTCCGATAAATTGCTGGAAATGAAGGAATATGCAAAAGCTCACCGGAAATTCAGCTTTCGCAGGCTGATGGAAAACCAGCATTCCAAAATACAGCTGATCGTGACATTTCTGGCAATTCTGGAATTGATGAAAATGGGACATGTTCATGCAGAACAGGAAGATCTTTTTGATGATATTCATGTGGAAGTTATCACGGATCCGGACACATGGAAGAATCTGACAGAGTTCGCAGATGAATAATATAGTAGGAATGAGGACAATAAGTGGAAATCAAACGAATTGAAGGAGAAATCGAAGCCATCCTGTTTGCAATGGGAGAAGCAGTGGAATTACCCCGTATTGCCAGAGCGATCCGTCAGGATCCGACAACAACGGAAAATATCATCCGAAATATGATGATCCGTTATCAGGAAGAAGAGCGGGGGATCCAGATCATAGAGCTCGAAAACTCCTTTCAGCTTTGTACAAAAAAAGAATACTATGATTCTCTTATCCGGATCGCAGCGCAGCCAAAGAAACCCACGCTGACAGACGTTATGCTTGAAACCCTTTCGATCATTGCCTACAAACAGCCCGTTACAAAAGCAGAGATCGAAAAGATCCGAGGGGTAAAATGTGATCATGCCATCAATAAACTGATGGATTATGATCTGGTGAGAGAACTTGGACGTCTGGATGCTCCGGGTCGCCCAATCCTCCTGGGAACCACCGAAGAATTTCTGCGCTGCTTTGGTGTCCAGGGGCTGGAGGACCTTCCGGAAATGGATCCGGTCCAGCTGGAGGATTTCAAGGCGGAAGCAGAGGAAGAGATCCAGCTGAAGCTGGACGTATAACAAATAACACGGACAGATGCCGGTTTACGGGACCTGTCGGACAGATCAGAAAACAGAAGAGGAGTGACGAAAATGCCCACAACATACGCACATGATCTTTTTGGAAAAAGGGTTTACCGGAAACTTTCCGCAAAATTACAGCATCTGATCCGAAGCAACGGAAATCTGTACCGGATCGGACAGCATGGTCCGGATATCCTGTTTTATTATTTTATATCCAAAAATCCGGTGACACAGTACGGAGTGCAGATGCATGGACGGAAAGCAAGAGAATTCTTTGAAAAGGGCATGGCGAAGGTCCGGGAGGAAAAAAATCCTGCACTGATGGCTTACCTGCTGGGGTTCGGATGTCATTATATCCTGGATTCTACCTGTCATCCTTACGTCAATCAGGTAGCTGCCGAGGGGAAAGTCTCACATACGCTCTTTGAGAAGGAATTTGATCGTATGCTGATGTATGAAACCGGCAAAGATCCATTGCGTTTTTATCCGTCTCATGGGATCCGTGCCAGTTTTCTCAGTGCATGGACGATTCACCAGGTATTGCCGGCGATCCGTACCTGGAACATTTATCTGTCATTGAAAATGATGAAGATATTCACCTGTATTTTGGTATGTGATGATGGAGGAAGGAAGAGACGCCTTTCGGAACATGCCCTTTCCCCCGCAGGAAAAAAGAGATCTGCGTTTATTACCGAATTTTTTATGAGCCCGGAGCCGGAGATCGACTGTAAGGAGGAGCTTCTTAAGCTGGACAGTCTGATGGAAGAGGCACTTGCCAAGGCACCGGATATGCTGGAAGAGCTTGCTGCACTGGCAGTCAGGCCAGGGCATCTTTCTGACAGATGGGACCTGACCTTTAACGGATGATCGATCCCGGCAGACAACAGATACAAGTGATATCCGGATGCTATCCCCGCATAAAATTAAATATAACAGTTACTGTAAACAGTTATATGAACAGTGTACGGGGTGATGCATTATGAGCAAACGGTGTACGGCCGCTGTCGTGCTGATGACAGCGGTCCTTATTATTTGTCAGATCTTTCCGGTAAAGGCGGCAGATGACGAAAATCTATATGCACTTTCTGCAGTTCTCATGGATGGGGAGACCGGCCGTGTGCTGTACGGAAAAGAAGCATACAAAGGACGGCCGAATGCCAGCACCACAAAGGTAATGACCTGTATTCTTGCTCTGGAGCTGGCAAAGGGAGATGATTACGTACAGGTTTCCGGGAATGCGGCATCTCAGCCACAGACACGTCTTGGCATGCGGGAGGGACAGCAGTTTTATTTGGAGGATCTTCTCTATTCCCTGATGCTGAAAAGCCATAATGATTCCGCAGTGGCCATCGCGGAACATATCGGCGGCTCCGTAGAAGGTTTTGCAGAGAAGATGAATGAAAAAGCAAAAGAGCTGGGATGTAAGGACACACATTTTGTTACACCCAATGGTCTGGATGGAGAAGATGAAGGCGGTATCCATCATACAACAGCCCGGGATCTTGCCTTGATCATGGCGTATGCAATAAAAAATGCAACATTTGTCCATATTACCCAGACTAGAGATTATACTTTCACGGATATCTCAGGAAAAAAGCATTATTCGGTACATAATACCAATGCTTTCCTGGATATGGAAACAGGAGTGATCTCCGGAAAAACAGGATTTACAGGAAATGCCGGATATTGTTATGTCTGCGCAGTCCGACAGGACGAGCGATTATTTATCGTGGCTCTTCTGGGATGCGGATGGCCCGGAAATAAAAATTATAAATGGAGCGATACTAAGAAGCTTCTTTCCTATGGCAGGGAAAATTATCAGTATGTGATGCTGCCGGAGCTTCCGCAGCTGCCGGATATCCCGGTAACAGAAGCAGCACCGGGAAAAGAAGATCCATATCCGCAAAAGTCCGATCGTTCCGGATATCCTCCCAAACAGGTCATGCTGAAAATACACGCAGTACTTTCTGAAAAAGATCGTGAGAAAAGATATCTTTTGAAAAAAACAGAAACGATCACATGGGAAACGGAGCTTCCGGATAAGCTCCCGGCACCAATACAGAAAAACCAGAAGATCGGTACACTCCATGCAAAGCTCAACGGAAAAGAACTCCTTTCCTGCCTTGTAACCGCCGATGACAAAATCGACAGAATTACCTATAAATGGTATGTGGATAAAGTATTTAAGGATTATTTCCATTAATTTAGCGACCCCTGGCATAAGTCAGGGGTTAATTTTTTAACGTTCGTGACGAAAAGTATTGAATTTTCTGCAAAAAAAAGGTACAATTATACTCGGCTGAATTTTTGGTTATATTAATAAAAAAATGGAGGGCATAGTATAATGAGTAATGCGACACAAAGCGTAGCGGCTGCAAGGATTAATTCCCTGCTTGACGCCAACAGTTTTGTTGAGATCGGACAGGCTGTTACAGCCAGAGCTACAGATTTCAACATGACTGAAAAAAAAGCACCTTCAGACGGTGTGATCACCGGATATGGTGTGATTGACGGCAGTCTGGTGTATGTATACAGCCAGGATGCATCTGTACTGAACGGAACAGTTGGTGAGATGCATGCCAAAAAGATCGCCAAAATTTATGATCTCGCTCTGAAAGTTGGAGCACCTGTTATCGGTCTTGTAGACTGTGCGGGACTTCGTCTTCAGGAGGCTACCGATGCACTTGAGGCATTTGGTGAGATCTATCTGAAACAGACACTGGCATCCGGTGTTATTCCACAGATCACTGCTGTTTTCGGAACATGCGGCGGTGGAATGGCAGTTGTACCGGCTCTTACAGACTTTACATTTGTAGAGGAGAAGAAGGGCAGACTGTTTGTAAATACTCCAAATGCACTGGAAGGAAACAGAGTGGAAAAATGCGATTCAGCTTCCGCACAGTTCCAGAGTGAGGAGACAGGACTTGTTGACGGCATCGGAACAGAAGAGGAGATCCTTGGACAGATCCGTACACTGGTCAGCATGCTTCCGGAGAACAATGAAGACAATGACAGCTTCAAGGAATGCACAGATGACCTGAACAGAGTATGTGATGATATCGCAGGCTGCACAGGCGACACAGTTATTGCGCTTTCAAGAATCGCTGATGACGGTGAGTTCTTCGAGACAAAGGCAGCTTACGGCCAGGATGTCGTAACAGGCTTCCTTCGTCTGAACGGAGCTACCGTTGGCGCTGTTGCAAACAGAAGCGAATCTTACGATGCTGATGGCAATAAGACAGAGATTTCCGACGGAACTCTTTCTGCAAGAGGTGCAAGAAAAGCAGCAGACTTCGTAAAATTCTGTGATGCTTTTGAGATTCCGGTACTTACTCTTACTAATGTAACAGGATTTAAAGCTACACTCTGCAATGAGAAGATGATGGCTAAATCCGTTGGTGAGATGGTACATGCTTTTGCATCTGCGACTGTACCGAAGGTAAATGTTGTAATTGGTAAAGCATACGGAACTGCATACGTTGCCATGAACAGCAAATCTGTCGGAGCAGATATGGTTTATGCATGGGATACAGCTGAAATCGGTATGATGGATGCTTCCCTTGCAGCAAAGATCATGTATGAGGGAGCTGACGCTTCTACACTGAATGAGAAGGCAGCTGAGTACAAAGAACTCCAGAACGGTATCGCATCTGCAGCAGCAAGAGGATATGTGGATACTGTGATCAAAGCAGAAGATACAAGAAAATATGTAATCGGTGCTTTTGAGATGCTGTTCACAAAAAGGGAAGACCGTCCATCCAAAAAGCATGGAACAGTCTAAGTGAGGTGAGCGTATGAGACAGTTTTATAAAAAGATCTCTTCTGTCTGCATGGCACTTCTTTGCGTAGCTGCACTTCTGATTGGATGCACAGCTACTGCATGGGCTGCTGATGAGATTGATGATTCTGTAAAGAGTCAGCTTGTCACAACAACCAAGGGCCTGACGGATGCGATCATCGCAATGTCCGAGGATGATATCCAGGGATATCTGGAATCAGAGGATGCTTTCACACAGAGTGCTGCAAGTGCATGGGATGGCTCCAGAGAAGAGCTTGGTGAGAAAAAAGGTGATATTGATGAGAAAGATATCACAGTGGAGTATTCCGATGATCAGTATACCGTTGTTGTTCCGGTATCCTTCGAGAAAAACAAAGCGAATTTCACTTATGTATTTGATAAATCAGGAACCCCGACTTCTCTTACAGTTGATGTGAATTATACACTGGCACAGAACATGGAGAAGGCAGCGATGAATACAGTGATGGGTCTCGGAACAGTATTTGTGATCCTGGTATTCCTGATCTTCGTGATCTCTCTTTTCAAATATATTCCCGGACTTGTGGAAGGAAAGAAAAAAGAGAGCAAACCGGCTCCGGCAGCCGCAGCACCGGCTCCGGTTGCAGCACCAGTTGCTGAGCCTGCTGTTGAGGATGTGACAGATGATGGTGAGCTTATTGCCGTGATCGCCGCAGCGATCGCTGCTTCTGAAGGCAAAACAAGCACAGACGGATTCGTAGTACGTTCCATCCGCAAAGTCAACCGCAGAAAAAGATAATCATTATTTAGGAGGATTTTAAAATGAAGAGTTATACAATTACTGTTAACGGAACAGCATATGAAGTTACTGTAGAAGAGAACGGAAACGCAGCAGCTCCAGTTGCAGCAGCACCAAAAGCAGCAGCTCCGGCTCCTAAGGCAGCTCCGGCAGCAGCTCCTAAGGCAGCAGCTCCGGCAGCAGGCGCAGGTTCTGTTAAAGTTTCCGCAGCCGTTCCTGGAAAAGTTGTAAAAATCGTTGCATCTGTTGGACAGAGCGTAAAAGCTGGTGACAGCGTAGTGATCGTTGAGTCCATGAAGATGGAGATCCCGGTTGTTGCTCCTCAGGACGGAACAATCGCCAGCATCGATGTTGCAGAGGGTGCTGCCGTTGAAAATGGAGATACTCTTGCAACAATGAACTAAACAGGAGGTAGACAAATGTCTTATGTAACAAATACCCTGTCAAACCTGATCCATCAGACAGCATTTTTCAACCTTACCTGGGGAAACTACCTGATGATCGCAGTGGCATGTGTGTTCTTATATCTTGCCATTAAACATGGTTTTGAGCCGCTGCTGTTGGTTCCGATCGCTTTTGGTATGCTTCTGGTAAATATTTATCCGGACATTATGCTGAGCATTGAGGATTCATCCAATGGCGTTGGCGGACTTCTTCATTATTTTTACTTAATGGATGAGTGGAGTATTCTTCCTTCACTGATCTTCCTGGGTGTCGGTGCGATGACAGACTTCGGTCCGCTGATCGCAAACCCGATCAGCTTCCTGATGGGAGCAGCTGCACAGCTTGGTATTTACCTTGCATACTTCCTTGCAATTTTCCTTGGATTTAATGGTAAAGCAGCAGCAGCGATCTCTATCATTGGTGGTGCTGACGGCCCGACTTCCATTTTCCTTGCAGGTAAGCTTGGACAGTCTTCTCTTATGGGACCGATCGCAGTGGCAGCATATTCCTATATGTCCCTGGTACCGATCATCCAGCCTCCGATCATGAAGGCTTTCACAACAGAGAAAGAGCGTAAGATCAAAATGGCGCAGCTCCGTCCTGTTACAAAACTTGAGAAGATCCTTTTCCCGATCGTTATCACAATCGTTGTTTGCCTGATCCTTCCGACAACAGCTCCCCTTGTTGGTATGCTGATGCTCGGAAACCTGTTCCGTGAGTCCGGAGTTGTTAAACAGCTTTCTGAAACAGCTTCCAACGCTCTTATGTACATCGTAGTAATCCTTCTCGGAACATCTGTAGGTGCTTCCACAAGTGCTGAGGCGTTCTTGAACGTAGATACACTGAAGATCGTAGTTCTTGGTCTTGTTGCCTTTGCCTGCGGTACTTTTGGCGGTGTTATGCTTGGTAAGCTTCTCTGCAAGGTTACTCACGGAAAGATCAATCCTCTGATCGGATCAGCCGGTGTTTCTGCCGTTCCTATGGCAGCCCGTGTATCCCAGAAGGTTGGTGCTGAGGCAGATCCTACAAACTTCCTGCTGATGCATGCGATGGGACCGAACGTTGCTGGTGTTATCGGTACAGCGGTTGCTGCCGGTACATTCATGGCGATTTTTGGTGTCTAACCCATTGTCTTATAAAAATTTGTAAGGAGAATAATTATGGCAGAAATAGAGAAAAAACCTGTGAAAGTTGTGGAAACGATCCTGCGTGACGCTCATCAGTCCCTGATCGCTACACGTATGAGCACAGAGCAGATGCTTCCGATCATTGAGAAGCTTGACAAAGTCGGCTACTATGCAGTAGAGTGCTGGGGCGGTGCTACTTTCGATGCTTCCTTACGTTTCCTGAAAGAGGATCCGTGGGAAAGACTTCGTAAACTTCGTGACGGTTTCAAAAACACAAAGCTTCAGATGCTGTTCCGTGGACAGAACATCCTTGGATATCGTCCATATGCAGATGATGTAGTAGAGTATTTTGTACAGAAATCCGCAGCTAACGGTATCGATATCATCCGTATCTTTGACTGTATGAATGACCTTCGTAACCTTCAGACAGCTGTAAAAGCAGCAAACAAGGAGAAAGCACATGCACAGGTTGCAATGGCTTACACACTTGGTGATGCTTACACACTTGATTACTGGACAGATCTTGCAAAACGTATCGAAGATATGGGTGCAGATTCCATCTGTATCAAAGATATGGCAGGACTTCTTGTTCCGTACAAAGCTACAGAGCTTGTTCAGGCTCTCAAAGAGACTGTTAAGATCCCGATCGATCTTCATTCTCACTATACATCCGGTGTTGCTTCCATGACATATATGAAGGCAGTAGAGGCAGGTGTTGATATCATCGACACAGCAATGTCTCCGTTTGCTCTTGGAACATCCCAGCCTGCAACAGAGGTTATGGTTGAGACCTTCAAGGGAACACCATATGATACAGGATTTGATCAGCAGCTTCTCGCTGAGATCGCTGACTACTTCCGTCCGATGCGTGATGAGGCTCTTGATACAGGTCTTCTCAATCCGAAGAACCTTGGTGTAAACATCAAGACTCTTCTGTATCAGGTACCTGGCGGAATGCTTTCCAACCTGACATCACAGCTGAAAGAGCAGCATGCCGAGGATAAATTCTACGAAGTACTTGAGGAAGTTCCGCGTGTACGTAAAGACCTTGGTGAGCCACCGCTTGTTACACCGTCCTCTCAGATCGTTGGTACACAGGCTGTATTTAACGTGATCATGGGCGAGCGTTACAAGGTTGTCACAAAAGAGACAAAAGACGTGTTAAGTGGTAAGTATGGCGCAACAGCCAGACCGTTCAATCCGGAAGTACAGAAAAAATGTATCGGAGATATTGAACCGATCACATGCCGTCCGGCAGATCTTCTGGAGGATGAGCTTGATAAGCTTGAGAGCGAGATGGCACAGTACAAGGAGCAGGATGAGGATGTTCTCACATATGCACTGTTCCCGCAGGTTGCCATGGACTTCTTTAAATATCGCCAGGCTCAGAAGACAAAAGTTGATGAGACTGTAGCAGATACCAAGAACGGCGCATACCCGGTATAAAGCACACATAGAAATGCAGATGCATTTCAAAACAGGAAAAGGAGCTTGCTGTATGCAGGCTCCTTTGTGCATAAAAAAGATAAAAAAGGCAGGATAACAGGTAATGTCCAAAGTTGCGATCATAGGCGGCGGTGCCGCCGGAATGCTCTGCGGTGTATATACTGCGCGCAGAGGACACCAGGTTCACATACTGGAAAAAAATGAGAAACTCGGAAAAAAGCTTTTCATCACCGGAAAGGGACGGTGCAACGTCACCAATGATTCAGATACCGAAGAACTTTTTCCGGCAGTGATGTCAAACCGCAAATTTCTTTACAGTGCTTTCTACACCTATGGAAGCAGAGATGTGATGGAATTTTTTGAGGAGGCAGGAGTGCCGCTGAAAACAGAGCGTGGAAACCGGGTTTTTCCGGTATCGGATCATTCATCAGATATTATCCGTGCGCTTGAGCGGGAACTGAAAAAAGCCGGAGCGCAGATCCATCTTCATACAGAGGTAACGGAAGTTTGTACACAGGATGAAAAAGTTACCGGTGTATTACTTTCGGACGGTACCTTTTTTGAAGCAGATACTGTGGTAGTTGCCACAGGAGGGCTTTCCTACCCGTCCACAGGTTCCACAGGAGATGGATATCGTTTTGCTGCTGAGACGGGACATAAAGTTGTTTCCCAGTCACCATCACTGGTACCACTGGTGGCAAAAGAAGATTATGTCTCCAAACTTCAGGGCCTTTCCCTTCGGAATGTGGAGCTTACAGTAAAATCCGGCAAAAAAGTTCTCTATAAAGATTTCGGCGAGATGATGTTTACTCATTTCGGAGTGACAGGACCGCTGATCCTTTCCGCCAGTGCCCAGATCGGCAAAAAGCTGGAAAAGGAGCCTTTGGAGGCTTTCCTGGATCTGAAACCGGCGCTTGATGCAGAACAGCTTGATGCCCGGATCCTGCGTGAATTTGATGCAAATCATAACAAGCAGTTTAAAAATGTGATCGGTGTTCTTTTTCCGTCTTCTCTGACTCCGATCATGATCGAAATTGGCGGTATCCCCGGGGAAAAACCGGTACATGAGATCTCCAGGGAAGAGCGTCAGGCTTTTGGCCGTCTGATCAAGGCTTTTCCGTTTACGATCACGGGAATGGGAGAGTTTAAGGAAGCGATCATCACAAGAGGCGGTGTGTCAGTAAAAGAGATACAGCCATCCACAATGGAATCCAAAAAAATAAAAAATCTGTATTTTACAGGTGAAGTACTGGATCTGGATGCAGTGACCGGTGGCTATAATCTTCAGATCGCATGGTCTACAGCGTATGCGGCAGCTCAGGCGATCGAATAACAGAAAAGAGGAAGGAGCAACGATTATGGGTATTAATATTGCAATTGACGGACCGGCAGGTGCAGGAAAAAGCACAATTGCAAAAAAAGTGGCAAAGGAGCTGTCCTTTATTTATGTAGATACAGGGGCAATGTATCGTGCCATGGCACTTTATCTTCTGGAAAAAGGGATAAGCGGTGACGAAAAAATCTCTGAAGCCTGTCACGATGCGGATATCTCTATCCGTTATGAGAACGGTGAGCAGCAGGTGATCCTTAACGGAAAGAATGTAACTGCGTTCCTCCGTAAGGAAGATGTAGGAAATATGGCATCTGTAAGCTCTGCAAATCCGGAGGTGCGTGCACATCTTCTGAAGCTGCAGCGCAATCTTGCAGCCGAGAATAATGTAGTTATGGACGGAAGAGATATCGGAACCACCATTCTTCCCAATGCGGAAGTGAAGATCTTTCTGACTGCAAGTGCAAAGACCCGTGCTAGCAGACGATACCTGGAGCTTACAGAGAAGGGTGAAGCCTGCGATATGGATGAGATCCTGAAAGATATCGTTGACAGAGATGAGAGAGATATGAACCGCGCGGTTTCTCCGCTTAAAAAAGCAGAGGATGCTGTTCTTGTTGATTCATCTGAGATGGGAATTGACGAAGTGGTTGAGAGTATCCTTTCCGTATACAGAAAAAGGGTGAATGGATGAACGTAAAAGTTGCAGAAACTGCCGGCTTCTGTTTCGGCGTACAAAGAGCAGTTGACCGTGTTTATGAGCTGATCGGTTCCGATGCAGCACCGATTTATACACTGGGCCCGATCATCCATAATGAGGAGGTTGTCTCAGATCTCGAAAAAAAAGGTGTGGCTGTGATCTGTGAGAAGGATCTTGGCAGCCTGAAGGGCGGCACTGTTGTGATCCGTTCCCATGGAGTAGGCCGCAGGGTTTATAACACGATCAAAAAATATGGTCTCGGATATGTAGATGTTACCTGTCCTTTTGTGCTGAAGATCCACAAGATCGTTGAGAGAGAAAGCTCCAGAGGTGCCCATATTGTGATCATCGGTGATCCGGGCCATCCGGAAGTACAGGGGATCTGCGGATGGTGTCAGGGACCATATACAGTGATCAAAAATGCTGAGGATGCTGAGAAATTCAATATTTCTCCGGAAAAAGAAGTATGTGTAGTGTCCCAGACGACATTTAATTACAACAAATTTCAAGAATTAGTTGAAATTCTCCGCAAAAAGAGTTATGATAATAATGTTTTAAATATTTTAAATATTTTAAACACTATTTGTAATGCTACCGAAGAACGGCAGAAAGAAGCTAAAGCGATAGCCGGAGAGGTAGACACTATGCTGGTCGTAGGTGGCCGACATAGCTCCAATACTCAAAAGCTGTTTGAAATATGTAAAAAGGAATGTGGAAATACTTACTATATACAAACACCTGTAGACTTGGATTCTGAAATGTTCCAATGCAGTAGTTGTGTAGGTATTACAGCAGGGGCTTCCACCCCAAAGAAAATTATTGAGGAGGTTCAAGAACATGTCAGAGTTAAGTTTTGAACAGATGCTGGAAGATTCCGTAAAAACAATCAGAAATGGAGAGATCGTACAGGGTACCGTCATCGATGTTAAAGATGATGAGATCATCCTGAATATCGGCTATAAAGCAGACGGTATCATCACAAAGAACGAGTACACAAACGATTCAAGCGTTGTGCTTACAGACGTTGTTAAACCTGGCGATACCATGGAAGCAAAGGTTCTCAAAGTAAACGACGGAGAGGGACAGGTTACACTTACCTACAAACGTCTTGCTGCAGAGAAAGGCAACAAACGTCTTGAGGAGGCATTCGAGAACCAGGAGGTTCTGAAGGCTCCTGTAACACAGGTACTTGACGGTGGTCTTTGTGTCAATGTTGAGGAAGCAAGAGTATTCATTCCTGCAAGCCTTGTATCTGACACATATGAGAAAGATCTTTCCAAATATGCAGATCAGGAGATCGAGTTCGTTATCACAGAGTTCAACCCAAGAAGACGCCGTATCATCGGTAACCGCAAACAGCTTCTTCTTGCTGAGAAAGCTGAGAAACAGAAAGAGCTTCTTGCTAAGATCAACGTAGGCGATAAAGTTGAGGGTGTTGTTAAGAATGTTACAGATTTCGGTGCATTCATTGACCTCGGCGGAGCAGACGGACTTCTTCACATCTCTGAGATGTCCTGGGGCAGAGTAGAGAATCCGAAGAAGGTATTCAACGTAGGTGATAAAGTTACAGTTCTTATCAAAGATATCAACGGAGACAAGATCGCACTTTCCCTTAAATTCCCGGAGGAGAACCCATGGCTTACAGCTGCTGAGGACTTCGCAGTAGGAAACGTAGTAAAGGGCAAAGTTGCACGTATGACAGATTTCGGTGCATTTGTTGAGCTTGCACCTGGAGTAGATGCTCTTCTTCATGTATCTCAGATCTCCAGAGAGCACGTTGCGAAACCATCTGATGTACTTTCCATCGGTCAGGAGATCGAGGCTAAGGTTGTTGATTTCAATGGCGAAGACAGAAAGATCAGCCTCAGCATGAAAGCACTCGAGGATAATTCTGCAGAGCAGACAGAGGAGTAATTTCTCAGAAGCTGTACAGCAGATGAATATTTTGAATTTCAGAGGCCGTCACATTTATTGTGACGGCCTCTTTTAATTGGAATTTCGTAACAGAGATATTATTTAAGAACAGAAAGATAATATGGCAGGCAGTGTTTCAGATAGGTTTTCTGTTTTAAAGGATCATGCAGAAAAGCTTCTGTTACAGGAAACCAGGTATAACAGTTGTCCCTTTTGGCAGGCCTTCGGAGCTTTTTATCCATGCAGGCACTTAAGGTTTTTGGTATTGCAGTGTCTTCGGAAGGGATGTAATCGTAATCTTTATAATTGGAATAATATTGCTTTAAACGTCCATTTTGAAGCTTCACAAGAAGACGGACACGGTTATTCTGTCCGATTATGTAGAATTCTTCACTATGATTTGAAAATTCAACAGGCAGATCGTAATTAGTTTTAATGGTAAAGGCCAATTGATCGTCTTGAATTTCACAATTTAGTGCTTCGTAATCTTCATTGAAAAGAGCAAGATAGGACAGCATGGAGAAAATTTTTCCAAGTCCCAGAAGATCTTCCCGGTTATGTCCCATAACGATCTCTGCCGCTTCCGGTTTCTTTCCGGAAGCGAATTGTTTGTAAAGACGGATGCAGGCACCTCCATCATAGTAGTTCCGTTCAGTAATACCGAGAAATGATTCCATGGAAGGCTGATTCATCCGTGAAAGCTTCAGAAGTCCCTTGAGCGGCTTTAGTTCCCGGTAAAGATCCAGAGATGGCAGCTCCGTAAAAGGGGAAGAGAGTCCGTGGATCTGATATCGTGCATCCAGATAAGGCTGGTCAAAGCTGTCACCGTTATATTGGATCGTACATGAAAAATCCTGAAGGAATTCAGAAAATGTTTTCAGAAGTTCAGGTTCTTCCTCTTCGTTTTCAATCATCCACTGGTACATCTGCCAGTTGTTTCCTTCGTAGGCTACAGCACCGATCAGATACAGAAAAGTGGAATTTCGTGATAGTCCTGTAGTTTCAATATCATAGAAAAGCGGTACAAAACGCTCTGAAAATCCATGATTTTTAGTCAATTTTTTAACAGTCTCAAAGTCTGGAAACCCTTGTAAAATCGGCATTTTTTTAACGATCATGTTAATTTTCTCCTTTATGGATTGTATCTGATTATACACAAAAAAATTGCTTTTCAATAGTGCAATTTAAAGTGAAATGAGTTATAGTTATTAGTAGAGTTGATGATAAAAAACAGGAAATGGTACTGGATTTATGTGGGGATTGACAGTGAAAAAATGACTATTATCGCTTCATAAATTGGTTATTCATTTACAGCTTTTTTATGAGCTGGTGAATATCTTCTACCGAAGTATATCACAGGATCGTGTCTGGATTCAACCTTTCATACATATCCTGCTCAAAGCAGAAGCTACTTTGTTACTGTTCGCTGGTAATGTTTCGCGAAATGATTTATGGGAGCGAAATAGATCTTGTTTGTCTTGGATGAAATAAGAAAAGGAAAATCAGAAACACAGAATCAACTTAAAAAAAGAGTATATGCGCAACGCAGAAATACCATGTACATGTACTTGCAAAAATAAAGGAGGAGATGAGATCTATGGCATTTTTAACCTTCAGGGGTGGTATCCATCCTTATGACGGCAAAGATTTGTCAAAAAACTGTCCTGTCGAGAAGTATCTGCCGAAGGGAGATCTGGCAATTCTTGTTTCTCAGCACATCGGAGCTCCGGCCAAGCCGATCGTAAAAAAAGGTGATCATGTGCTTGCAGGACAGAAAATCGCAGAAGCAGGAGGATTTGTTTCCGCACCGATACACTCGTCTGTATCAGGAACCGTAAAGGGAATCGAGAAACGTCTGACCGCAGTAGGCGCCATGGGTGATGCGATCATCATTGAGAATGACGGTCTGTACGAATCTGTGGAATATGCACCTGCAAAGCTTTCGGATCTTTCCAAGGAGGATATCCTGAAAAGGATTCAGGAAGGCGGAGTTGTTGGTCAGGGTGGTGCAGGTTTCCCGACACATGTAAAGCTTTCACCAAAGGAACCTGACAAGATCGATCATATCCTGGTCAACGGTGCGGAATGTGAGCCTTATATCACCAGTGACTACCGAAGGATGATGGAAGAACCGGAAAGTATTGTTGGTGGTCTGGAAGTAATCCTGAAAGCTTTCCCGAAGGCAGTGGGATGTATCTGTATCGAGGACAACAAACCGGATTGTATTGCCAGGATGAAAGAAGCCATCAAAGGCAAAGAGCGTATGGAAGTAAAAGAGCTTAAGACCAAATACCCTCAGGGTGGTGAGCGTACACTGATCTATGCGGTAACAGGCAGAGAGATCAATTCCACCATGCTTCCGGCAGACGTAGGATGCGTGGTTGATAACGTAGAGACCGTTACTTCTGTTTATAAGGCAGTGATCCTTGGACAGCCGGTCATCAGCCGTAATGTAACGGTTACCGGAGACGGTATCCGTACACCGAAGAACTTTTCCGTTCTTACAGGCACAGATCTGTCTGAACTGGTAGATGCTGCAGGCGGACTGAAGGAAAAGATCGCAAAAGCAATCTCCGGCGGACCGATGATGGGATTTGCGCTGTATGATCTTCATATTCCATGTACGAAGACAACTTCTTCCCTGCTTTTCCTGGAGCGTGACGCAGTTTCCGAGGCGAAGCAGATCCAGACTGCATGTATCAATTGCGGACGTTGTGTAAGCGTCTGTCCGGGCCATGTGGTTCCGGCCCGCCTTGCAACTCTTGCAGAACACGGTGATATGGCAGGCTTCGAAAAAATGGATGGTATGGAATGCTGCGAGTGCGGCTGCTGCAGTTACATCTGTCCGGCCAAACGACCTCTGACTCAGAGTATTAAATCTATGAGAAAAATGGTTCTTGCAGAGCGCAAGAAAAAGAAATAGGGGGAGGAATAACAATGGAACAAATGTATAACGTATCATCTAATCCCCATATCAGGGATAAAATGACCACCAGCCGTATTATGCAGCTGGTAGTGATCGCACTTCTGCCGACAACACTTTTCGGTATCTGGAACTTTGGAGTGCATGCACTCCTTGTAGTGCTGGCGACGGTTGCATCCAGTGTGTTTTTTGAATGGCTGTATGACCGACTGATGCATAAAAAGAATACAACTACTGATTTCAGTGCAGTTGTAACAGGACTTCTGCTTGCACTGAACATGCCGCCCCAGATCCCGATCTGGATGCCGATCCTTGGCAGTGCTTTTGCAATCATTGTTGTAAAACAGCTGTTCGGTGGACTTGGACAGAACTTTATGAACCCGGCTCTTGCAGGAAGATGTTTCCTTATGATCTCTTTTGCCGGAAAAATGACTAACTTTGCAGTTTCCAAAAGCTCCCATGCTGTTGTAGATGCGGTTACACAGGCAACACCTCTGGCAGCGCTTAAAAGCCAGGGATTCATTGAGGGGACTTCTATTCCTGTAAAGAATCTGTTCCTTGGTAATATCCAGGGTACCATCGGTGAGACTTCTGCCCTGGCGATCCTCATCGGTGCAGTGATCCTTCTCGCATTTAAGATCATCGATCTGAAGGTACCTCTTACATATATTGGAAGTTTTGCAGTATTTGTCATTTTCTATATGTTGGGAACAGGAAAAGGCTTTGATGTAAACTATCTTTTCAGCCATATCTTTGGAGGAGGTCTGATGCTTGGAGCCTGGTTTATGGCAACCGATTATGTGACAACGCCGATCACTCCGAAAGGTCAGCTGGTATATGGCTGCTGCCTCGGTATCGTGACAGCGGTATTTCGTCTCTTTGGTGGTTCCGCAGAGGGTGTTTCCTATGCGATCATTTTCTGCAATCTTCTGGTTCCGCTTATTGAAAAAGTAACAAAACCGGTTGCTTTTGGAAAAGGAGGCAAGAAATAATGGGTAAGATTATCAGAAATACATTGATCCTTACGATCATTACAGTAGTTGCCGGCCTTGGCCTTGGACTGGTTTACGAAGTTACCAAAGAACCCATTGCAAGAACCGAGGAACAGGCAAAAAAAGAAGCCTGGCAGACTGTATTCAGTGATGTAAGCCTGGAAGATTTTAAAGCTGTAGATGTAGACAAGGAAGCAGCAGATAAAACAGTTGCAGATCTTGGAATCAAAGCAACCGTAGATGAAGTCTGTGAAGCAGCAGATGAAGGCTATGTGGTAACTGTAACCGATAAAGAGGGTTACGGCGGTGATATCCAGATCACAGTTGGTGTAACAAAAGACGGTACCGTCAGCGGCGTTTCCATTCTTTCCATCAGTGAGACTGCCGGACTTGGAATGCGTGCTACAGAAGCGAAGTTCCAGGAACAGTATGTTGGAAAGAATACCGACAAATTCTATGTATCCAAGGACGGCGGCGAAGGTGAGCCTATTGATGCTATCAGTGGTGCGACCATCACATCCAGAGCTTTTACCGGTGCAGTCAATACAGCTATCGGCTATTGCAAAAACGCATTTTAGGAGGGTAGTTGAATATGAATAATTGTGGTGAAAGATTAAAAAACGGCATTATAACCGAAAATCCGATTTTCGTCCTGATGCTTGGTATGTGTCCTACCCTTGCGGTAACGACTTCTGCGATCAATGGTATTGGTATGGGACTTTCCACAACCGTAGTTCTGGTTATGTCAAACATGCTCATCTCCATGCTGCGTAAGGTTATTCCAGACTCCGTCAGAATGCCGGCCTTTATCGTAGTTGTAGCATCTTTTGTAACTATCGTACAGTTTCTGATGGAAGGCTTTACTCCTTCTCTTTATGAGTCACTTGGAATTTACATTCCACTGATCGTTGTTAACTGTATCATTCTGGGACGTGCAGAGAGTTATGCTTCCAAGAACCCTGTCCTTCCGTCTATCTTTGACGGACTTGGAATGGGTCTTGGCTTCACAGTGGGCCTGGTTGCCATTGGTCTTGTAAGAGAGATCCTTGGTTCCGGAAAGGCTTTCGGAGCACAGATCATTCCGGTTGCTGATGCAGCTACCGGTGCTGCCGGCTATACCCCGATCACTATCTTTATCCTTGCACCTGGAGCATTTCTGGTTCTTGCCGGACTTGCAGCGATCCAGAACAAAGTAAAGATCAACATGGCAAAGAAGGGCAAAGATGTTTCCAAGATCCAGTCCGGCTGTGGCTCCAATTGTGCGACCTGCGGCGGATGTCCTTCCGACAAAGAATAAAAAGGGGGAATAGAAAATGGCAAGCTTGATGTTGATTGCAATTGGTTCTGCGCTTTGCAGTAACGTTGTATTGAGTCAGTTCCTGGGAATCTGTTCTTTCCTTGGAGTTTCCAAGAAAACAGAAACCGCAGCCGGCATGGGTGGTGCAGTTGTGTTTGTTATTACTATTGCATCTTTTGTTGCAGGACTGCTTTATAAATTCATCCTGGTACCGACCCATTTTGAGTATCTGAAAACGATCGTATTTATCCTGGTTATCGCGGCACTGGTACAGATTGTAGAAATGTTTCTCAAGAAATTTGTACCATCCCTTTACAAGGCACTTGGTGTATACCTTCCTCTGATCACAACAAACTGTGCAGTTCTTGGTGTAGCACTGAACAATGTTAAATATGAATACAGCATTCTTGAAAGTGTTGTCAACGGATTTGCCACAGGTGTAGGTTACCTGATCGCAATTGTATTACTTGCGGGAATCCGTGAAAAAATGGAATACAACGATATTCCGGAATCCTTCCAGGGTATGCCGATCGTTCTGCTTACGGCAGCACTGATGGCTATTGCATTCTTTGGATTCTCCGGAATCGTATAGGAGGAAGAAGAGCATGAGTATAACAGGAATTATTATGGCTGCAGTCATTGTCGGCGGTACTGGTTTATTCATTGGTATCTTCCTCGGACTTGCAGACAAGAAATTAACCGTTAAGGTAGATGAAAAGGAAGAAGCCATTCTCGGCGTTCTTCCAGGAAATAACTGTGGTGGTTGTGGATATCCGGGATGTTCCGGACTCGCTGCCGCAATTGCAAAGGGAGAAGCTCCTGTAGATCAGTGTCCGGTTGGCGGTGCTCCTGTTGCAGCCAAGATTGGCGCGATCATGGGACAGGAAGTAAAAGAAACCGCACGTCAGGTTGCTTTTGTAAAATGTGCGGGAACCTGTGATAAGACGACTGTGAAATATGAGTACACAGGTGTGGAAGACTGCGAGATGATGGCTTTCATCCCTGGCAGCGGTGCAAAAAACTGTACATTTGGATGTATGGGCTTCGGAAGCTGTGTAAAGGCATGTCCATTTGATGCGATCCATATAGTGAATGGTATTGCGGTCGTAGATCAGGAAGCATGTAAAGCCTGTGGCAAATGTGTTGCCAAATGTCCGCGTCACCTGATCGAGCTGGTACCATATGACAAACAGACACGTGTAGCCTGCAGCTCCCACGCAAAAGGTAAGGCAGTTACAGTTGCCTGCGAGCTTGGCTGTATCGGCTGTAAAAAATGTGAGAAGAATTGTCCGTCCGAGGCGATCACAGTTACCGATTTCTGTGCACACATCGATTACGATAAGTGTACAGGCTGCGGTAAATGTAAGGAAGTTTGCCCAAGACATGTGATTCTGTAAAACAAAAAGGACTGCCTGTCACAGAAGTTTTCCGAGTGACGTGGCAGTTCTTTTTTGGAATAAAGCATGTTGTGCCCGATAATGCATAAATAAATACGTACAAGCTTTTGGTTATATTTCGATGAAAAATTGCAGTTTCCGGTTAAAAATATTTGACCGGTGAATTTCAAGGGGCTATAATAGGATATAAATATTCAGTATACTTCAAGGAGAACGAAATTCATGAGTAAGATTATTTTAACTGGCGACCGTCCGACGGGGCGCCTTCATGTAGGTCATTATGTTGGATCTCTGGCAGAGCGTGTGAAGCTGCAGAATTCCGGCTTATATGATGAGATTTATATTATGATCGCAGATGCCCAGGCACTTACAGATAATGCAGAGCATCCGGAGAAAGTACGTCATAACATTCTTCAGGTTGCTCTGGACTATCTGGCATGCGGGCTTGATCCGGAGAAATCCAATATTTTTATTCAGTCCATGGTTCCGGAGCTGACAGAACTTACCTTTTATTATATGAATCTGGTTACGGTAGCACGAGTACAGCGTAATCCTACCGTTAAATCCGAGATTAAGATGCGTAATTTTGAAGCCAGCATCCCAGTAGGCTTTTTCTGCTATCCGATCAGTCAGGCTGCGGATATTACTGCTTTCCGCGCAACACATGTACCGGTAGGTGAAGATCAGCTTCCGATGCTTGAGCAGTGCAAGGAGATCGTCCATAAATTCAATACCGTTTATGGTGACACACTGACAGATCCGGAAATTGTTCTTTCTTCCAATAAAGCATGCTTACGTCTTCCGGGAATTGACGGAAAGGCTAAGATGAGTAAGTCTCTCGGAAACTGCATCTATCTGTCTGATGAAGAAGATGTTGTGAAGAAAAAGATCATGTCCATGTTTACAGATCCGAATCATCTTCGTGTTCAGGATCCTGGTCGTGTAGAGGGAAATCCGGTATTTATCTATCTGGATGCCTTCAGCCGCCCGGAACATTTTGCTGAATTTCTGCCAGAGTATCAGAATCTGGATGAACTTAAGGCTCACTATCAGAGAGGTGGCCTTGGTGATGTGAAAGTCAAGAAGTTCCTGAATAATGTTATGCAGGCAGAGCTTGGACCGATCCGTGAAAGAAGGAAAATGTGGGAGCAGCGAACCGAAGATGTGTTCGATATCCTGAAAGCCGGTACAGAGGTTGCCAGAGAAAAAGCTGCCGCAACGCTTCATGATGTCCGTTCTTCTATGCGGATCAATTATTTTGAGGATCAGGATTTCCTTAATCAGTGATAGAAAACAACGAGAGGAATCACAGGCTTGTATACAGGATCAACCCGGAGATTGTATTCCGGGTTGATTTTTTTTGAAAATTATGTTACTATTGCGTTCATATGGGAAACAGATGTTCAGCTGTTTCAGGGAAGGAGCCTTGAGATTTGATTTCTTTTGTAAAAGGTACTGTAGCAGATATCGGTGAAAATTGTCTGGTTGTGGAAAATGGCGGAATTGGTTATGAGATTTATATGACAGGACAGGATCTTGGGAAAGCACGGATAGGCGATGAAAAGAAGATCCATACCTTTCTCTATGTGCGGGAGGATATTCTACAGCTATATGGTTTTTTTTCGAAGGATGATCTTGGCATGTTCAAGCTTCTGATCGGTGTCAACGGAGTCGGACCTAAAGGCGCTCTGGGGATCCTTTCCGGGATCAGTGCAGACGAGCTTCGTTTTGCAGTGCTTTCCGATGATGTAAAAACAATCTCCAAGGCCCCTGGAATCGGGAAAAAGACAGCCCAGAAAATGATCCTGGAGCTGAAAGACAAGCTGAAGTTGGAAGATGCTTTTGAGATGAAACTGGCGCATCAGCAGGAAGAAGCAGCTGAGGGAGCATCTGATCTGAGGGATAGTCGTCAGGAAGCGGTGGAGGCGCTTGCCGCATTAGGATACAGTTCTGCAGATGCCCTTCGTGCAGTACGAAAGGTACCGGAAGATGTGCCGGCAGATGATGTAGAAGCAATTCTTCGGGCTGCACTGAAAAATTTTTAACAAATGTAGCAAGAATTCTCCCACCTCTTCAGGTGGTGAGATGAATTGCACATCTGAGCATATCTGCTTAAAAAAATCTCTATAGTATAAAAGAAACACTTGTTCTCCTTTCCCTGATGTAGTATACTGAAAAAGAACAATTAGTTCATAAATACA
>NZ_QUJX01000014.1:0-127160 GCF_003480785.1 Ruminococcus sp. AM26-12LB | reverse complement strand
CGACATTGTTGTTTGATTTATATGTTGTGTTCATATTTGTATTATACCATTGTTCATCAGTTAATACAATTACTATTTTGTCCATCTTCAATCACTTGCATAAACAGTCAAAAACAATATCTGATTTTCTCATCCTTTCGTTATCCTAGCAGAAATATCTGATCCCTGCAACTCAAAAAAAGCCTGGAAGAAATCAGCCACAGGCATTTTATTTCTTCCAGGTTTTTCTGTTTTCTGATTCTCAGTCAGCTGTCTTTGATCCGGCAGCTGATACAGCTCTGCATCCAGTTACATTCAGACTTATTCTGCCTGTGTTTTGCTTACCTGTGCTGTATCATTCTTTACTCCGGCAGATTTTTCGGCATGCTCTTTCACAAGATTCCGTCCAAGCAGAGTCAGGCATACAAATGCGATCACTGCAAAAACAGCTCCGATTCCAAATACCACGTTCATCTCATAGCCTTTGCTGCTCACCAGACCGGAGATCGCCGGTGCGCCAAAGGTTGCAAATACGATACCGAACATGACGAATCCGTAATTTTCTCCGGTGTGCTTCATTCCGAAAATAGAGCTTGTCAGAGACGGGAAGCTTCCCATGATTCCTCCGTAGCAGCCGTACATCAGCACAACAGCAACCGTTACTGCCAGGGAGCTTGATACAGCGAGAACTCCCATAGCGATCACTGCCACGATCAGCACTCCTTTGATGCAGACGATCCTGCCTGCTTTATCTGCCAGTGTTGGAAGCACCAGTCTTGCGCCAGCGTTTACAATAGAACCAAGCATCACTGCACTAACTGCCATTGCAGACGGAATTCCAAGGTCGATCTGATAGGTCTGAGATACCGGTGAAACCATAAAATACGAGGTCAATCCAAAAAACATAGTAGCAAGGAGAAGATAAAAATTCTTTGTACGCACCATTTCTGCAGATGTGTACTGTTTTATTTCCGGTTCAGCTGCTTTCTTTCCGGCGGAAGCCTGTACATTCATCAGATTTTTTGCCGGCGCCTGGAAGAAAATTCCGCATAGTATCCAGGAAACTGTAATGGCAGTTCCAATAATAAGAAGTGTTTTCTGTACACCGGCTGTCTCCAGCAGTTTTCTGCTCAGCGGCGCCAGGAAAAATCCACAAAGTCCGTTGGCAGTTACCACAACGCCGGAAGCAAATCCGGTACGGTCCGGGAACCATCTCTGCACGGTTGCCAGGATCACCGTGTAGATCATTCCCTGTCCAAATCCCTGCATCACTCCATAGGAGAGATACATAGGAAGCGGTATGGGAACGATCAGAAATGCGGATGCCAGGATTCCTGCCGCAAAGATCCCGCCTCCGATCCATACGATCGTCTTTTCCTTAAAACGGTTCTGCATCCTTCCGCCTACGATATTTCCGAATACAAAGGTGCTCAGTGCCAGATAAAAGCACATGGATGCCTGTCCCTGACTCCAGCCTGCCTGCTCCATCACATAGGGCTGGTAAATAGACCATACATGGGGATATCCGGTAAAAAAGATCGCGAAAGCTCCGAATATCATAGTCAGCAAACGCTGTTTTTTCTGTATTCCTGTCATAATTTCCTCCTCTGAAAAAGATTTCCGGCCTGCTCTGTACTCTCTGCTCACAGAATGCAGCCTGTTTCTGTACTCACGATCTGCACGTTTTCCTGCACATTAGCTCTGCTTATCCCTGATATTCTTTTATTCGCGTGCTATTATTCTTCATTTGCGTGCCAAATGCGTGTTAATTATATTGTATGTATGTTATCACACGCAATCTTATTATGCAATATAAATTTACAGCTTTTTCTGTTTTCTCGTTTATGTCCAAATTTTCCTGTTATTTCTTTATATATTATTCACAATGCTCGTCTTTTAGGCACGCATATGCACGCATATATTTTTTATTTAAAATACCGTTTTTATCCGTTTTTTCTATTTTATAATTCTCAATTCGCGCAAAAAAGCACGCCATGTTACAGGCGTGCTTTCGTGATTTTATATAATTTCTGTTGCTTATTTGATTATCTTCAGCTCATATTCCCTGGTTCCCAGGCCGATCTTTTCTGCCTGATCCAGAGTTGCCTTCCACTCAATATTCGGATTGGAATCCTTAAAATGGTCATGATGACAGTGCCATCCCGGCTCTGCCAGATGCTCTCCAAGCTGGCTGTTGGCGATCGGTGTTGCCTTCAGGCAGGCATCTGCACAGGCCTGATCCAGTGCAACCGGGTCAAAGCTTGCGAACATTCCGATATCCGGAAGGATCGGCGCATCATTTTCACCATGGCAGTCACAGTTAGGGCTGATATCCTGTACCAGTGCAATATGGAAATGGGGACGTCCGTGACAGACAGCCTGTGCATACTCTGCCATCTTGCGGTCAAGAAGCTCGTTTGCACTGCTATTCGGATTATATACGGCATCATAGCTGCAGGCACCGATACAGCGGCCACAGCCTTTGCATTTATCGTAATCGATAACTGCTTTCTTGTTTACATATGTAATCGCATCACTTCCGCACTCTTTCGCACAGCGGCGGCAGCCACGACAGACATCTTCATGGATGGCCGGCTTTCCGCTGGCATGCTGCTGCATTTTTCCGGCACGGCTTCCGCAGCCCATACCGATATTCTTCAGGGCGCCGCCAAAGCCGGTTGCCTCATGTCCCTTGAAATGGCTGAGACTGATAAAAATATCTGCGTCCATGATAGCATGTCCGATCAAGGCAGTTTTACAGTATTCTCCGTTCACTACCGGAACTTCTACTTCATCGGTTCCTCGAACTCCGTCACCGATGATGATCTGACATCCGGTCGTGATCGTGTTAAATCCATTAAGATTTGCACAGTCCAGATGCTCCAGTGCGTTCTTTCTGCTTCCCGGATAAAGAGTATTACAATCTGTCAGGAACGGCATTCCGCCCTGCTCCTTACAAAGATCTGCGACTACCTTCGCATAGTTCGGACGAAGGAATGCCATATTTCCAAGCTCTCCGAAATGCATCTTGATGGCTACGAATTTTCCATCCATATCGATATCTTTGATTCCTGCGGCAACACAGAGTTTTTTCAGTTTGTCCAGCTGGCTGGTTCCCACCGGGCAACGAAAATCAGTGAAATAAACTGTTGATTTCTCCATTCTGGTTTCCCTCCTGTTTGATCATTTCAAAATAAATTTACCCTTTTCCTGACAATATGTCCAGTTTTTATACAAAAAATGTATAAAAAAAGCGCTACTCTACTCTCGAAAAAGGATCTGCGAAAAATACCGGAACTTTCCATCATTGGTCCAGCACTGCATTCCCACAGCATCTGCCATCTTCTGCGCATCCACACAATAGGCAGACATACAGGAATTATGCTTGTACGGTCCGGCGCTCATGATCAGAATATCTGTTTTTCCGCACTCTTTCATCTTCTCTGAGAGCTGCTCTGTCAGCTTATTATGTGCAAGCTTGGCTTTTTTGTAATCCATGAGTCTGTCCTGCGTCGTCTGGAGCACCAGGGTGTTCTCATAATCCAGGGCACGTTCCTTCATTTCTTCCACAGTCCCGCTTTCCGGTGGACATGCAGGATTTTTATCATAATTACCACAAGCATTTTCTTCACAGAAAACACGGTATTCCGGCACAAACACCAGCTTATCGGTTTTCATGACCGCTGCATCGGAAAAGCCAAGCTTCTTTGCTTCTTCAATAAAATCCATTTTTCTCTCCTATGCTTTTTTCTTTTATAGTGCCACATTTTATTTGTTTTTACAAGCTCTGCCTTTCACTCTGCCGCCAGGCGGATGAATTCCTCCATCTCTCTCGTCTTAAACTTATTTTTGTGGTAAAAGATCTGTCGGTACATGGATATCTCCACATCTTCCACATGTAAAAGGGCAATTCTTCCTTTCCGGATATCCCGCTCCACAGCCAGATAGGGAAGAAAGGAAAGTCCGTGGTTCTTTTCCAGCATGCGGATGATGAAAGCGGTATCGCTGATCTCCAGTACCGGTGACAGGGCCTGCTTCTTAAGCGCCAGCTGCTGATCTAGGGCCTGCCGATAATTGGCATTCTTTTCCGTGAGAAAAAAAGGCTCTTCCAGGATATCCTCCATCTTCAGCGTCTTTCCCGCAAACTCCGAATCTGCAGAGGCCACAAATACTACCGGCTCCGCCTTCTCCATGACCTTCACCCAGTTCTGGTCCCACCTTGGGGTATCCAGTATATAAATAAGATCCAGCCCGTTATGCTCCATCATCCGTATCAGCTGCTCCGGTGTATCAATAGTCACCTGCATATTTACTTTCGGGTGAAACTCACGAAATTTGCTGAGAACAGCCGGAAGCTTTGCTGTGCAGAGAGATTCAATAGTCCCGATATGCAATGGATTTTTCAGTTCCGCATCGTCATTCATTGATTTTTTTGCTTTATTTACGTCATATAAGATCCGGCTTGCATGCTCCATAAACTCTTTTCCGGACGGAGTAAGCACCACACGCTTTCCGGTTCTGTCAAAAAGTCTTGTTTCCAGCTCATTTTCCAGAAGACGGATCTGGACAGTGATCGCTGACTGGGTGTATCCCAGAACCTCTGCTGCCCTGGAAAAACTCTGAAGCTGTGCTACATGTACAAACGTCTCCAACTGACGGATTTCCATTATTTTCTCCCTTTTTCTATGAAATTTTTTCATCGTGATGATGAAATCTGTGAATTTGCTTTATTTTTATGTCAATGTTACAATACAATCACGAGGACGTCAATCGTATTTTTGTGCAAAATGAATAAATTCATACTTAGGAGGAAAGAATCCAAATGGAAAAGAAAAAAATCAAGATCGGACTTGTGCCGAAGCTGATCATTGCCATCATCATAGGTATCCTGTTCGGCCAGTTCCTTCCGGAAGGCTTCTGTCGCTTTGTTGTAACCCTTTCCGGATTTTTCAGTACCTTTCTGAAATTCGTCATCCCGCTGATGATCCTTGCCTATGTGACCATGGGTATTGCGGATCTTTCACAGGGTGCAGGGAAGCTTCTCCTGATCACAGTGGCTCTGGCTTATGGCTCCACTCTGATCGCAGGTTCCGCATCCTATCTGGTATCATCCAGCCTGTTCCCACACTTTATGAGTGAAGGTGCACTGGATCAGATCGCAGCTACCGCAGACGCATCCCTGACACCATTTTTCTCTATCACACTGGAGCCGGTCATGGATACTCTTTCTGCTGTTGCCCTTGCCTTTGTCATGGGACTGTGCCTCTCTTCCATGCGTGGAAAAGAAATGGGAAACAGCCTTTATAACGGAATGAGCGACTTTTCCAAAATCATTGACAAAGTCCTTCATACCATTATCATCCCGCTGCTTCCGCTTTACATCTGCGGAACCTTCACAGATATGACTATTTCCGGAAAAACCTTTGCCATCTTAAGCATCCTCTGGAAGGTATTCCTTGTTGTTATCATCATGCACCTGATCTGCATTACGATCCAGTTTGTGATCGCAGGTACTGTCAGCAAAAAGAATCCTTTCACTCTGATCAAAAATCAGATCCCGGGATACACAACTGCTCTGGGAACCCAGTCTTCCGCAGCTACCATCCCGGTCAACCTGGAATGTGCAAAGAAGGATGGCGTATGTGAGCAGATCCGCAACTTCGTAGTACCGCTCTGTGCAAACATCCACATGGCCGGTTCCATGATCACCATCACAGCCTGTGCTACTGCAGTCTGCCTTATGAACCAGCTGCCCATCAGTCTCGGGATCATCGTTCCGTTCATCATGACTCTCGGTGTTGCCATGGTTGCATCTCCCGGTGCTCCCGGTGGTTCCATCATGACTGCCCTTCCATTCCTTTATATGGTATTCGGAGCAGAAGCCGGTGATCCGGACGGTGCCATCTGTGCTATCATGGTTGCCCTTTACATTACTCAGGATTCCTTCGGAACTGCCTGCAATGTATCCGGTGACAACGCCATCGGCGTGATCGTTGACACCATTTATAAGAAATTTATCGCAAAAACACCACAGGAGAATTAAGCAAAATGTCTTTTATCAGTGTATTTGACGTTATGGGGCCCAACATGATCGGTCCTTCCAGTTCTCATACCGCAGGGGCTGCGCGTATTGCTTTCCTTGCCCAGAAGATGATCACGCCGCCCCTGAAAAAAGTGGAATTCATCCTTTATGGTTCCTTCGCCAGAACATACAAGGGACACGGTACAGACCGTGCCCTCCTTGGCGGAATCATGGGCTTTTCCACAGATGACATGCGTATACGGAGTTCTTTTGATATTGCCAGGGAACAGGGGATCGACTTTTCCTTTACTCCAAATGAAGCGGAAACCGATGTCCATCCCAACACTGTAGATATCCATATGGTCAATGAACAGGGACAGGAAATGACAGTCCGGGGGGAATCGCTGGGCGGCGGCAAGGTCCGCATTGTGGAGATCAACCACGTGAAAGTGGATTTCACCGGCGAATACAGTGCCATCATCGTGATCCATCAGGATACTCCCGGTGTTGTGGCCTACATCACCAGATGCTTAAGTGAACGTAACATTAACATTGCCTTCATGCGCCTCTTCCGTGAATCCAAAGGAACCACAGCCTATACGATCGTGGAATCCGATGGTCATCTCCCGGAAGATATCGTAGAAAGCATTCACCAGAACACCAACATCCATGATGTCATGGTTGTTCAGATGTAGGGAAAAGGAGGATGTGTTTTATGGATTTCAAAAATGCCAAGGAACTTCTTGCTCTCTGCCAGGAAAAAAAGCTTCCGATTTCCGAAGTAATGCGCCAGCGTGAGATCCTTCTCGGTGAAACCACTGCTGAAATCGTGGACCAGCGCATGGACCGTGTTCTGGAGATCATGAAGGACGCTGCTTTTTCCCCCATCAAAGATCCGGTGATATCTATGGGCGGACTAATCGGCGGTGAAGCCCGAAAGCTCTGCGAATTTCATGACCTGGGAAAAAGCCTGTGCGGAAATGTTCTCGGAAAGGGAATCACCTACGCTATGGCAACCCTTGAGACCAACGCTTCCATGGGACTGATCGTTGCCTCTCCTACTGCCGGCAGTGCCGGGATCGTTCCCGGAATGATGCTTGCTCTTCAGGAGGTCTACGGCTTTTCCGATAAAAAAATCCGCCAGGCACTATTTAATGCAGGCGCGATCGGCTATCTTGCCATGCGTAATGCAACAGTTGCCGGTGCTGTTGGCGGATGTCAGGCTGAGGTCGGAATCGCTTCCGCAATGGCTGCTTCCGCTGCTGTTGAGCTTCTTGGCGGCACTCCGCTGCAGTGTACCTATGCGGCTTCCACCGTTCTTATGAATATGCTCGGTCTTGTATGTGACCCGGTAGGCGGCCTGGTGGAATATCCCTGCCAGAACCGTAATGCAGCCGGTGTTTCCAATGCCCTAATCGCAGCGGAAATGTCACTGGCCGGTATCCCCCAGTTCATCCCGCTGGATGAGATGATCGATGCCATGTATACTGTGGGCAAAAAACTTCCTGCCGAGCTTCGTGAAACTGCTCTCGGCGGTTGTGCAGCCACACCGTCTGCCTGTGAGAAATGTCATCTTTGCAGCTGATGAGCAGAGTATAACACATAATAAATAGAGCCCGACTGAAATGACTCAAACAACAAAACGGAGAATTCCCGAACTTCTTTTTCCAGGAATTCTCCGTTTTTTTTTTTATAACAGGCATTCTGATCTCACATTCGCTGATTGTTCGGATTTTTTCTGGCAGTCTCAAAATCCGGTTCCAGTCCTTTCTTCAGAAGTTTAGCGTAAATACTTTCAGCACTTTTTATCCGGTTGGTGATCTAACTGATCTATTGTATACCTTTCTATCTTATATGTAACTGCAGAAGTTTGCACCAAATCAAAGTAAGACTATTGTTAATTATCTGCAAAAAGATCCTTCTGAAAATCTGAATATCTCAGTTTTCCAGAAGGATCTTTTTTACATTTCTATTATTTTAAAAGAACTCTGACTGCAGTGCATCATATCCGGTCTCACCGGTTCGGATTCGGACAGCATTTCGGATCTCGTAGCTGAAGATCTTGCCATCGCCCGGGTCACCGGTGAATGCTGCTTTCTGAATCGCATCAATGACTTTAATCTCCCAGTCTTCGGATGATACTACAATCTCAAACTTGATCTTCGGTTTCAGAAATACATCGATTTTAGAACCACGGACATATTCTGTGTAACCACGCTGTGTTCCGCAGCCCATAATCTGGGTTACTGTAAAACCGTTTACCTGGATGTCATTTAACGCTGCTTTGACATCTTCCATTTTTTCTTCTCTTACGATTGCTTCTATTTTAATCAACATATTATAATCTCCTCTTTAACACCATCATTCACATTAACAGGAAATGAACTCTTATCAGTCAAATCCATTGAATGACGGATATGCATTCTCTCCATGCTGGGATGCGTCCAGACCAACCAGTTCTTCCTTCGGATCTACACGAAGCGGTGTAAAAATACGCACGATTCCAATACAGATCAGTGTTCCCACAATGGCAACAGCAATGGTGATCACAATACTTAAAACCTGTGCCAGAAACAGACGGTAATCTCCAAATACAAGGCCATCCCATTTTGCAACAGAATTGATCGAAGATTTTCCGAAAAGTCCGGTTGCGATTCCTCCCCATATACCGCCAATACCATGGCAGCCAAAAGCATCCAGCGCATCATCGATCTTCAGTTTCTGCTTCAGAAGAATCACAGTAAAATAGCAGATCGGGCTTACCAGGATTCCAATGATAAAAGATGCCCAAACCGGTACGAATCCAGCTCCCGGAGTGATTGCTACCAGTCCGATAACAAGACCTGTAGATGCACCAACCAGTGTCGGTTTTCCCTCACGAATGACTTCGATCAGCATCCAGGTAAGCAAAGCACACGCAGAAGAAATACTGCTTGTCATAAAAGCATGTGCTGCAAGACCGTCTGCCTTCAGTGCACTTCCTGCGTTAAATCCGAACCAGCCAAACCACAGCATGGCTGCACCCAGGAAAACAAATGGAATATTATGGGTGCGGTAGGTTGCTTTTGCGTAGCCGCGTCTCTGTTTAAGATAAATGGCCAGTACAAGTGCACTGACGCCGGAGCTGATATGTACTACATTTCCTCCTGCAAAATCCACTGAGCCGATAGCTGCAAGAAATCCACCGTCTCCCCAGACCATGTGTGCCATAGGATAATACACGATCACAGACCAGATTGCAACAAAAAGAAGCAGTGCTTTAAAACGCATTCTTCCAACAACAGCACCTGTGATCAGTGCCGGTGTGATCATGGCAAACATCATCTGAAACGCTGCAAATACCAGATGCGGAATGGTATCTGCATAGGGCCCTGGCTCCCAGCCGACACCGTTCATGGCAAACCACCTGAAGTCACCGATAACACCACCGTGATTTCCGCCAAAGGCAAGTGAATAACCAAATAATGTCCACATCACAACGGACAGACCCATAATTGCTGCACACGCCATCATGGTATTGACAACATTTTTTCTCCGGACAAGTCCTCCGTAGAAAAATGCCAGCCCCGGTGTCATAAAAAACACAAAGGCCGTACAGATCAGCATAAAACCAGTATCTCCTGCATTCATAATCATTCCTCCTCGGTTCCCTCATTTATTTCTGCAACGCAAAAAGCGCCTGGAAATATAATTTCCAGACGCCTTTGTCATGGGAGTTATCATAGCAGATAATTTTTTTGATTTCAAGAGTTTTTCTTTAATTTTCTTATTTTCTTACAGACTTACTATGTTTTACTGATATGCTTTTTATTTTCAGCAATCTATCTGATACATTTTTTCAGCATCTTTTATACGATCCACATTTTGATCAAACTTAAGATCAGCAGATGTGCCGGATAGAAAATATAGAAAAACCACTTTGAAAACTTCGGTGCTTTTTCAGATTTTTCTCCATTATAGAAGCAGATAATGATAATTCCTGATACTACGATTCCAGCTGCTGAAAATATCGCATGAAACAATGCCTGTGCAGCCGGCAAAGTTTCTGCATAAGACGCGTAATTAAACGCTGCAAAAAGCACTGCTCCGATTCCATAAGCCTGAACCATTTTCTTCCTGTTTCCCCAGCCTGCATGAAACCAGAGAGTAAAAACAGGTGCCAGGATTGCCCAGTCCGAATAAATGGACAGTACCAGCAGAATGATTGTAAGCGGAACCCTCCACTTACTTGCTATCATCTTGTCCTGGATCACCAGGATCATAAAGCAGATAAACAGTGTAAAGATCATATTCAGCTGTGAAAAATCAAAGGCCATCATATAGGGAACCTGGGAGATTCCTGCAAAGATTAGAAGTCTTTCGCCATATTTCCTCCGGGAATGTGTATAGTAAAAACCTTCCACAAGAAAATAGCACATGGTGATGGCTGTGAAGTAACCGATGTCTATAAACACTTCCCACAGGATCGTGTTTTCCGGCAGAAGCACGTTGGCGATATGATTCAGAAGCATAGTGAAGATTGCTATGTATTTAATGGTATCCCGGGTCAGACCCTGCTTTTTTTCTGTTTGCATAATTTTCTCCTTTTCCTGCATAAGACAACAATCTTATCTTACACTTCCCATCTGCTGTCAGCAACTATTTTTCGTAAATTTACAGAATAGTTGCCTTTTTCTTAAGGTAAGTTTATACTGTAGAAAGCATACATAAAACACTCATACAGAACCAAAAACGAAAGGAATTTATCATGATCCAGGATATCGCACCACATACCTACCATAATGAATACAAACCTGTTGCCCCTGATAAAGCAAGCCACATTCTCGCCTATGAAGAGGGCAGGATCCTTATGAAAAAGGATGGCGAGACTATGACTCTTCCAAGCTTTGGAGAGCTGGAAGGAAAAGTTGAAAATCTCTATGAAAATTATATCTATCTCTTCTCCATTGACGAAGAGCATTTTTATCTGATCCCGGATCTTGACACCAGTCTCCTTCCTGGTTATCAGTTTGAGATTACAAGAGTGCTTCGCACAGCAGAACCTCAGTATCTGGCTTTTGCCGGAATCACCGGATATCAGCTCTTTCAGTGGTACAGCAAGCGTCGTTTCTGCGGCTGCTGCGGCCAGCCAATGGTACACGATAAGACAGAGCGCAAAATGATTTGTCCTTCCTGCGGAAACGGAGAATATCCGGTACTTTCCCCGGCTGTGATCGTTGGCATTACCAATGGCGACAAGCTGATCCTTTCCAAATATGAGGGCCGAAATCACACCCGCTACGCCATGATCGCGGGTTTTGCCGAGATTGGCGAGACTATTGAAGAAACTGTACACCGCGAAGTTATGGAGGAGATCGGCGTAAAGGTCAAAAATCTCCGCTACTACAAGAGCCAGCCATGGTCTTTCTCCGGCACTCTCCTGTTCGGCTTCTACTGTGACCTGGATGGTGACGACACTCTGACTGTAGACCACGATGAACTTTCCATGGCCTCTTGGTTCAAACGGGAAGACATTCCGGATGAAGGAGATAATATCAGCCTTACCAAGGAAATGATGATGGCATTTAAGCATGGAAAGGCCTGAAGTATCGCTTGCCTAATTCCGTAAACAATTTTTCGTAACCAATTTCACAAAAAAACACCGACCATTCATCTGTACCATGTCCTGTCCAGGCTGCCAGATCATCTCTGACATCTCAGACCCAGTACATATTTCCGATGAATGTCGGTGTTTTTATTTTTTATTTTTCTATTTTCTTCCGTACCGGAGTAATCTGGCTAAAACCAGTTTATTTCTCCGCTGTCAGATGCCAGATATCTCTGTTGTACTCTTCGATGGTTCTGTCTGAAGAGAAGTATCCTGCTTTTCCGATGTTTACAAGCATTTTCTCTGCCCATGCGGTTCTGTCCTCATAATCGGACAGTGCCTGATCTTTTACCTTCGCATAATCCTCGAAGTCAAGAAGAGTCATGAACCAGTCTTTGCTTACGATCTCATGATGCAGTCTTCTTAAATGCTCTTCACTTCCAATAGAAAGAAGCTCGTTTCCTACGATAAAGTCTACTGCACGACGGATGCGCTCGTCTTTTTCATAGAAATCTCTGGAGCAGTAGTCAGCCTTTTCATAGTGTTCGATAACCTGCTCACTGGACTCTCCGAAGATATAGATATTATCCTTGCCTACCAGCTGGCTGATCTCCACATTTGCACCATCCATGGTTCCCAGTGTTACAGCACCGTTGAGCATGAACTTCATGTTTCCTGTTCCGCTGGCCTCCTTGGAAGCAAGAGAGATCTGCTCGGAGATATCGCAGGCAGGAATCAGCTTCTCTGCTGCACTTACGTTGTAGTTTTCCACCATAACAACTTTCATGTACGGGGAAACCTCCGGATCATTGTTGATAAGCTCCTGTAAGCAGAGAAGCAGGTGGATAATATCCTTTGCGATAACATATGCAGGAGCTGCCTTTGCACCGAAGATAAAGGTTACCGGGCGCTGCGGCTTCTCGCCTGCTTTGATCTTCAGGTAACGGTCAATGATGTAAAGTGCGTTCAGCTGCTGACGTTTGTACTCATGAAGACGTTTGATCTGGATATCATAAACACTGTGTGTGTTGATCTCTTCACCTGTGTTGGCTTTGATAAACTCCGCACATCTCTTCTTTGCATCCTGCTTGATCTTAAGGATATTTGCAAGAACGTCCTGATTTCCCTTGAAGCCAAGCATCTTGTCAAGCTCAAAGGAATCCTTGCGGAAGCCGTCACCGATCATGGATGTGATGTACTCTGTCAGCGGATGGTTGCAGTGAAGGAGCCATCTGCGGAAGGTAATTCCGTTTGTCTTGTTATTGAATTTCTCCGGATAGATCTCATAGAACTGATGAAGCTCTGTCTCCTTCAGGATATCGGTATGAAGGGATGCAACACCGTTGATGGAAAATCCGTAGTGGATGTCCATATGTGCCATGTGTACCAGGTCGTTCTTGTCGATGATGGCAAGATTTTCCTGCGGATATTTTGCTTTGATACGCTCGTCCAGCTTGCGGATGATCGGCATCAGATGCGGAACAACCTCCTCAAGATAGGAGATCGGCCATTTCTCAAGTGCCTCTGCAAGAATGGTATGGTTGGTATAAGCGCATACATGAGATACGATCTCGCATGCCTCCTCGAACTCGATTCCACGCTCTGTAAGGAGACGGATAAGCTCTGGAATTACCATACTCGGATGTGTATCGTTGATCTGGATCACTGCGTAATCGGCAAGGTCATGAAGATTGCAGCCTTTTGCTGTTGCCTCATCCAGGATCAGCTGTGCCGCATTGCTTACCATGAAGTACTGCTGATAGATACGAAGCTTTCTTCCTGCATCATCGCTGTCATCCGGATACAGGAACAGTGTCAGGTTGTGGAGCAGATCCCTCTTATCAAAGGAGATTCCCTCGCCTACAATGCTCTCATCTGCAATATCAATATCAAAAAGGCGAAGCTTGATCGCTTTGTTCTCATAGCCTGCAACATCAATATCATACAGTGTGGATTTCAGCATAAAGCCCTTAAACGGCACGTAATAGGAAACGCCTGCATCTGTAAGCCAGCTCTCCGGCTGGATCCACGGATTCGGTGTCTCAAACTGAAGATGATCCTTAAACTCCTGTTTGAAAAGTCCGAGGTGATAATTAAGTCCGATTCCTTCTCCCGGAAGTCCCAGAGTTGCAATGGAATCCAGGAAACATGCTGCCAGACGGCCAAGTCCGCCGTTTCCGAGAGATGGCTCCGGCTCGATCTCCTCGATCATGGAAAGCTCTTTTCCGTTTTCTTTAAGATATTTCGCAACTTCATCATAAACGCCCAGATTGATCAGGTTGTTGGAAAGAAGCTTACCGATAAGGAACTCTGCGGAAATATAATAAATTTTCTTTTTTCCTTCCTGGTAGCCGCGGCCCTTCAGCTGCTCCTTTGTCCAGGAGAGAAGTCCGTGATAGATTTCCTCGTTTGTACAATCTTTTACATTTTTGTTATATTTGTCTTCAAATACTTTGCTTAATGTTTCCATTTTGATCTCCTTTCATGGATCTTGATGGGATGAAATATGTTTTTACAAGGTTGTTTGCTTTGTTTTTGATGATATTAGGATATCACGCATTTCTTTTCAAAAATATAACAATCCTGTCATGATATGCAAGATATTTGTCAGACTGTTTTTCACTTTTTACTGTAGCTCTGCATAAAAACATAACCGGTACATATGCGGTTGTTTCGGGATCTGTCTCAGATCTGTCTCATACTCTTCCTGTACTTATGCGGTGAAACCTTATTGGACTGCTGAAATTTCTTTATAAAATAACTTGTACTGTTAAATCCCACCTGCATGGCGATCTCCGTCACAGGTGCATCGGAATGCGTAAGAAGATACTTCGCCTTCTCCATACGGAAGTCATTGATGTATTCCACCAGGGTTTTTCCCGTATACTGGCGGAAAAGCTTCATAAAATAATACTCACTGTAATTGGAAAGTCCGGAAAGCTCTGAAACGGTAAGATTCTCCTGGTAGTGAAGGCTGATATGATCCAGCACTTCCTTTACTGCTGCAAGGCTCTTGTTCTGCTCTGTACTTACCGGGATAATATAATGCTTCGTCAGCATCTCATAAAAAAAATCAAAAAACAGCATTTTCAGCTTCACATAAAAATATGGCTTCTTCTCCGTATGACAGTCATGGATCTCCAGAAAAATTTCCCGTAGCTTCTCATATCCGGAATCTCCTTCTTCTATATGATGGCAGAATTCTGCCTTGTTTTCTATTAATGGTGATACCACACATTCCTGGCAGATATCTCCCGGCTGACCTGCAAGGAAACCCAGGCTGAAAACCACACTCTTATAATAAAGAGGCTTCTTAAGATCCGTGCGCATACTATGGAGAACTCCGCAGTTCACGATCAGGATATCCCCCTTTTTCAGGCGGATGCTCTCCCGGTTCAGTCTGGCAAAGCCACTGCCTTTTTCAATATACATGATCTCCATCTCACTGTGCCAGTGGTCATACAGTGCATGAAAGATCTCACAGTTCGCCATATAGGTTTCCACCGGCAGCTCAAAGGAACCGTGAGGGCTTAATTCTTTTAAATTATCATCCACTTCGGATACGTGAAGAGGATTTTTTGCGGATGTGTCTGTTTCTGGCATGATTTCCTCCGTGATCAATATCTATCCTGCGGACATTTGCCTTCCGCTGGATATCCAATCCTTGCATAATGATTCTGTTTGACTCCCTTAGTGTAAAGGATATTTACAACCATGACAATATTATATTTCCTGTTTTCTTTTTTATGACGTTACGGTTACTCTGTTCTCAGCAACACGCTTCGCGATGCACTTCCATAAACGGCAATCTTGACTTTTCCCCTTCCAACTGCTATATATAATATTTAGAATAAAATAATTTGACTTTAAAAGGAAAGAAAACTACCATGAATCCATTAAAAAAAGCTTACTGCCGGGTTTTCCAGAATGTCTTTAAATTCGCCCTTCCACTGCTTCCTTACCGCAATCCGAAGATCATCGGAAGCGTCAAAGGTATTCCGGAAGTTCTGGAAAAAAGAAACTATAACAATGTACTCATCATCACAGATGCAGGGATCCGAAGCCTTGGCCTTACAGAAAGACTGGAGCAGACACTGAAGCGAAGCTGCATCTCTTACCACATCTACGACAAAACCGTTGCCAATCCAACAACCGTCAATGTGGACGAAGCCCTTCACATGTATCTGGACAATGACTGCCAGGCGATCATCGGCTTCGGCGGTGGTTCCAGTATGGACTGTGCAAAAGCCACAGCAGCCCGCATTGCCAAGCCACACCAGTCTCTTGCTCAGATGAAGGGAATCCTGAAGCTCCACAAAAAGCTTCCTCTTCTCATCGCCATCCCCACGACTGCAGGAACAGGAAGTGAAACAACACTTGCTGCTGTCATTACCGATGCAGAAACACGGCACAAATATGCCATCAACGATTTTCCGCTGATCCCACGCTACGCAGTCCTTGACCCGAAAGTGACTTTAAGCCTTCCGCCGTTTATCACAGCTACCACCGGCATGGATGCCCTGACTCACGCAGTGGAAGCCTACATTGGAAATTCCACTACACCTGGCACAAGAAAAAATGCCCTGGATGCTGTCAGACTGATCTTTGAAAATCTGGATACCGCCTACACAGACGGCAATAATATTGAAGCAAGACGAAATATGCTCCGCGCCTCCTATTTCGCAGGCTGTGCCTTCACCAAATCCTACGTTGGATATGTCCACGCAATTGCACATTCCCTCGGCGGAAAATATAATGTTCCACATGGGCTTGCCAATGCAGTGATCCTTCCTATGGTACTGGAAACATACGGAGATTCCATCACTCACAAACTCCGCAACCTTGCCGTAACTGCCGGTCTCTGCGATAAACATGAGGACGATAAAACTGCTGCCCGGATGTTTATTGATGCAATAAAAGATATGAAAAAACGCTTTGGCATCGGAGACTATATCCCGGAAATCCAGGAAACGGACATCCCGGAGCTTGCCCATTACGCAGATAAAGAAGCCAATCCTCTGTACCCGGTTCCTGTGCTGATGGATGCCGGCGAACTTGAGACACTGTATTACAGACTGATGCCTCCGGCAGGCAATTGTTAAAACAGACATTGGCATAAACAGATTTCGATATTTCGAATACAGGATTTTTTCAGAAAGGACTATAATTCCATGGAAAAAGAACAGATCAACCAGCTTTTAGATAAACAGCGCCAGTACTTCTACTCCGGCGCAACTCTTGACCTTGATTTTCGCATCAGCGCCCTGAAACGTCTCCGCGCTTCCATCCGGAAATACGAGGATCAGATCCACGCTGCGCTGAAAAAGGATCTGGGAAAAAGTAATTTCGAAAGCTATATGTGTGAGACCGGACTGGTGCTCTCCGAGATCACGCATATGCTGAAAAATATCCGCTCTTATGTAAAGGAACAGACTGTTCCGACTCCACTGGCACAGTTCCATTCCCGCAGTTTCCGTAAACCATCTCCCTACGGTGTAGTTCTCATTATGAGTCCGTGGAACTATCCGTTTCTCCTCACCATGGAACCACTGGTAGACGCCATTGCAGCCGGAAACACAGTCATCCTGAAACCAAGTGCCTACTCACCGGCAACAAGTGAAGTGATCCGTCTTCTCATCCATGAATGTTTCGATGAAAAATACGTTGCAACTGTCACAGGCGGACGTGCGGAAAACACACATCTTCTCAGTCTGCACTTTGATTACATCTTCTTCACGGGAAGCCAGTCTGTAGGAAAAGAGGTCATGAGAAAGGCTTCCGAACACCTCACACCAGTCACTCTGGAGCTGGGTGGAAAAAGCCCCTGCATCGTGGACAAAACAGCCAATCTCCGCCTTGCGGCAAAACGTATCGTATTCGGCAAGTTCCTGAACTGTGGCCAGACCTGCGTGGCTCCGGACTACATCTACTGTGATCCGGAGATCAAAGAAGCCCTGGTCGCAGAGCTTCGCAGACAGATCACACGCCAGTATGGAAAAGAACCACTGAAGAACCGGAATTATGGAAAGATCATCAACGAAAAGCATTTCGACCGTATCAACAGTCTGATCGATCCTGCCAAAACTGTCTGCGGCGGTGGTTCCAACCGTGAAACACTTCAGATCGAGCCGACGGTTCTTGATAACGTAACCTTCGAAGATCCGGTCATGCAGCAGGAAATCTTCGGCCCGGTACTTCCGGTCCTCACCTATGACTCTCTCGGAGGTGCCGTAACAAAGATCAATTCCATGGCGCATCCGCTGGCTCTTTATATCTTCACCGAAGATGAAAAAAATGCCCGGGAAGTTACTTCCCGATGTGGTTTCGGCGGTGGCTGTATCAACGATGTCCTCATACATCTGGCAACCAGCAATATGGGCTTCGGCGGCTTTGGTGAAAGCGGCATGGGATCCTATCATGGCATCGACGGCTTCCGGACATTCTCTCATTATAAGAGTATTGTAGATAAAAAGACCTGGATCGATCTTCCTATGAGATATCAGAAATATCGGAAGATTTATGAAAAAATGGTACGGTTGTTTATGCGGTAGATATAAAGGGAGGGCGCTGCCTAATGCATCGCCCTCCTGTTACTTTAGATTTTCTTATTATTTTTCCCAGATGATCTTTACCGGCATGATCCCGGTCAGTTCTTTGCTTTTTTCATCAGGCTGGCTGCAGCCTGCATAAATTTCAAATTTCTTTCCTTCTTCCATCCGTTTTCCTGTTTCATCTACTACGGTGAATGCTTTTTCCCATATTGGGATTTCTATTTTTCGGCATTCTCCCGCCTTCAGGAATATCCGCTGAAAACCGGCCAGCATCGGATTGGGAATGGCATTTTTGCTGTCAATATTTTTTACATAGATCTGAACAACATCCTCTGTATCATATGCGCCGTTATTCTGCACTTCTACTTCCACGTTTATCTTCTGTCCACATGTTTTGACCTCTGCTTTATCTACTGCCACCTTACTGTACGTCAGACCATATCCAAAAGGAAACTGTGCTTTTCGTTCCATATAGCGATATGTTCTGCCCTTCATGGAATAATCGGTAAAATCCGGAAGTTCTTCCAGGCTTTCATAAAATGTCACCGGAAGTTTTCCTGATGGCGAGATTTCTCCAAACAGTACCTTTGCCGCTGCCTTCCCGCCCTGGCATCCAGGGTACCACAGCATCATGACTGCATCAAATTTCTCTGCCGCATATTTCAGATCAAGGTCACTTCCTGCCAGCAGACAGAATACTACCGGTTTTCCGGTATCTGCGATCGCTTCCATCAGTTCTCGCTGTACTCCGGGAAGTTCAATATCTTCTTTATCTCCCGATACATAGCTGTTTCCGGTGTCTCCCTCTTCCCCTTCCAGTGTCTCATCCAGTCCCATACATAAGATCACTACATCGCTGTTTTCCGCAACCACCTTGGCTTCCGCAATACGATCTCTGGTAAACGCAAGGTGCTCCGTCCGGTCTCGGAACAGATCACAGCCTCTGGAAGTAAGAATCCTTACATCGTCTCCCACATAATCCTGGATGCCTTCCTGTATGGTAATATACCTGGAAGCTGTCCCATGATAATTGCCGATCAGCGCCTGTCTGCTGTCCGCATTTGGTCCGATGATCCCTATTGTTTTCAGTTTTTCTTTATCAAGCGGAAGAATCCCGTTATTTTTCAGCAGAACAAAGCTTTTTTCCGCTGCTTTCTCCGCTGCATCCAGATGCCTGGGAGATTCCACCTCCAGATAGGAGATATTGTCATATTCGCTTCCATCAAACAACCCCAGCAGATACCTTGTGGTAAAAAGCCGCACTGCTGCCCGAGTTATGGTTTCTTCTGTGACAAGCCCCTTTTCGTATGCCTTCATAATGTGAAGATAGGTATTTCCACAATTCAGGTCACAGCCATTATTAATCGCCAGTGCTGCAGATTCAACGGCTGTATCCGTTACCATATGGTGTTCATGAAAATCACGGATCGCCCAGCAGTCTGATACAAAATGCCCCTGAAATTTCCATTCGCCTCTGAGTTTTTTCTGTAATGTGGGACTTCCGCAGCAGGGTTCCCCGTTTGTCCGGTTATAAGCTCCCATAACCGCTTCTACTTTCGCTTCTTTTACCAGACCTTCGAATGCCGGCAGATACGTTTCTTCCATATCTTTTGCGGATGCTTCCGCATCAAATTCATGACGGAGTGCCTCCGGCCCGGAATGTACTGCAAAATGTTTGGCACAGGCTGCTGCCTTCATTGTATCCCCATTTCCCTGAAGTGCTTTTACAAAGGAAACTCCAAGTTCTTTTGTAAGATACGGATCTTCCCCATAAGTTTCATGGCCTCTACCCCATCGTGGATCACGGAAAATATTGACATTAGGAGACCAGAACGTCAATCCCTTATAAATATCTCTGTCACCGTTTACGGAATATGCATTATACTTTGCTCTGCCCTCTGTTGCCACGATACCGGCCATCTCTGCCACACTTTTCCGGTCAAAAGCTGCCGCCATTCCGATTGCCTGTGGAAAAACCGTTGCCTGCCCTGCTCTGGCAACACCGTGAAGTCCCTCATTCCACCAGTTATACGCCGGAATTCCCAATCTTTTTATTGCAGGTGCATCGTACCTTAACTGACTGGCTTTTTCCTCCAGAGTCATCCTGGCAACCAGCGCTTCTGCTTTCTTCTTTGCTTCTTCCCGATTCATCCCCAATTTCCTCCTCACCTTTTTTTATATCATCTATCATTTGGTCTCTGACTGTCAAGTAGATATTTCCTGCAATTTTTCCGGCCTCTGTTCAGAGCAGGAAAAAATCTGCTTTACCCTTTCTTTGGGATAAAGCAGATTTTTATTACACTTTGTGATCTGTGTTTCAATTTCAGCCGGGAACTTATCTGATCGCATCCTTCATCTTTTTCACATAAGCCTTCACCTTCGGCACGCAGTCTTTGCCGTAGGCACCACAAAGCTTCACGATCGCAGATCCTACAATGGCACCGTCTGACTGATCTGCCATTTTTTTTGCCTGCTCCGGTGTGGAGATTCCGAATCCTACTGCACATGGAATGTCTTTCTGGGCTTTTACTAATTTCACCATAGCTCCGATATCTGTGGTAATGCTGGTACGCATTCCTGTTACACCAAGGGAAGATACGCAGTAAACAAAGCCTTCCGCCTCTTTTGCGATCATGGCGATCCGCTCATGGGAGGTCGGTGCGATCAGGGAGATCAGGTCAAGGCCGTACTGTTTACACACAACATCAAACTCTTCTTTTTCCTCAAACGGAACATCCGGAAGGATCAGTCCATCCATTCCAACTTCCGCTGCTTTCTTGATAAAACGCTCTGTTCCGTAAGAAAATACTACATTTGCGTAGGTCATGAATACCATTGGGATTTTTGTATTTTTACGGATTTTTTCTACCATTGCAAAAACTTTATCTGTAGTCACGCCACCTGCAAGTGCCCGGACATTAGCTTCCTGGATCACAGGTCCCTCTGCGGTAGGATCTGAGAACGGGATCCCAAGCTCGATCAGATCTGCTCCTGCTTCTTCCATTGCATAAACCAGCTGCTCTGTTACCTCCAGAGACGGATCTCCGCAGGTTAAAAAAGGAATAAATGCTTTTCCGTTTGCAAATGCTTCTGTAATTCTCTTATTCATGAATATCCTCCCCTCTGTAGCGGGCAATTGCCGCACAGTCCTTATCTCCACGTCCTGAAATGGTAACTACCATGATCTTGTCCTTTCCAAGTGTCGGTGCGATCTTTTTCGCATAGGCCACTGCATGGGCACTTTCGATCGCAGGAATAATTCCTTCTGTTCTGGAAAGATATTCAAAAGCATCTACTGCTTCGTCATCTGTAACAGGAACGTACTCTGCTCTTCCGATATCATAAAGGTGTGCATGCTCCGGACCTACGCCCGGATAATCAAGGCCTGCGGAGATGGAGTATACCGGTGCGATCTGTCCGTATTCATCCTGGCAGAAGTAAGATTTCATACCATGGAAGATTCCGAGACGACCGGTTGCGATGGTTGCCGCAGTCTCCGCAGTATTTACGCCACGTCCTGCTGCCTCACAGCCAATGAGACGAACGTCTTTGTCCTCAATGAAATTGTAGAAGGTTCCGATAGCATTGGAGCCACCGCCCACGCAGGCCAGGACAACATCCGGAAGTCTTCCCTCTTTTTCCAGCATCTGTTCTTTGATCTCCTTGGAGATCACGGCCTGGAAATCACGTACGATGGTCGGGAACGGGTGCGGGCCCATAACAGATCCCAGTACATAATGGGTATCTGCAATACGGTTTGTCCACTCACGCATGGTCTCGGAAACGGCATCCTTTAAGGTTGCGGTTCCGCTTGTGACTGCATGGACTTTTGCTCCGAGAAGACGCATTTTGTAAACATTCAGTGCCTGACGTTCCGTGTCTTCTTTTCCCATGAATACCTCACATTCCATTCCCATCAGTGCTGCTGCGGTTGCAGTTGCAACACCGTGCTGGCCGGCTCCTGTCTCTGCGATGACACGGGTCTTGCCCATTTTTTTTGCCAGGAGCACCTGACCAAGTACGTTGTTGATCTTGTGGGCTCCTGTGTGGTTTAAGTCTTCTCTTTTCAGATAGATCCTGGCTCCGCCAAGGTCCTCGGTCATATGTGCCGCATAGTAAAGACGGGATGGTCTTCCTGCGTATTCATTGAGAAGCTCTGTGAGCTCACGGTTGAATTCCGGATCGTTTTTGTAATGGTTGTATGCTTCCTCAAGCTCCAGAACGGCGTTCATCAGTGTTTCCGGGATGTACTGTCCGCCATGGATGCCGAATCTTCCTTTTGACATGTTATATTTCCTCCTTTATGTTCCTTACTGCGTATACTGCTTCTAATATTTTATCCGGGTCTTTGTGACCGTCGGTTTCTACACTGCTGCTTAAATCTACTGCCCAGGGGTGAAGCAGATGTATGGCCGATTCCAGATTTTCACAGCCCAGACCTCCTGCCAGAAACCAGGGACGTTTGATCGCCGGTACCAGACTCCAGTCGAAAGTTTCTCCTGTTCCTCCTGCGCCCTGATCCAGCAGAATATAGTCTGCTTCCGAACGGATCGCTTTCTTTATATCTGCTTCTGTTTTTATGGAAAAAGCCTTTATCAGAAGCTGGTCTGTCATGGTCTTAAGCTGTCTGATATAATTCTTGTCTTCCTGTCCGTGAAGCTGTGCCAGTGCGATGGTTCCTTCATTTAAAAGCTGTGCGGGAAGCTCCACCGGTGCATTGACGAATACGCCTACCGGCAAAATGCTATCATCCATTTCTTCCCGGAGAGCCTTCAATTGCTCCACGGTAACGTTTCTTCTGCTTTTTGGGAATTCTACAATGAATCCTGCAAAGTCCGGTTTAGCCTGGTTAACTGCCTGGATATCTTCCGGGCGGGTCAGGCCGCAGATCTTGATTCTGGTTCTGCTCCCATGTTTCAACGGTTGTTCTCTCATATTCTGCCAATTCTGCCCTTTCTGTCTGACGACCCTGCCCCTTCCTGTTTCGTTACTATTTGCTGCTGGTCAGCTCTGTTACTTATTTGCTCTATTCTTTCGTTTGGCCTTTATACAAGCGCTCCACCATTCAGATTTTCCAATGCTGCTTTCTTATCCGGGCTTCGCATCAGGGTCTCACCGATCAGGACTGCACCTACCCGGTTTCTTTCCAGGATAGCGATATCACCTGCGTTTTTGATTCCGCTCTCAGACACAAATACCACATTGTCCGGTGCCAGGTTTCGAAGACGGATGCTGTTATTCATATCAACCTTAAAGGTTTTCAGGTCACGGTTGTTTACACCGACGATCTTTGCACCTGTCTTTAATGCTCTTGCCACTTCATTCTCGTCATGAGCTTCCACCAGTGCATCCATTCCCAGAGTTTCAGCAAGCTCTCGGTATTCCAGGAGTTCCTGGTCATTTAAGATAGCACAGATCAGAAGTACAGCCGATGCGCCGAATGCTTTTGCCTGATAGATCATGTACTTATCCACCGTGAAGTCCTTCCGAAGGACCGGAATATCCACTGTTTCTGTGATCTCACGGAGATAAGTATCACTTCCCATGAAATAAAATGGCTCTGTGAGGCAGGAGATCGCAGATGCACCTGCTGCCTCGTATTCTTTCGCAATTTCCAGATACGGAAATTCCGGTGCAATCAGCCCCTTGGAGGGGGAAGCTTTTTTTACTTCACAGATGTAGGACATGCCCGGCTTTTTCAACGCTTCCAGAAAGGACGGCTGCTGTGGTGCTTTTTCAGCCAGAGCTTTCAGCTGATCCAGGGGAAACTGAAGTTTTTCCTTCCGGATACGTTCTCTTGTTTTTTCTGCGATTTCTTCCAGAATGTTTTTTTCACTCATTCTTTGTTTGTCTCCTTGATATTTCAGTTCAACTCTCATCCGGCAATTTCAAGAAGTCTGACCGATTAATGTTTCCGTTCATATCTCTTCCGATAGGGATTGCCGATTTCTCTTCTGCCGCTATTATTTTCAAATCTCGTTACTTAATTTGATAAATTCCGCAAGCTTGGCAGCAGCTGCACCACTGTCGATCAGATCTTCAGCCTTTCTTACGCCGGCTTCCAGGCTCTCTGCCTTTCCTGCGATATAAAGTGCTGCACCTGCGTTCATGCAGACCGCCTGACGCTTCGGGCCTTTTTCGGTTCCGTTTACAATGGCTTTTGTGATCTCTGCGTTCTCTGCCGGTGTGCCGCCTGCCAGATCTTCTTTGCTGCAGCGTGTATAGCCGAACTGCTCCGGTGTGATCTCATAGGACTGGAACCATCCGTCCTTGATCTCGCACACAGAAGTCGGTGCGCTCATGGAGATCTCATCCAGCTTATCCTGTCCGAAAACTACCATTCCGCGGTTCACGCCAAGCTTCATCATAACCTGTGCCAGCGGCTCTACCAGAGACTGGTCAAAGACTCCCATCAGCTCCATGTTTGCGCCTGCCGGGTTGCTTAATGGTCCGAGGATATTAAATACCGTGCGGATTCCCAGCTCTTTACGGATCGGTGCCACATATTTCATGGCAATATGATAATTCTGGGCGAACAGGAAACAGATGTTGATCTTTTTCAGGATCTCTGCACTTTTTTCCGGCGGGATGGTGATCTTTACGCCAAGTGCTTCCAGAACATCTGCTGCACCGCTCTTGGAAGATGCTGCACGGTTTCCGTGTTTTGCTACCGGAACGCCACCTGCTGCGATTACAAGAGAAGATGTCGTGGAAATGTTAAAGGAGTTTGCTCCGTCACCACCGGTTCCTACGATCTCCAGAACATTCATATCGTGGAGAAGCTTGATGCAGTGTGCACGCATTCCGGCTGCTGATGCAGTGATCTCATCAATAGTCTCTCCTTTCAGGGAAAGTGCAGTAAGGTAGGATGCCATCTGTACCGGTGTTGCCGCTCCGTCCATGATCTCATTCATTACGGCTTCTGCTTCGTCATATGTAAGATCTTCTTTTTTTGAAAGCTTGATGATTGCTTCTTTGATCATTGTTGTTTCCTCCTGTTCTGTAACGATTCTATCTTTTATGGATTGCTGTTCTCTGTCTTATCTGTCTCTGATAACCTTCATAAAGTTCTCGATCATTGTTTTTCCATCCGGTGTCATAACAGATTCCGGATGGAACTGTAATCCGAATATCGGATATTCTTTATGCTCCAGTGCCATCGCCTCTCCGTCCTCAGACTCAGCGGTAACAACCAGTTCCTCCGGTAAGGTATCCCGGATAGCTGCCAGTGAGTGATATCTGGCTGCCGGAAAAGTTTCCGGAAGTCCTTCAAACATCCGGCTCTTTCCAACTTTATGTATCTCTTTCTGCTTTCCGTGCATCAGCTCTTTTGCGTAGGATACTGTCCCTCCGAAGGCTTCACAGATGGACTGATGTCCAAGGCAGATACCCAGGATCGGCAGCTTGTCTTTGAAATATTTTATGGATTCAATACAGATTCCCGCATCCTCCGGTTTTCCCGGACCAGGGGAAAGGATCAATGCCTCCGGCTTCATGGCCTCCAGCTCTTTGATGGTCACTTCATCATTTCTTACCACTTTGATATCCGGCTTCACAGAACCGATCAGCTGGTAAACATTGTAGGAAAAGCTATCATAATTATCGATCAGTACTATCATTCCAGTCCCTCCTGTGCAGTTTCGATTGCCTGTACAACGGCTCTTGCCTTGTTGCAGCACTCCTGAAATTCACTTTCCGGAATACTGTCTGCTAAGATCCCTGCTCCTGACCGGATACAGATCTCACCGTTTTTCTTATAAACCAGGCGAATGGCAATACATGTATCCAGGTTTCCGGCAAAATCCAGATATCCGATAGCACCGCCGTAAATGCCTCGCTTGCTCTGTTCCAGTTCCTGGATGATCTGGCAGGCACGGAATTTCGGTGCTCCGGAAAGTGTTCCTGCCGGAAGGATGGCATCCACTGCATCCACTGCATCCCTGTCATCCCGGATCTGGCCGGTAACTGTGGAACCGATATGCATCACATGAGAAAAACGCTCGATGCACATATATTTTTCTACGTTCACAGTACCGATCTTACTGATCTTTCCGATATCATTTCGACCAAGATCCACAAGCATGTTATGCTCGGCACGTTCTTTTTCATCTGCCAGAAGTCCTTTTTCCAGCGCTTCGTCTTCTTCTTTTGTCTTGCCTCTTGGTCTTGTTCCTGCAAGCGGGAAGGTACTTAATTCTGTTCCTGCAAGCCTGGCAAGTGTTTCCGGGGAGGCTCCTGCAATCTCAATATCATCACTGGAAAAATAAAACATATATGGAGAAGGATTGGTAGCCCGAAGGACACGGTAAGTATCAAACAGGCTTCCCTCGGCTTTTGCTCTCATAGGATTGGAGAGGACTACCTGGAAAATATCTCCTTCATGGATGTAATGTTTCGCTTTCTCAACCATCTCACAGTATTTTGCTTTCGGGAACTGCGGCTCAATGGAAGATTTCAGTTTCAAAGACGGAAATTCCTTCTGTTTTCCGTTTCGGATCAGATCTGCCATCTCTTTTAATTTTGCTTCCGCCCTCTGATAGGAATTTTCCGGATCATCTGTCATCACACCGGTAATCAGAAGCACCTTCTGTCTGTAATGGTCAAAGGCGATCACCTGGTCAAAAAGCATCAGATCCATGTCCCGGAAATCCTGTACTGTTTCGTCAGTAAGCTCCAGCTTCGGCTCGCTATACTTAATGTAATCGTAGGAAAAATATCCTACCAGACCTCCGGTAAAGGTCGGCATATTTTCCAGCACCGGGCTTTTGTATTCTTTCAGGATCTCCCGAATGGCATCTCCCGGATGCTTCACCTGCTGTACGGTTTTTTCTTCCGTTCCGTCCTCATGGATTCTACGGATCTGAAGCTTTCCGTCTGTACAGGTGATCTCCATGGATGGCTCATATCCCAGGAAGGAATAGCGTCCCCATACCTCTGTCTGGCTGGCACTTTCCAGAAGATAGCAATGTCTGCTGGCTGTGCGTAAGGTCCTCATAACTTCTACGGGTGTATAGCGGTCGGAATACAGCTCTCTGCATACAGGGATTCGCCGGTATTCGCCTGACTGTGCGAGTTCTTTGATTTTTTCTAATGTTGGATACATATACAGGCCCTCCTGAGTTTTTCATTCCTTACCGGAGGACGGGACATTCGTGATCTGCATTCGCTGCTTGCTCATAAAATCAAGAAAAGCCCGTCTCCGACAGAATCTGGTTCTGTCAGGGACGAGCTCTAAATTCAAAATCACCCGCGGTGCCACCCTGATTCACGGTCTGACCCGTGCACTTGGCGGAATACCTTCATATTCCCGGCAACTGACGTATGCCCTCACGTCACAGAATACTTGATACCCGAAAGTATCTTTCCCTGTGCCCTCTACGGTCCATTTGATAAACTGCCTCTCGACCCGGCTCTCACCCTCCCGGACTCTCTGTGCGCGCATGAATATCTTTATCTCCGCTTCAACGGTTTAGTGGTTTACTTAATTAAATTTTTTTTATAAAATAGCATAGCTTTTCTGATATGTCAATACAAAAGTTGAAAAAAATGTCATTTTGTTCTATAATTGTATAAAAGCAATTGTTATAAATATCACATAAGAAAGGAGTTTCACCAGAAAAACACTATGGCTGAAAGAAATACAAACACCTGGCTGGACACCCCCGATCCACAGGTTTTTATCAAAAATTCCGCAAGATTCAATGATTTGATGATGATGTACCGCTGTACGGTCCGTGAGGTACGCACCAAGCTGGAAGTCCTCAACGACGAATTCTCACTGGAATATAAACGTAACCCGATCTCCTTCATCAAAACAAGGATCAAGAAGCCGGAAAGCATTTACAAAAAGCTCAAAAAGCTCGGCTATGAGTTTACTGCGGAGAATATTCAGAATCAACTGAATGACGTGGCAGGCATCCGTGTTGTCTGTGCCTTTATCGATGATATCTACACTATTGCAGACCTGATCACCAGGCAGGATGACATTACCGTCATCCAGGTAAAGGACTATATCAAAAATCCAAAGCCAAACGGCTACCGCAGTTATCACATGATCGTGGAAATCCCCGTATTCTTCTCCAAGGGAAAAACTCCCATGCGTGCAGAGATCCAGATCCGTACCAACGGTATGGATTTCTGGGCAACTCTGGAGCATCAGCTGCGTTACAAGCAGAATATCGAAGAAATGGACGGTTATGAGGATGTCAGCAATGAACTGCTGAACTGCGCCCGCACTGTGATCGATATGGATAACGAAATGCAGCGGATCAAAAACAAGATCGGACAATTCCATGATATTTAAAAAAACAGGTGAGGCTGTTACAGCCTCACCTGTTCTTTCTCACTGTTTTTCACCCGGAACGCCCGTGGTGTCATGTGATAATGTTCCTTGAATACCCGATGAAAATAACTGTTATTTTCATAGCCTACAGCCGCAATGATGTCACTGACAGGCAGATCTGTTTCACACATCAGCTCTACAGCCTTGTTCAGACGTTTTCTCTGAAGAAGTTCCTTGAAATTAAACCCTGTGCTTTTCTTGATCATCTTACTGAGGACATGCATGGGAAGATGCAGACGACCACAAAGCTCCGTCAGCGTAGCAGTCCGGTATTTCTGTTCAATATAATCCAGTGTTGTCATAGAGATCATATTTTCGTACTGATTGGGCAGACGCATCTCCACATACTGCACCGATTCTATCAGATACATGAATATCAGGCCCATTGTGGTCTGATTGATCCGCTCTCTGTTCTCCTCACCGTTTACAAGAGAATAGATGATATTTTCCAGAAGATTCTGGATCTGCAGCACTTCCGCAACCTTAAAATGAAGATATTCCCCACGCTCTTCATCCTGTCGCAGGACATTCACCAGAAAATCTGCCAGCATATTGTCATTGCCCGCCATGGAATAGGCCACATCAAAAAACTCCGGCAGCACCATAAAATTGATCGCAATATCATTCTGCCCCGCTTTCAGAATCTCATGCTTCGTAAACTGATTGAGAAAAAGCAGCTCGCCTTTGTTAACTATGACTTTTTTTCCGTCAATGATATTAGTCAGAGATCCCTCACACACATACAGCACTTCCACAAAATTATGCCTGTGAGCCGGAAAATACACAAAACGGGTGTGTGTACGCACAGCGATCAGCCTGCCTTCTTTCAGCATTTTACGGCTGTCCACAGTAAAGTCCCGACCGGATGTGTAGAGATCTCTATCCACCTCTGCTTCTCCATCCAGGATTTTTCTCTCTTCCTCTGTGATCTTTCTCAGCTGATCCAGTAATGCCTGCTGCATGTGTTTTGCTCCTTCATCTGTTCATGGTTTTCTATTCTGCTGTCCTCATTTTAACACCGCAGCCATAAGAGTACAACCAGAATCAAAAGACTGAAATTTTTTCGGAAACCTTCTATACACCAAATTCAAATATACGAAACAAGGCGGAGTCCGAAGACTCCGCCTTGTCCCAAAAGGATTTATCATATGATTATACAGTCAATCTGAGGATTGATTAGTACAGCTTAGCCATCTCCTCGATGTTGCTTGTATCGAATTTCAGAGGTGCACCAAGAACAACCTCTGTACCGCCGTCATCTGCCTCTGTTACTGTGTAGTCACCAAGGTCACCAGCTGTGAATTTGTCATCTTTAGCACCTGTGATGTCTTCGTTGATCAGAGCGATTGTTGTGTAAGCACTGAGTTTTCCAAGGCCCTGCATATCCCACAGATAGAAGTATGGGCAGGAATGAGAATCATCATCACCTGTGTACTCCTGCATCTCGGATGGAAGTCCAAGACCTGTCAGCTTGCAGGAAGATCCGTTATCCTGAAGATATTTAGCAGCTGCTGCGATACCAACTGTTGTAGGTGCGCAGATAACCTTCAGATCCTTGTAGTTCTGAAGAAGAGCTGCTGTCTGGTCTGTGGATTTCTGCGGCTCATCATCACCGTATACAACGTCTACAAGCTCAAGCTTGCTGTATTTGTCATCGCCTTCCATGATGGTCTTCATCGCGTCGATCCATGCGTTCTGGTTAGCGGACTGAGATGTAGCGGAAAGGATAGCGAACTGTCCCTCACCACCGGAAATATCAAGAACTGCATCCATAAGTGCCTGAGCAACTTCTTTTGTACCAGCCTGGTTTACGAAAATCTCACGGCTGTCTTTGTTCGGTGCGGAGTCGAAGGAAGATACCTTGATTCCCTCATCCATAGCTTCCTCAAGCTTAGCCTGAAGAGCGTTAACATCGTTAGCGGAGATACAGATTGCATCGAAGTCCTGAGAAATCAGGTTGTCAAGAACCTTGATCTGCGCATCAGCTGTAGCTGTCTCAGGATAAACGACCTGAACCTCGCCGCCTTCAGCCTCTACTGTCTCCTGGAAAGATTTCGCTGCGATCTCGAAGAATGCATTACCGGCTGCTTTACCAACCAGAGCGATCTTTTTGCCTTTTGCAGAATCGCCAGCTGCTGCTTCTGTCTTAGTATCTTCGGATTTGTCATCTGCTGCAAGAACCGGGCAAACTGTACCAAGAACCATTGCTCCACAAAGGATTGCGCTAATTACCTTTTTTTTCATTGTTGTTCCTCCCTATAAGAATATAATTTTTTTATATGCTACTGCCTCCGCTACACCAATGGAGGCAGCTAACAATCATATGAGTTTCAAAAGTGATATTTAGTTTTTCTTCATTGCGACTGCTTTTTTCACATCGCCGATGATATTCGGAAGAGCTACTGCTGCTACCAGAAGTACACCGATGATGAGAAGGATCACCTGAGCATTTACGTTCTTCTGTCCAAGGCCAACTCGTAAGCATACGATGATGAATGCAGAAATGATACCGCCGGCCAGGTTACCTTTACCACCTGTGGAGGAGATACCTCCGAATACTGCCATTGCAATGGCATCCATCTCAAATCCGTTACCGGTTGTTGTATTTGCACCGTAGGAAGAGGATACCAGGAATACTGCGCAAAGTCCGGACATAAGTCCCATAACTGTGTAGATGATGAAACGGATCTTCTCTACGTGAACACCTGCGTAATAAGCTGCCACACGGTTTGTTCCGATCGCATATGTACGGCGTCCAAATGTACTCTTTCCAAGAAAGATCGCAAAAAGTACACCAAGGATCAGCACCAGGAAAAGAATATATGGAATATTTCCAACCTTTCCACCGATAGCACGGAAGCCATCTGTGTTTGTGATCGCAATACTTCCGCCGGCTCCAAGTGTTACCTCAGCGATACCACGGAAGATGATCTGTGTTGCCAGTGTTACGATCATTGGAGGCAGCTCCTTGAAACGGGTAAGGATAAATCCGTTAACCGCACCACAGAGGGCACCAACAACCAGTGCTGTAAGTACTACTACAATGAACGGAGCGTTTGTGTTGCAGACCATACAGCTTAAGGTAGCGGAGAGACACACGATCGCACCTACGGAAATATCAATCTCGCCTAATACCAGGATGTACGCCATTGGAAACATCATGAATACCTCTGCAAGGTAAACCGGCATCTGACGAAGAACACTCTTCATATTATAAAACTCAGAAAATGATGCGCAGAAAATATTTACCAGGATAAAGAGAATGACCAGGATGCCTTCCCAACTGAATATGATGTGTTTCATCGGATTTTCCGGCACATTGTTAATACTTCTTCCAGATTTTCCAGCCATGATTTACATCTCCCTTCCCTTTAATGCGTTTTTATCTGCGATTCTCTGCAGAACAACGTTGATCACAACTACTACCAGGATGATAACACCCTTGATCATGTTCTGCCACAGTGAACTGATACCTACAAGCGGAAGAGCTTTTGCGATCGTTGCAAGGATAATGGAACCGAGGAATGCACCTACTACGGTTCCACGTCCACCGCTCATGCTTACACCACCGATAACGCAGGCTGCGATAACATCCATCTCACCACCGTACTGCATATCAGGCATTGCAGAAGCATAAACAGATACCTGAAGTGCTCCGCCAAGACCTGCGAGGAATCCCATGATCACATATACAAGAAGGTTGATATTCTTTGCATTGATACCGGAAACCTGTGCTGCACTTGCGTTACTTCCTACTGCGTAGATCCTACGACCGGTTCTTGTCCATTTCATAAAGAAGAAGAATACTACGTAGCATACGATGATCACCCAGATTACCTTGTTGATTCCAAGGAAATTTGTGGTGGCAAAATTCTTAAAATCACCGAGAGCTGCGGCACTTGCCCACTCACCACCGTGAGAAACAAGATATCCCATTGCTCTGTAGATGTACATAAAGCCCATGGTTGCAATGATCGGCGGAACGTTTGCTCTTGAAATTACAAGACCTACAACCAGTCCGCAGGCAATACCGATTGCCATTGCAATGATGAAAGCAAGTAATGTGCTTGTGATATGTCCGTATTTCAGAAGCATACCGATGGACATACCGGAAAGTGCCAGAGTTGACATAATGGAAATATCAATTCCGCCTACCAGCATGACACATAACATACCAAGTGACATTACCATTGTTACTGCATTATTTTTCAGCATCTCCATGAGTGACTTTGGCGTAAGGAATGACGGGCTGATCGCTGTGACAACTGCAAACAGCACGATTACGATAATTGCCAGCAGAGCCTCTCGGGAGCCTGTAATCTTCTTGATGACAGATTTCTTTTCCATTATTTAGTCCCCTTTCCAGTGCTCTTTTCCATGGACAGCTCAAGGATTCCCTCCTGTGTTGCCTCTCCTCTGTTCAGTTCTCCTGTCTTGCGGCCATTACACATAACAATGATACGGTCCGCCATACCCAAGATCTCCGGCATCTCGGAAGAGATCAGGATGATTGCATATCCTTTCTTTGCAAGGTCTCCCATGATCGCATAAATCTCAGCTTTGGCTCCGACATCAACACCCTTTGTCGGCTCATCCATGATAACTACTTTCATTTCCTGAGCAAGAGCTTTCGCAACAACAACTTTCTGCTGGTTACCACCAGACAGAGAGCTTGCCGGCTGGAAGATATCGACTGCCTTGGTATCTACTTCCTCAAGAAGTTTCTTGGAAAGTTCTCTTTCTGCCTTCTCATCGTTAAATCCGGATTTTGCATATTTGCTGATGATCGGAAGTGTTACGTTTCTTCCAAGTCCCCAGCTCATAACCAGACCCTGTTTCTGTCTGTCCTCTGGAAGAAGGATGATACCTTTTTCCATTGCATCAGACGGAGTCTTGATATAAATTTCTTTTCCCTCAAGGAAAACTTTTCCTTCGTCCGGACGGGTAATTCCACAGACAGCTTCCATAACCTCTGTACGTCCTGCACCAACCAGACCGGTAAGACCTACGATCTCGCCTGCATGTACATTGAAAGAAACATCCTTGAAAAATCCTATTCTGGAAAGATGTTCGATACGGAGCATCTCATCTCCAAACTTCACTTCCGGCTTCGGGAACAGATCATTGATCTCACGTCCAACCATTGCCTTGATCAGATCTGCGTTTGTGATCCCGTTTACATCGTAGGTTCCGATATACTGGGAATCACGGAATACGGTAACTCTGGAAGCCAGACGGTACATATCCTCAAAACGGTGAGAAATAAAGATAATGGAAACGCCATTCTCTTTCAGCTTGTCAACCAGTGTGTAAAGCTTCTCGGATTCGTTTCTGGTAAGTGCTGCTGTAGGCTCATCCAGAATGATGATCTTCGCATTTGTGGAAAGTGCCTTGGCGATCTCAACCATCTGCTGCTGCGCAACAGAAAGGGTACCCATCTCAGCGGTTGCATCGAAATCTGCATCCAGCTCTTTCAGATACTTGTTTGCCTCCTGGTTCATTTCTTTCCACTGGATCATATGATGTTTGATGATCTCATGACCCATAAAAATATTTTCAGCTACTGTAAGGTGCGGGTATGATGTCGGATGCTGATATACGGCTGCGATACCTGCTTCCTGAGCATCCTTCGGACCTTTGAAGTCAACCTTCTGTCCGTTTAAGAACATCTCACCTTCTTCTGCTTTATGTACTCCGGTAATAACCTTGATAAACGTAGATTTACCAGCACCATTCTCACCCATCAGCGCGTGAACTTCGCCAGGTTTGAGCTGGAACTGTACATTATTCAGAGCTTTGACACCGGGGAATATCTTCGTAATACCTTTTAATTCAAGAACATATTCTGACACGGCTCTTTCTCCTCCCTTTCCTTTAATCTGATTATATTCTATCATCCGGCCCACAGGTTGATAATGGGAATATTTTTGGATAAGGGTAAAATATTCTTCTTTTCCCTGTAAAATATTACTCATAAACCATTGTCCCATTCTCGTATTTCTATATACTTTATGCTATAATGATAACGCTGACGTTACAGTTTTCTGGGAATATAAACAGAGCTGTAAACGTCCGATTTACGAAGCTATAAAGCTATGCTCGATTGGAGAATTGTATATGAAATTACTGATCGTCGATGACGAAGAACTTACGCGTACCGGACTGATCTCATCTATCGACTGGGATTCTCTGGGGATCACCGAGATCCTTCAGGCAGATGATGGTGTGAACGGACTGGAAATGGCCAGACTGTATAAACCTGAGATCATTCTCTGCGATGTACGGATGCCGCGGATGACAGGCATTGCCATGCTGGAACGTCTGGAGAAATTCCTGCCGGACAGTATCCCTATCTTTATGAGCGGATATTCTGACAAAGAGTATCTGAAAGCTGCCATCAAACTAAAAGCCATCAATTACATCGAAAAGCCTCTGCATCCCGAGGAAGTACAGGCGGCAGTTCTGGAAGCGCAGACTCTTTACAAACAAAAGCTCCGCTCCCATCGTGGCGAAGCGATCCATTCTCAGGAAATCGCTACCCGGCTGGCACAACAGCTGACTCTTCCACCTTCCGATAACAACAAAATTGCAGATCTCTGTCTGGAACTGGGGCAGCCGGAGCTTCTTGAGAACGGCATGAATTTTACCTCTGTGATCGTAAAGCTTAATGAATCTGTGGAGGCTTCCGGTATTTTCCTGGAAGATCTCCAGAACGACATTTCCTGTTTTCTGGAGCATTACCATCTGAAATGTCTTTTTGTGGAAAAAAGGGTTCAGTATCTGGTCCACCATATATATGGAAGGAATGCCCTTTCCCCGACTACCCTTTCCGCAGTGGGAAGCTATATTTCCAGACAATATGACACCTGCGGAAAGCATCTGATCGCAGCCGGAAATACCGTAACGGATATTTTCAGGGTTTATCAGTCCTACGCTTCTGCCGTGATCCTTCTGCAGAACTGTTTTTTCTTTCCGGAAAAAACATTTCTGACGGAAAATGCCATCCGCCTGCTTTCACCGAAGGGACCGGTTCCGGATTCCCTGCATTCACCGGAAAATACTTTTTCCAAATATCTCCTGGCCGGAGAAGAAGAACCCTGTTTTCAGTTTCTTGATGAGCTTTTCCGGTATTATAGCTGCAATCACACATTTATGCCTAACCAGATCCGTGATCTTTATTACCAGCTATTTAATACACTTTCGGCTTCCCGTAAAAAAAATCAGCTGGAAACCGAACTTCATGAAAAGCAGGATCTGATCGTAGATACGTTAAACAACGCCTTCACCTACGAAGAGCTTCACAAAGCTCTGAAAGAAAAAACCGCCCAGTATTTTGAAGATGCGAAAAATTCCCAGCCGGAAAATTCCACAATCTTTATGATCAAGGATTATATCAGCCGGAACTATATGAACGATACACTTTCCGTAAAAGATATCAGCGGCCATGTATACCTTTCCGCATCTTATGTATGCACTTTTTTCAAAAGTGAGACCGGACAGACTCTCAATCAATATCTGACAGAATACCGAATGGAAAAGGCCAAGCAGCTGCTTTCCGATCCCAGATACAAGATTTCCGAGATTTCTTCCAAGGTAGGCTATACGGATGGCAATTACTTCGGAAAAAGCTTCAAAAAATACTCCGGCTTTTCCCCGTCTGAATACCGGGAGAAAATGTCATGAGGGCCCTCTGGCGCCGTTTCAAAAACGGCTACCTGAATTTAAACCTGCAGACAAAATTCACCATTGCCCTGATCAGCATTGTGGTAGTTCCTGCCTGTCTTACCGCCTTTCTTTTTTATGGACGACTTTATAGCATGGTGGTTTCCAATACCATCCGGCAGGAACAGGACGCCTCCGCAAAAACTGCACCTCTGATCGAACGGACTATGGATACGCTCCTCGCTACTACCCGGAATATTACAGGACAGAATTTTTTTCAGGAACTTTTTTATATGCCGGTCAGCGATTCAGCAGAACAGCTTGCAACATCTAACCATGCCACTGATTTTAAAAATGCCGTTCAGCGTCTGACCACAGATTCCATTGTTACCGATGTACAGATCTATGTGGATTTTCCTGATGATCTGAAGGCACTGGATGCTTATCCCAACACTGAGAATATACTTACTCCCTTAAGTCAGGCGAAAGGTACATACTGGTACGGTATCTTTCAGGGAAACCGTAACACCCAGGAAATGTTCTGTCCTTCCTTCTATCTTGGTCCCAGAGAAAAAAAGAATTATGGTGATATGGCATATATCTGTCCTTTAAGCCTTTATTATCACTCCACTGCCTATAAGGCTTATCTGGCAGTGTATTATTCCGATGACAAGCTTACTTCCATTCTTTCCGACAATCTATCTCTGGAGGGAAGTGTTTCATATATCGTAAACGAACGTGATGCCATTGTTGCTACCTCAGATCCGTCATTATCCGGAATCTACCAACTGGATTACGACACCATCAAGGCTTCCTTTATGTCTTCCAATAACTTCATTGAGCGGAACATTCTGGACACAAAGGTTTATGCCGGCTTTTACAGCATTTCCAATACAGACTGGTTTATGGTGACGGTCCTGCCTTCCCCGCCGCTGATACATGAGAGCAACCGGCTGATGATCCAGATCGTACTGATCTATGCAGTTTTTCTGGTTCTGGCACTTATTTTTGCCAATGTACTGGCTCATTCTATTACCGGAAGACTTTCTTCTGTGATCCGGCAGATGCAGACCGTCCGCCACGGCCCGCCTACTCCTATGGAAAGTCCACAGGCACATGATGAGATCGGTAATCTTATCGATACCTACAACTATATGACTCGAAAAATGGAAGAACTGATGGAGAAGCAGGCTAAGGCTGCCGAAGATCTCCGAATCGCAGAATTCAATTCCCTCCAGGCACAGATCAATCCACATTTTCTTTATAACACCATGGATATGATCAACTGGATGGCACTGCAGGGACGGACCGATGAGATCAGTCACGCAGTACAAAGCCTTTCCCGTTTTTATAAGCTGACCCTGAGCCGCAAAAAGGGAATCTCTACCATTGCAAGGGAGCTGGAGCATGTAACCATCTACGTGCAGCTTCAGAATATGCGCTACCACGACAGCATTGAGCTGATCACGGATATCCCGGATGAGCTTTCAGAATACCAGATCCCGAAGCTGACTCTTCAGCCTGTTGTGGAAAATTCCATTCTTCACGGGATCCTGGAAAAAGAATCAAAATCCGGAACTATTGTTATTACCGGATGGATGGAAAATGAGGATATTGTTCTTCTGATTTCCGATGACGGTGTTGGGATTTCGCCAGAAATCCTGTCAACTATCCTTTCCGGAAAGGGAAAAAGCCAGTCCGGCGGCACCAATATCGCAGTTTATAATACCCACCGGAGACTCCAAATTCTCTATGGAAATAATTACGGACTCACTTATTCCAGCAAGCCTGGAGAGGGGACGGATGTTGAGATCCGGTTCCCTGCACATCGTGAAAAGTAACTTACGTTCCAAAAAAATCTTTATTCAGAAATGAGGTATGACACTATATGAATACACAGCCAGAAGCTCTTTTATATAATTTTAACGACCCGGAACGGCTTCGCCAGATCCGCCGCTATCTGAACCGTCAGAAGGTTAAGACACGGATCGTCACTGCTCCGGAATTTCTTCATCCGCTGGGATATCTTTTTGAGATTCCGGGATTTCATCCCTCATCCCAGTTTAATCTGGGAAGCAATTTCAGCGATGAGATGATCGTGCTGAAGGATTTTTCCAGTGCACAGATGGATGGTTTTCTTGCTTTTTTCCGTGAAAACCAGATCCCGCCTGTTGCACTGAAGGCCATGCTCACACCGGTAACTCAGCACTGGTCTTCCATCCAACTGCACGATGAGCTTTCCAGGGAGCACACACTTATGCATAAAAAATAACTGCAAAACCAAAATCTGCCGAATCTGCCTGCTGCATTTCCGGCAGATCTTTTTTATCTTATTTTTCCCACTGAAAAAGGAGACCGCTCCGCGCAGTCTCCTTTTTTGAATATGTTTTAGGTTGAATACATAAGAAAGAATTTATCTTGTCACGATATCTACCGGTACGTTAAAGATTTTTGCAACCTTCAGGATCGTATCGATGTGTCTTCCTGTAGCAGCTGCCATATGATGTGTCGGGCCAGCCTCGCTCCAGCGGTTAACGAACTCTCTTGCTCCGCATGTGAAGCGTGTTCTCATGTTTGTATCACCGAAGGAAAGGATCGGTCCCTCCTCGTTTACGCCCTCAGCTACAACGAATTTGAAGTTTCCGTCTTTATCCTGAGTGATCGCAAGGTAGGTCACCGGACCTGTGTACGGATAGAACTGTGTCAGATATCCGCCGCCTGTTTTGCCATGGAATACTTTTACGATCTTCATGGTTGGCTTCTTGTCAGAGATGTCCGCGTCACCGCTTCCGGAATGTCCGATGATGCAGATGTCATCATTGAAGTCGATGGAGTACATCTCAGAAAGCTGACCTGTACCGGAAATTGTCTTTAAGATACTCATTGCCATGGCAACCTTCATGTCACCCTCTACCGCACATGCAGTACCCTGTTTGATCAGCATGGAGAATGCCGGGATCAGCATACTGTCAAGGACACCGGCTTTACCCTGTGCAAATCCGTCGTAATGGGAAGCGATCATTCCAAGATGCTCGTCTTTTACCCATTTCTCAAAAGCAACAACGTATTTGGCCATATCCCATACTTTCTCGATGGTGCCGCCGCCCTCAATATCGAATGTATCAAGGATATCCTGTGCCTTTGCACGGATTGCTTCCTCGTCTGTGATATCATCAGCGATCGCCCACATCTTCTCCCAGTCGAACTGTTTTGTGTAGAGGAACATTCTGTTATAGAGGTTTGTCTCATCAATATACAGATCCATCATACCCGGATATGGTCTTCCGATCTGTGCAATGTTAGTCTCACGGAATCTTCTTCTTACCTGAGCAGCCTTGCACCAGTCTTCGATCTCAGCCTGAACTGACGGATCTCCGCCTTCTACAACGCCTGTGATAACCGCATGTCTCTTGCCTGCTCTCTCAAGGTCAGCAACTGCCTCGCCTACAGCACCGCATGCATAGCCTTCACCCAGCCAGGAGGCAATGTCAGTGTGCTCATAATCCAGCGCTTTGATCTTCTGAACGTTCACAAGAACAACCGGAACATCCAGATCACGGATCGCCGGAAGCATGTTGTAGGATGTTGCGTATGTCAGCATCTGAAGAAATACAAGGTCAACATCTGCTGCACGGAACTTATCTCCTGCCACCATTGCCTGCTCTTTTGTTGTCACCATTCCGCCGTCAACGATCTCTACTGTATCCGGGATCGTTTTCTTGAATGCGTCGTACTGTGCCTCAAATTCCGGCACCAGTGACGGAAACTGCGGAAGATATGCGCCTAAAGCAATTGAAAATACACCAACTTTTGCCTTTGTGTTAACTAACATAATAAAACCTCCAGTTATTTTTATTTATGCTTTGTATACTTTGATACCGAAGGACTCATGGATGGTTGTACGAGCCTCCTCGATCGTTTTAAACTCCTCGGCCTTCAGCATCTGTGCTGTGATATTACCGATTGCAGTAGCCTCACCAGGGCCTGCATGGATTTCTTTCTTTGTAGCTTTTGCAGTCAGCTCATTTAAGTATCCTGCATTGGAACCACCGCCTACGATATGGATACGGCTGTAGGTTCTTCCTGTCATCTCCTCGATTTCTTTTGCGATCTTAGCGTAGCAATCTGCAAGGCTTGTATAGATAACGGTTGCAATCTCGCCAAGAGTTTCCGGAACCTGCTGTCCTGTTCTGCGGCAGTAGTCCTGAACCTCTTTTGTCATGTTCTCAGGAGAAAGGAAGCACTCGTCGTTTGCGTTTACTCTTGATGGGAAATCCTTAGCCTCCTCAGCCATTTCACAGATCTGTGCGAAGCTGTATGCATCATCAAACTCGTGACGTACAGACTGGATCATCCAAAGACCCATGATGTTCTTCAGATAACGGAAACGTCCCGCATATCCGCCCTCATTTGTGAAGTTCATCTCACAACTCTTCTCAGAGCAGTCTGCTTCTTTTCTCTCAATTCCCATCAGAGACCATGTGCCGGAGCTGATATAAATGAAATCGTCATCATTTGCCGGAACAGCCAGAACTGCAGATCCTGTGTCATGTGTAGCCGGTGCTACAACCTCAAGGTCAAAGCCAACTGCTTCTTTCACTGCGTCTGTTAAATGTCCGATGCTTGTGCTAGGCATGATCAGCTTCTGGAAAATCTTTCTCGGATATCCCAGCATATCGATCAGCTCATAATCCCAGTCCTTAGTTGTCGGGCAGACAAGCTGTCCTGTGGTTGCCTCTGTGTATTCACAGGTTTTCTTTCCTGTAAGAAGGAAATGGAAATAATCCGGTACATGAAGAAGTGTCTCTGCCTGCTCCAGATACTCCGGATGTTTCTTCTTCACTGCCATCAGCTGATATACAGTGTTGTAGATTGCTTTCTGGATACCGGTTCTTGCATACAGATCCTTCAGAGAAATTGTCTTATAAACTTCCTCATCCATTCCCTCTGTACGATGATCACGATAACCTACAGTATTTCCAAGAACCTTATCATCTTTGTCAAGAAGTACAAAATCAACACCCCAGGTATCAACGCCCATGCTTACCGGAATCTTGCCGATCTCTTTACATTTTTTGAGACCATTTACGATCTCGGTGAAAAGGCGGTCAAACTCCCAGCAGAGCTCTCCATCCTTCTTAACCATGCCGTTCTCAAAACGATAGATTTCTTCCAGGATCATTTTTCCGTTTTCCATATGTCCCAGAATGTGACGTCCACTGGATGCTCCGATATCTACTGCTAAATAATATGTTGCCATTTTTAAATCCTCCTCAATATGTAAGCTTCTGATCACTTTCATATCTGATGTTGTATTTATCATACATCAGGATCCTTCCGGTGATAAGAACCTCTTTTGTCAAAAAAAGTGTCTTTATTTGCCAATAATACAGCGATTATTTATGAACTACTACATTATTTGTTTAAAAAATCCGCTGACTGAATCAGCCAGCGGATCTCTTATTTCATACGTCCGAACGCAATCCGCGTTCATTATAACTTCACGATCTTATCAATTATATGATTTGATTAGTCATAAAGGTTAGGAGCGATATCCTCGTCTTCCATATTTGTTGCATCATACCAGTAACCGTCTGTAGGAACATCCTCAAGCTCCTGGCCGTTTGCTGCTGCTGTCAGAGCGTAGATTGCATAGTATCCCATCATAAGAGGAGACTGTGTAACAGCACCAATGAATGTGCCATCTTTAACAGCTGCTTTGATGATAGAACCAGCATCGAAACCAACACCAACTACATCACCGTTTGCCGGGTCAGAACCAAGAACGTTAAGGTTAGCATTTGCTGCAAGAACACCCTCTGCAGAAACCTGGTTGGAACCGAATACTGCGATACAGTTCTCCTGGGAAAGGATTGCCTGAGCCTCTGTGGAGCAAAGCTCTACAGTTGTCTGTGCCGGAACAGCTACCTGGATAACAACGTCTGCGTCTTTAGCATCAGCATCAGCACCCTCTGCTGCGTTAACATAGAACTCGTTACCGCTTACTGCTACAGTCTTGCCATCAGCCTGAAGAAGCTCGATCATCTTGTTGATGAATCCAGTACCACGCTGCTGAATGTTCTGAGCTGTTGCATCCTGGTTAACCTCACCGATGATAACCTGTCCGTCAGCATCTTTAACAACGTCTTTAATGGAGTTGTACATATTCTCAGCTGCTACTGCACCAGCCTGTGCGTTGTCTGTACAAACCTCGCATACTACAGATCCTTCCGGAGCATCAGCGATACCTGTATCGAATGTTACAACCGGGATTCCTTTTTCTGCACATGTCTTAAGTGCATCTGTAACAGAAGATGTATCACAAGCTGCAAGTCCTAATCCAACAGGATTGGAAGCGATAGCTGTGTTGATCATGTTAACCTGGTCAGCGATATCGGACTCACTGTTCGGTCCCTGTGGTTTATAATCAACGCCCAGCTCCTTAGATGCTTTTTTCATACCTTCCTGAGCTGCATCCCAGTATGTGGACTGGAAAGATTTAACCATCATCGGGAACACATAAGCTTCGTTTGCTTTCAGTCCGTCAAACTGTGCGGTAGGATCCTCAGATGCTGTGGAATCTGCGGACTCCTCTGTTGCTGCATCTTCTTTCTCCTCAGCTGCAAAAGCTGCTGTTGCACTCATGCTTGTTACCATTGCTGCACAGAGCATTAATGCCATAACCTTTTTTGCTTTCATATAATATTTCCTCCTTAAAATATATTATATAGTTTTTTTATGTTCATACGCCATTGCTACCCCTTGGCGTTTCACATCTTTGATTATCGGATACTGTTCACATTTCTCTGTGAACAGCACCCTTACTTATTATACCACACTTCTTAATATCAGTGTGCTGCTTTTTTCTCTTTCAGGATATCGATCAGAACGGCTACGATCAGAACGATACCGGTGATGATCTGCTGCCAGTTTGCCTGCAGGCCGATATATGGAAGACCTGTTTTCAGAAGCATGATGACGAAGATACCAACGAATGTACCGATCACGGAACCATATCCACCGGTAGCTGCTACACCACCAACGAATACACCACCGATAGCATCCATCTCAAGTCCGGCACCAGTACCAGGCTGTACAGTAGGTGTTACTGCTGCGTATGCGATTGCTGCAAGACCTGTAAACAGACCGCAGACAACGTATACCATTACGTGATAGAACTTTGTATTGATTCCGGAAAGGGCTGCTGCCTCTTTGTTGGAACCGATTGCAATTGTGTAACGACCGAATTTTGTGTGGTTCAGAATGTACTCCATAACCAGTACCAGGATGATCATCCAGAGGAAACCAAGTGGATAACGGGAAGCGCTTCTTCCTGTACCAACTGTTACCTTGAAGATGGTATGGAACCATCCGCCCGGCTGTGTAAGTCCCGGCCATGGTGTTGCGCTGCAAAGAGAGCCGGCACCACGGGTAATCATACAGGTACAAAGTGTTGCCAGGAATGGCGGCAGGTTCATAACACCTATCAGTACACCATTCAGTGCACCAACTGCGATACCGAGAACGATACAGACGAGCATTGCAAGTGCCACAGGGCAGCTGTTGTTTCTGATCAGTGTTCCGGCGATCAGTGCGTATGCTACCATACCAGTTCCGATTGACAGGTCAACACCACCAGTGATAAGCGGGAATGTAACTCCGATCGCCATAAGAAGATCGTAATATGAGAAATCCAGCATACTCAGGATCGTGGTGTACTGTCTGAATTCTTTACTCAAGCCTGAGAATATTGCACACAGGACAATGATAACGAGCAAAACAATAAATCTCTGATCACTTAAAATACTTTTTTTCTTCTTAGTCATGACTTTCCTCCTTAATCGATATTCCGTGTGGCCTTGTCCATGATGTTTTCCTGGGTTGCCTCGGAGATATCAATACATCCGGTAACTTTACCCTCACACATGATGATGATACGGTCACTCATTCGGAGAACTTCCGTCATCTCAGAAGAAATCATGATAATGGATTTGCCTTCTGCTGCCAGTCTGTTCATTAATTTGTAGATTTCGTTCTTGGCACCAACATCGATACCTCTTGTCGGCTCATCGAAAATAAGGATATCGCTGTCTCGTGTCAGCCATTTAGCAATAACAACCTTCTGCTGGTTACCACCAGAAAGGTTTACTACCAGCTGGTCGGTGGTCGGTGTCTTTGTTGCAAGCTCATTTACATATTTCTCTGCAACCTGTTTCTCTTTTGCCTTGTTGATAAAAATACCATTGGTAAACTCTTCCATGGTTGCCAGTGTAGTATTTTCTGTTACAGATTTCTGTACAACACAGCCATATCTTCTTCTGTCCTCTGACAGATAACCGATACCGTATTTAACAGCATCCTGCGGGCTGTTGATGGTTACCTCGTGAAGCTGTCCGTCTTTACCCATAACAGAAATCTTACCACTCTGTTTCGGGTCTGCTCCGAACAGTGCTCTGGCTGTCTCAGTACGTCCGGCGCCCATCAGTCCTGAGAAACCAAGGATCTCACCTTTTCTCAGCTCAAAGCTTACATCCTGAACCATCTTGCCTGCATTCAGGTGCTCAACCTTAAGAACTACCGGTGCATCTGCCGGAACTGCACTCTCCTGCTTCGGATCCTCATAAATAACACGACCAACCATCATGTTGATGATATCTTCTTTTGTGCTGTCTTTTGTGATGAGGGTTCCTACATAACCACCATCTCGCATGACTGTTACACGGTCTGTGATCGTTTTGATCTCATCCATACGATGTGAGATATACACGATACCGAGATTTTTCTTACGAAGGTCACGGATGATCTCAAACAGATCTGCGATTTCCTTCTCGGTAAGCGCTGCGGAAGGCTCATCGAAGATGATAACCTCAGCTTTATGAGAGATTGCTTTTGCGATCTCACACATCTGCTGTTTTCCGACTGTCAGGTTTTTCATCTTTTCCTTCGGATTGATCTCAATGTTCAGATCCTGGAAAAGCTTTTTGGAATCCTCGATCATTTTCTTATCATCGATGGTAAAACCTTTTTTCGGCTCACGTCCGATGAAGATGTTCTGAGCAACGGTAAGATCACCTACCATGTTCAGCTCCTGATGTACGATTACAACGCCGGCATCCTGTGCCTCACGTGTATTGTGGAATTCTGTTTCCTGTCCTTTGTAAACAATGGAACCTGAATCCTTCTGATAAATACCGGTAAGAACCTTCATCAGTGTTGATTTACCGGCACCGTTTTCTCCCATAAGTGCATGTACTTCGCCGCGTTTTACTTCGAAATTAACGTGATCCAGAGCATGAACTCCAGGAAAGGACTTATCAATGTCCTTCATAGTTAAAATAACTTCACCCATTGTCGCATCCTCCCTCTAAGATCAGTTCTTTCTGCGTCTTGCAGAAACGTCGATATAAACTGCAACGATAACGATGATACCTGTGATGATCATCTGCTGTCCTTTACCAAGGCCAAATGCCATAATGCCCTGCTGAAGAAGAGAGATGATAAATACGCCGATTACAGTACCGCCGATGGAAGCAAGTCCACCAACCATGGATGTACCACCCATAACGCAGCCTGCAATAGCCTCATTGTTGTACTGATCGCCATAACCTGGCTGAACAGTTGTGTATGTAGCTACAAAGAAGAGTGCTGCAATACCTACCAGGAATCCGCAGATCATATAAGCAAGCATTTCCCATTTCTTTGTGTTGACACCGGAAAGACGGACAGCCTCTTTGTTAGATCCAAGGCAGAGGATGTAACGTCCTGGTTTTGTGTTGTAAAGAACGATACCGCAGATAACTGCCATTACCAGGAAAATAACAATTCCTACAGGGAAGCCGTTTGCGGAAACGATATTACGGAACCAGCCGTTTGCCTCACTGGCTGCCGGCCAGCTTACGGACTGTGTTTTTGTGAATACCGAAGCAATACCTTTTGCAATATTCATGGATGCCATGGAAATAATGAATGGCGGTACTGACATGTAAGAAACCATCCAGCCATTGAAAATACCAAAGCAGAGACCGATCAGAATGCAAAGGATCATGGCAACTGCACATGGAACCTTGTAGGATGTCATGCAGTAACCGGATACCAGTGCACAGCAGAACATTACAGGTCCGATGGAGAAATCAATTCCTCCTGTAGCGATTACGAATGTAACGCCAAGTGACAAAAAGCCCAGGAAGTACACATAGTTCAAAGTAGACTTGATACTGTCAACAGCCGGAAACTTGTTTCCAAGAACTACTTTAAAAACCAGGAACATAAGAATCAGAACACAGACAAGAAGTATTCTGTTCAATCCGAGCTTCTTAACGATTGGATTTTGTTTTAACTTTTCCAATTTTTACCCTCCTCACGTTTTGCACGTATCTTGTGTTTTCTTGGTTATTATAATACCGTCAAAAATCAATAATTGTAATAGAATATCTTTCAAAAAAAGGTTAAATATTTACTGTACTGTAAATATTTAACCCTTTTCTTTGTGCATTTATGACTATTTACGGTGTAAGATCACCATATGTTTTTAACGTATTAAACGGGAAAAGCAGTTTTTCGATCTCACTGGTATACATATTGTCAGGAGTCACCAGCTGGCACCCGGAATTAATATTCTTCTTATAGTCTTCTCCACGCAGCATCTTAACAGTTTCCCGAACACCCACATATCCCATTTTAAATGCCTTCTGTACAACGATTCCCTGAAAGATTCCGTGTTCCATCAGCTGGACGGCCTCCTGTGAGCTGTCTACTCCCACCACCCTGATCCGGTTCTCTGCTTTTGCTGCCTTTACTGCTCTTGCAGCACCTACAGAGGAATATTCATTCATCCCCGCGATCATCTTGAGATCCGGATATTTTTTCATCAGCTCTTTTGTAAGCTCATAGGACTTGTCATACTGAGAATCACAGTATACCACATCCACGATATTATCCTTCAGACTGCCAAGTCCTGTCCGGAAACCTTTTTCTCTTTCAACTGCCGTAGATACACCCTTTACATGTGAAACGATCGCGATCTGATCATCCGCTCCCACAAGATCCTTCGCAAACCTGCCAAGGATCTGCCCTGCTTCCAGATTATCGGTCGCAACGGTAAGATCCTGGACCGCTTCCTGTGTATAGGAATCAATAAATGCAATATGTATTCCCTGTTCCTTTGCCTTCTTCAAAAGCTGGTCAGATTCAGTGAAGCTGGACGGCGAGATCAGGATCGCGTCCGGTTTTTCTTCTGTTGCCCTTTCAATCAACTTGTTCTGTCCATCCACATCATTCTCTTCCTCAGGTGCCCATACGCGGATATCTGCATTATATTCCTTTGCAGCCATCTCCGCCCCCTGGATCAGTGACGTCCAGAAATCGTTGGTACCGTCCACAACCTTCGGAATATAGATCAGCGATAGTTTTCTCTCTTCTTCTACCTGTTTATAATAGAATATTCCGGCTACAAGCCCCACCACAAGGCAGATGACCACTCCAAAAGTCAGGAGTTTTCTATGTTTTTTCATATTGATTCCTCCTGTATTCCCGGAATGGTGATCGTGGCAGTGGTTCCGACACCTTTTTCACTTTCATAGGCGATCCCGTAATTTTCTCCATAATAAAGCTTCAGACGTTTCTGTACATTGTAAACACCCACACCATTGGAATGATAATTCACCTTATGCTTATCATAAATATGTGACAATGTTTCCTCATCCATACCTACACCGTTGTCGATCACCTGAAGAACTGCATTTCCGTCCTTCATAAAGCCTTTTACCTGCAAAAGTCCCTTACTCTCTTTATATTTCAGTCCATGATAGATGGCATTTTCAATGATCGGCTGGAGAACCAGCTTGATCAGAGGGATATTTAGTATAGAAGGTTCTACATCGATCTCGAATTCCAACTTGTCCTTGTAACGCATCTTCTGGATCGTAAGATAACCCTTGGCATACTCCACTTCCCTTGCAAGAGGAACCACTTCATCTTCATTACTGATGCTCTGACGAAGAAGACGTGCCAGGGATGCTGTCATCAGAACAACCTCTTCGTACTTTCTGCCCTCTGCCATCCAGATGATCGAATCCAGGGTATTGTAGAGAAAATGAGGATTGATCTGGGACTGAAGGGCCTTAAGCTCACTTTTTCTCTTTGCTTCCTGTTCCTTCACGTTCTGCTCCATAAGATCCTGTATCCTATGTGTCATCACATTGAAAGATTTCGTCAGGCTTCCGATCTCATTCTCTGAATCGATTTCCACATCTGCTCCGTCAAAATGCCCTTCCTGTACTCTGGACATGGAATCTCTGAGACGCTGAAGAGGATATGTGAGACTCTTTGCCAGAAATCTGGAAAAAAGCAGTGCCACGATCATCAGAAGTGCGGAAATAAGCACATAAATACTCTGTGCCTGATTGCTCTTGCGCAGAAGTTCGCTGACGCTCATACAGCCCACAACGGTCCATCCGGTTTTATTTGATCTGGAAATAGAATACAGCTTTCCTCTGTTTCCCCTTTCGGTACGCACCGTATCTTCTTTTGATTTCACGATCAGGTCGATATTCTCAGTCTGCAATTCATTGTAAAGCTGCTGCTGTTGGGGATGGTATACTATATTTCCGCTTTCATCCAGAATGAATGCGTATCCCTTTTTCCCGATCGTATTCTGATCACAAAGTTCACTGATGGCACTATAATTCAGATCAATAAAAAAGACTCCCTCTTTCTCACCACTGTTGGAAAAATTACGGATTCCCCTGCTTAAAGTGATCACCCACGGACGCTCTCCGCTGATGATGTGCTGTACATGAGAAGATGTAAGAAGCGGGCCTTCCGGCTTCTGTAAAGCTTCCAGATACCACTCCTGGGTGGAAAGCTTCAGATCCGGATTCACAGACTGCTTGCCGTCGTTGATCAGCTTCCGTCCATTACTTCCAATGATCCCAAGATTTCGGATATCACTTCGTCCGTCCAGAATAGTCTTGAACTGATTGAGCAGGCGCTCTCTTGTTCCATCGTCCACATTGTCGCCAAAAAGATATTGCTGTACATCCTCGTTACTGGAGATCATATAAGCTATATTTTCCATGTAATCAATATAGGAATCAATATTCTGATTCATCTGCTGCACGATATTCTGGGTGTAGACAGCAGAATTTTCAAAAATAGAATTGCGGGTATATCTCATGGAAACACCTGTTATGACCAGCACCGCGCTTAAAAGCAGCACCGTCACCACCGCAAAGATCGCACTCTGGATACTCTTAAATTTTCCTATGATCTTTGCCGCAAACCGGATATCTCTCATTTACGTTTCTCCCTTGCATATTCTGTCGGTGTGCAGCCTGTCATTTTTTTGAAGGAAATCCCAAAATAATGGGGATCTGCAAATCCGACTTTCTCGGCAATTTCATAATTCTTCATAGTTGTATTCTCCAGAAGTTCCTTCGCCTTCTCCATGCGGGTACGGATCAGAACCTCTGTAAAAGTCTCTCCCGTAAGCTCCTTAAAGATCGTACTGAAATAGCTTGTGCTGATATTCAGATAAGAACAGATACTGTTCAGGCTTAAATCCGGATCCATATAATTCTTCTGGATATAATCCAGGGCAAGTCTAGCCTGACGCTGTCCGCTGGAGCTGTTTGCATCGGAAAGTGTCTGGAAAATTTCTCCGATATGATTCCTGACCAGTTCAACAGCACTGTCAAAAGAATTCTGCTCCGTAACCTGCTGCAGAAGTGCTTCTCTTTTGGAAAAAAGCCTGCTGTCCGGAACCATATCCTCACAGGTCTCATCTGCTGCACGGATGATCTGCTGAAGATACACACAGGCACGACTCTTATCCACCCGCGCTTCCTTGATCTCAGAAGAGATCTGTTCCAGAATATGCTCTGCATTTTCCTTTTTATCCGCTTTCAGAGCAGCTACCAGCTTCTCTACATAATCTTTAATGGAAAGATTTTTTTCCTCCGGCTGTTCTTCCATATCAATAAGAAGGCTTCCGCCAAGAAGATAACGATATTCAATAGCTTTCTCAGCAAGTTCATGGGATACACGAAGCTCCTGCTGAGTTCTGGCCCAGCTTCCCACACCGATAGAAATATCCAGCGACATCAGTTCCTTCAGCTTATCCTGGATTGTCCTACAGATCTCCATGATCTTCTGTTCAAACTCTCTGGTACGGTTTCCCATGAAAAGAGCACCGACCTTGTTATTTCCGGCCTGATATGCCACTCCTGCTTTTTCCTTGCTGATGATCTCATCACTGATATTAAAAAGAACAAAAGACATCAGTGCGCTCTCTTGGCGTTTCTCCGCAGTAAGCTGACTGCTGTCCGAATACAGATCCAGATCAAAAACAGCCACACGATAGCATGCTGCCTCAAGATCGATTCCCAATGCTGCAAGCTCTTCCAGACTTTCCTGCCGTGTCTTGATATTATCCACAAAGCCCTGCAGCGCTCTGGAACGGATCACAATGGCGTTTTTCTGATAATTCTCGGAAGTCTGTGTCAGACGTTCCAGCTTCTCTTTTTCTTTTCTTTGCTGGTCCACCTTCTCCTTCATTTTTCCGATAACATTTCTGAGTTCCATGGCGGTCACCGGCTTCAGCATATATTCACTGACACCATACTGGATCGCCTTCTTGGCATACTCGAATTCTCCGAATCCGCTAAAGATCACGATCACGATGTCCGGATAATTATCATGGAGAAAACGGCTCAGTTCCATACCATCCATATATGGCATAAGGATATCTGTAAGCACGATATCCACCGGATGGTTCTGTACAAATTCCGCTGCTGCTTTCCCGTTATCACAGTCTCCTACCAGCTCACAGTCCATTGCTTTCCAGTCAATATTCTCCCGGATCGCATCTCGAACAAGTATCTCATCATCTACCAGTAAAATACGATACATAATTTCTGTTGTCCCCCTCTGATCAGTTTCTGTTGTTTTTATTGCACATCCCCCTGACAGATCCTTCCCCCGTCTCTGTCATTTTCATTGGTAAGATTACTGTCCTTTCTGTGAACAATAACTATTAATTCTTTTTATATGTTAACATGTTTGGTTAAAATTTACAACGGAGTTTCTTAGTCCAAATTAAATACAAAGAAATCCCGCATCCAACATATGGGATACGGGATTTTCCTGCATATTTTTATTATTTTACGATAACGCCATCCTCATCCCAGAGGTCATGCCAGTCCCTGGCACCATGCCACAGAAATACCTGTCCTTTTACAAGACGGTTGCCTTTTTCCAGAGTTGCGATGGTTGCCATTTCTTTCTCTGTAAGGGGATCCTCTGTGACACATTTCAGGTTGCTTGCATAGTTGTGCACAGAGAACGGAATGGAGATCTCTCCTCTCTGATGTGCCCACTTCAGAGCGATCAGAGCCGGATGAACACCATGTGCCTTTGCGATCGCCTGCATCTCCGGAACCTCCAGATCCGCAACATCCTCCGGGCAGATATCTCTCTCCGGTCTGCGTGGAGAACCGATCGGCATATAGCCTACCGGCTGGATGTTATGCTCTACCAGATAATCATAAAGCTCCTGCTGCTGGAAGCATACATGAAGCTCAAGCTCACAGGTTGCAGGTTTGATCTTCATAAGCGGAAGAACTGCCTCAAGCTTCGGAATGGTCATATTGGAAATACCGATGTAACGGATCTTTCCTTTTTCTACCAACGCCTCACACTGGCGGTATGTATCCATAAACTCCTCCACACTGAAGGGTTTGGAATCCGGATTTCTGGAATCCACATCACATCCCGGTGCATGATAGTTCGGGAATGGCCAGTGGATGAAATACATATCCACATAATCGCACTGAAGATCCTTAATGCTCTTATCACAGGCTTCCTCTACTCTTCTGTGCATGTCGTTCCATACCTTTGTCATGATAAAAAGATCCTTACGCTCTACAACACCTTCGTCAAAAGCGTCCTTAAATACCTGGCCAATCTCATGCTCGTTTCCGTAACATGCGGCACAGTCAAACATACGGTAGCCACTGCGGATCGCGCCTGCAACAGCTGCAGATACATCCTCTGCGGATACACGGTCGGAACCGAATGTTCCCATTCCGACACACGGAACCTGCTCGCCGGAAGGAAGTGTCACTTTCGGCACAATTGCCGGATTGATAACTTCTGCCATCTTTACATCTCCTTTTTTATAAAAATTTTCTTATTATAAGCTTATCTTATAAACGCCTGATCTCGATCTTCGGAAGAAGAGCCTCCATATCCTCCATCACAAAGAAGCCCGTTTCCTCGCGCATGGCTGCCGCCGCTGAGATCGCACTGGCTCTTTGCAGAGTCTCTTCCAAGGAAAGTCCCTCACTTAATCCAAGGGCAAAGCCTGCGATCATGGAATCTCCGCAGCCTACGGTATTTACCGCATCGATCTTCGGAACCACCGCACGGAAAATCCCTTCCTCTCCGACTGCCAGGGAACCATCTGCTCCAAGCGAGACCGCCACGATCTCCACACCACCGGCATGGATGGCTTTCGCTGCTTCAATGATATCGTTGATATCGTCACAATGCTTGCCTGTCAGCATACGGATCTCATCAATGTTAGGCTTGATCAGTGTCGGTGCTGCCTTGATCCCCTCTTCCAGAAGCTTGCCGCTGGTATCCAGGATCACCGGTTTTCCAGCGTCTTTCACAATCTTCACGAGGCGCTGGTAGGCACTCCCGTCAAGTCCCTTCGGCACGCTGCCGGACATTGCCACAACAGAAGCGTCTTTTACAAGCTGGCGGAATTTTTTCTCAAAGCCATCAAAATCTGCCTCTGTCAGTGTAAATCCCGGCTCCAGGAATTCGGTCTGTACATGATTCACCTCATCCCAGATGTTGATACAGGAGCGGCTCTCCGCCTCTACATGGTAAAAAGCACTCTTAATGCCAAAAGGCTTCAGGGCAGCTTCTATATAATTGCCTGCGTGGCCGCCTACAAAGCCGGTGGCAACCACTTCGGCACCGTAAATGGACGCCGGCTTGGAAACATTCAGTCCCTTTCCACCGGGAACGTAGGTACATTCACGCACACGGTTCACTTCGCCCACTTTAAAATCATCCACTACATAACGCTTGTCAATGGCAGCGTTTAAGGTTACTGTCAGGATCATATCAGTCTTCCTCATTGGAAAGAAGGATCTTTCCTTTTACAAGGCCCGGTGTCTTGAACAGCTGGAAGGCCTCCTGTGCCTGGCTCATCGGGATTTTCTTATAAATGAAGCCCGGGTCAAACTTCAGCTGACCGGTTGCAAAATAATGAGCAGTCAGATCCCACTCACGTCCCGGATATGGTGCACTGTAGGACATCCAGGAACCGGTAAGCTTGAACTCCTTACGGTTCATGTTCTCCCACTCCTTCGGTGTGAAGGTAAGGTTTTCGTGCGGCGTACCGATGAAGCATACATGTGCCTTGTTTGCTGCAAGCTCAAATGCCATATGCATGGTGGGAACCTGTCCGGCTGTCTCAAATACGAAGCCGTAGCCCTTTCCACCTGTAATGGCCATGGCTTTTTCCATATATCCCTCTTCCTTTGTGTTGATCACTTCATCTGCGCCGAGACGCTTTGCAAGAGCAAGTCTCTCATCGCTGATATCAAAGACCACTACCTTCTTGGAGCCGAAGATCTTTGTCCACTGCATGGTGAACATACCAACTGTACCGCCGCCAAGGATCGCCACATACTCACCGCCGTGGTAATCGTTCTGGAATACACCGTGGATGGCTACGGTTGCAGGCTCAAACATGGCTCCCTGCTCATATGGAACATTATCTGCGAATGGTACTGCATTCTGCTCAGGAACCACTACATAATCTGCGTTTGCTCCCTGCTCTCTGGAACCGATGAAGCTGTAATGCTTGCAGAGAGAGAAATTACCCTTCTGACAGTCGTCACATTTCATACAGGGAAGAAGCGGTGCACCGGATACACGGTCGCCGACCTTCACCTTGGTAACGCCTTCTCCCACTTCCACCACATCGCCGGAAAATTCATGTCCAAGCACGATGGGATAAAAATGTACGCCGTGATTTAATACACGCGGGATATCAGATCCGCAGATCCCGGAATATCTTACCTTGATCTTCACATGGCCCGGTGTTACCTGAGGTTCTTCCACTTCCTGATACTGAACATCCTCATTTGCTACTACTACTGCTGCTTTCATGATCACTTTTCCTCCTCATTTCTCATCATAGGTTCAAGAGATTTATAGAGATTTAAATAGGTTTTATAGGTTTTCTCATAAACGTCCCGGTTTTCCGGGTTCGGTTCATGTCTTCTTGTTTCCTTTACCGTAAGACGGATGGCCTCATCATAATCCTGATACATTCCAACACCAACACCTGCCAGAATCGCTGCACCAAGTGTTGTTGCCGTATCAGAGGACGGCACTACGATGGGTTTTCCTGTGATATCGGATTTGATCTGTGTCCAGAGAAGAGAATTTGCAGAGCCTCCCATTGCACGGAGAACTTCCACATCTGCTCCTGCTTCCTTTGCCACCTCAAGGTTGTGTTTCAGAGAAAGTGCTACACCTTCCATACAAGCACGTACCATATGTCCCTTGGTCTTGGCAAAATCCAGTCCGTAGAATACGCCCTTCGCATTGGGATTCCAGATCGGGGAACGCTCACCGGACATATATGGAAGAAATACCACTCCGTCACTGCCTGGTGCGACCCTTTCCGCGATCTCATTGAGCTGGTTCAGAGAAGAGCCTTTTTCCCCTGCTACAGAGCGCTCATAATCTGCAAACTCACGTTCAAACCAGCGCATGACACCACCTCCTCCGGTGGTTCCTCCCTGAAGGAGCCACTGTCCCGGAACCACGTGATAGCCAAGGATCAGTCTGGGATCTGCCTTGTACGCATCCATGCAGATGCTCATTCCGCCGGCCTGTCCTCCCTGCTCCTGTGTCTCACCCGGATGGATTACTCCAGCCCCCAGTGTTCCGCATGCCGCATCCAGACCACCGGCAACAACCGGTATTCCCACAGCAAGGCCGGATTCCTCCGCCGCCTTCTCTGTAACTGTTCCCACAACATGATCACAGGAACAGATCTCAGGAAGAAATTCCATGGGAATCCCAAGCTTTCTGCACATATCCTCATCCCAGGCTGCCTTTCTCATGTCAAAGCAATGCAGGCCATAGCCCTGGGAAACATCCTGGCTCATCACACCCGTCAGCTTATATGCAATGTAGCTGTTAGACTGCAGGATCTTGTGGATCCTTTGGTACACCTCCGGGAGATTTTCTTTATACCAGAGGATCTTTGCAGTTGTATAGGACGGCTGAAGGGAATTACCGGATACTTCAAAAATCTGCTCTGCCCCGATCTCTTCATTCAATCTGTCACAGATAGACTGTGCTCTGGTATCCATCCAGATCGGAGTGTTTGTCAGTACATTTCCGTCCTTATCCATGGCAATGGCTGACCAGCTCTGGCCGTCAATACCGATGCCTGCGATCTCCTCAGGTGCTATCCCCGCTTTTTGGATGGCCTTCTTTACCGCCTGACAGACAGCACTCCACCATTCTTCCGGATCCTGTTCTGCCCAGCCCTCCTTCGGATAGTAAACCGGATAATCACCGTTGGCCGCAGCCACAACCGTTCCCGATTTTTCAAAAACCGCAACCTTACAGGCACTGGTGCCGATATCAATACCTAATAAATATGGTTTCATTATAGATTCTCCTTCTCGTCCAGCACACGGACGGATTTTCCCATGATGATCTCTGCGCCAAGCTTCTCCGTGATCGGTTCTGTTTCTTCACTTGCAGCCCCTTCCAGCCGTTTCAGCATGATTCCCGCCACTTCTCCGGCAATCCCCTGTGTAGGCTGTGCCACAATGGTAAGCTTGGGATTGCATGCTCTGGCAAACTGCAGATTGTCAAAACCGATCATAGACAGCTGTTCCGGGATCTTAAGACCCAGCTCATTCATCCCGATCACCGCCCCCATGGTCATCTCATAGTTGGTAACAAACACAGCCGTCATATCCGGATTGTCCGCAACAAGCTTCTCAATTCCCTGCACACCGCCCTGAATGGTATAATCGCCGTGATAGATCAGAGATTCCCGTACCGGTATATTTTCTTTTTCGTATGCATTGCGGTACCCCTGGAGACGTTCCTGTGCTGTGGAAATTTCCTCCGGTCCGCCAATGATCCCGATCTTACGGTGTCCTGCCTGAAAAAAAACTCTCATTGCGTCCTCAGCCGCCTTCTCGTTGTCTACAAGAACACTGTCACAGGAAAGCTCCCTGATCCTGCGGTCAATGAGTACGATGGGCTTTCCGGTTTTCTGGAATTTTTTCAGATGATTGCCTTCCGCATCCACCGGCATGCTGATGATCCCGTCCACACGCTTCCGGCTTAAAAACTCCACTGCATCCCGCTCCAGTCTCTTATCGGTACGGCAGTCACAGACAATAGTCGCATATCCGTGACTCCTTAAGACATCCTCCATTCCTGTGATGATCTCCGCGCAAAAGGTATTGTTAAGCTCCGGGATCACCACGCCGATGGTCTTGGTAGCATTAGTCTTAAGCCCTCTTGCCACCTCATTGACCTCATAATGCAGCTCCTGAATGGCCTCCTCGATCTTTATTCTGTTTTTTTCTCTTACGTTTCCGCCGTTAAAATAAGAAGAAATCGTTGCGAGCCCAAGTCCGGTCCGCCTGGCAATATCTTTCATGGTTGCTGCCATACAGATCACTCCGTTTCTGTTTTTTTACAGAAGATCATTCTGCCTTTCCATCACAGCCGCAAACCTTCATACGCGCCTCAACCAGCTCCTTCACTGCCTGGATCGCTTTCTTTCCGTAGGCCTTCGGATCGATGGTGTTCTCATTCTCTGCAAAGGTCTCCTTCACTGCCCTGGAATATGCGGCACGAAGCTCTGTTGCAAAGTTAACCTTGCAGATACCACGTTTTACACAGTCGCTGACATCCTCATCACTGAGTCCGGATGCCCCGTGAAGAACAAGGGGGATATCTACGACTTCGCGGATCTCGCTTAAGCGTTCCTTGTCAAGAACCGGTGTTCCCACATAGAAACCATGTGCGGTTCCGATGGCAACTGCCAGGGAAGTAACACCTGTACGCTCCACGAATTCCTTCGCCTCCTGCGGGTCGGTGTTAGTGTCTGCCTCAGCCTCAAGATCATCCTCTTTACCACCGACCTTACCGAGCTCAGCCTCACATGGGATATCCAGGGCTGCTGCCACATCCGCAACTCTCCTGGTCTCTCTGATATTATCCTCAAAATCCAGCTTGGAACCATCGATCATCACAGAAGTATAGCCTGCATGCATTGCCTGCATCGCAAGCTCAAAGCTGCTGCCGTGGTCAAGATGAAGGCATACCGGAACGGAAGCCTTGGCTGCCTCTGCTGCTACGATCGCAGCGTAAGTCTCAACCGTACCATATTTAACAGTAGAAGGTGTTGTCTGGATCATAACCGGTGCTTTCAGCTCCTCAGCTGCCTGGATGATTGCCTTCACCATCTCCATATTCTCTGCGTTGAATGCTCCTACTGCATATCCGCCCTTCTGTGCCTTTAACAGCATTTCCTTCGATGTAATCAGTGGCATAATCTTCTCCTCCTTGGAATCATTGTGTTTGTTTTGTATTATTTCCTCATTTGGTCCAGAAACCGAAACGTTTCTGTTTGAGTTCATCATAGCGCTCCATACGTTTTCTGTCAACCATAAAATTTTCATCATTTACAGGAAAATATTCCCTTGAAAAGGAGAACAAATACCGTTAGATTAATTAATAAGAGTTCTAAAGCCTGTGGCCGGGCAGGTCTGTCTGATACTCCCGGCGTCATAACAGTTTCGGAAATCCATATATCCTGTTCTGATCACCTGAGCCTGATGCTGTAATTTCCGAAAATACTGTAAGTACACAATGATCTTAGGAGGATATGAACTATGTTAAAAGGAATTCCAGAAATCTTATCACCAGAATTACTGAAGGTTTTATGTGAGATGGGACACAGTGACCGTCTTGTTATCGCTGACGGAAACTTCCCTGTAGAATCCATGGGAAAAAATGCCATCACCATCCGTTGTGACGGACATGGCGTTCCGGAGATCCTGGATGCCATCCTGAAGCTCTTCCCGCTGGATACCTATGTAGAGCATCCGGTAAACCTGATGGAAGTAATGCCTGGCGATAATGTGGAGACACCGATCTGGGATACATATAAAGAAATCGTTTCCAAGCATGACGAGCGTGGCGAAAAAGCCGTCGGAAACATCGAGCGTTTCGCATTCTATGACGAAGCAAAAACTGCATACTGCATCATCTCCACAAGTGAGAAAGCACTTTATGCCAACATCATGCTCCAGAAAGGCGTTGTGATCAACAACGACTGATCTTTCTTTTGAACTGCCTGATATAATCATATATAATACACATATTCAACCAAAACATAAAACGCCCGGATCTGGAATGTTTCAAGCCAGATCCGGGCGTTTTATATTTTAACACTTTTATCTCTTTGCTGCTTTTGCGGCGTATCCTCCGCAGAGTACTTTTCCACCGGAGGTTTTTATCCCTGCACGCACCGCATAGTAATACGTTGTTCCCTTCTTTGCGGTCTTATCCTCAAAGGAGGAGCTGCTGCCTCCGGAAACTGTACTGATCTTTTTCCATGAACCCTTTCCGGTCTTACGGTAGATCTGATAGCAATCTGCTTTCTTCTGCGCTTTCCAGCAGATCTTCAGCCCCCTGGAGGTCTTCCTGACACTGGATATCTTCTGAAGTTCCGGATAGGACAGGATATAGCTGCTTGCCTGATATCCTCCGAAAACTTTTTTCCCGTCTACATTCTTATATGGCCTTACAGCATAAGCGTAGGAGGTGATTCCTTCAATCTCCGTATCCTGCCAGGATAATACTTTGTTGTTCACGGTTCCGATCCGAACCCAGCTTTTTCCCTGGAGCTTCCGGTAGATATAATATCCACTGGCTCCGGAAACCTTCTTCCAGGATACCCTGTTACATGGTCCGCTGACAGCTTCAGCCACTGCACGGGCCTTCCCCAGCTCCGCTTTTGCTGAGAACGGCGAAGATACGGCTCCATAAACAGTCTTCTTTCCGGAACGTACATAAGAAGCCCGGATCCGATACGTATAAGTGCTTCCTGTTTTCACTGCAGTATCCTGCCAGGTCACTACATCTGCTGTCACGGTTGCCATTTTTTTTGAATTTCCGCTTTCATCCCAGCGATAGATAGCATAACGATTGCAGCCGGGAACTGCTTTCCAGGAGATCCGTATCCTGTTAAATGCCTTGGAAACCAGTTTTACACCTGTGGTCTGACGAAGCTTCACCGTAACCTTACAGGTAGCCCGGATTCCCCTGGCATTTTTTCCGTAGCAGGTTATGGTTGCTGTTCCCGGATTTTTTGCAGTAACAACGCCGCTTCCATTTACAGCAGCCACACTGGTATCTGAGCTTTCCCAGACAATGCCGGAAGCATCCATCTCGGATCTGGTAGCTGAAGCATTCAGTGTTTTCTGATCTCTGGAATACAGACTTATCTCAGAGGAAGAAAGCTGCATCCTGGCCGCACTGCTCAGAGTCCTGGTATGCGCCTTGATCCTCGGCGTTACCGATGGATTAAATTCAACCGCATCCATCCAGGTATCCTCCGCGTTATATCGCAGAAAGCTCTGACCGGATACGATAGACGGAGAAAAGCTGCACCAGCCATAACTGACCTCTGCCTCCACACAGTATTTTATATATGTGCTTCCTGCATTTGTCACCACAATAGAATACAGACTGTTCTGGCTGAGCAGAACCTCTGGGATCTGAAAGGTCATAACCCCAGCCATCGGCTGACTGCAGGAAACCGGTGTGGAATATGCCGGTGTTCCACTGGTAGGATCACTGGCATCCTTCAGATTTGTGTATACCTGCACAGTATAGGAATTATTGGCAGACATGGAGCTAAGAGTCACCTCACCAAGCGATTCCGCTTTTCCGTTTCCTGCACTGGCACGAAAAACCGTGGACAGCTGTTCTCCCGCATACATGCGGATGGAGCCAAGCCCTGACGTTCCGTCATAAAAATAATTGTTGCTATATTTCGGTGTATTGACAGCCGTAGCCGCAACCAGCTCACTGACAGACTTATCCTCATAGGACATATAAAAATATCCGGATTTTCCCCAGCCTGTACCCCAGCTGTTCTTGACGATCCAGGCTCCGTCTCCCTTTACCTTGGAAGATGCCCGGAAATTCTTCGCAGAATAATTGTCATCCCAACCCACCACTGTAACTACATGATTCACGTTCTTGGTGCTGGTAGGATAGGAATAGGCCGCTGTACTTGCATTGTAATAGGCATTCTGTGCATTATACATCACAGTGACCGAATTATTTGCAACCAGAAGCTTCTTCATGGCATTTACGGAATAATCGGAAAAATAGGCATTTTTCAGATAAGCAGCTGCATTGTACGCCTTGGATGCCGCCGGAGTCACACCGGTTTTCTGTGTATGCGTGGAATCTGTTGCCAGCGGCACATCCCCTTCTGTTGTCATTCCGGACCAGGTACTCAGAAACATGGAAGCCAGAAGATCATTTCCGCCCTCATGATAATCTGCGTTTCCTTTATCATCTGTCCCCATATGCTTATTGACATCCCCGTAGGTATTTCCAAGCGGATCATTCTTTCTGTTTGCAAAAAAATACGCCAGATGCTCTTCCGACAGATCATAAGTTCCAAGGCCCTGGGTCAGAAACGAAGTTTCCAGAAGAGAGGCCATTCCAAATGCCCAGCACATACCGTAGGGCTCCTGATTCTTTACGGAAGTAACATATCCCTGATCCGCTGCATTATAATAGGACGGATAGGCCGCAGCTCTTCCCATCGGTACCTCATCCACATCATTTCCGATCTCCACGGCGGTGGAATAAGAGGTCAGATTATCAAAGGGTGCCAGCTGTTCCTGCTCCTCTTCCTCCGTAAGCGGACGGCCCTTGATATATTCGATGCCGGACTCATCACTGTCTGAGGCATCCCAAAAGCTCTCCTCACCGTCGCCAAAGGTATCCTCCTGGGAATCAGAAGACAATCCTTCTGATGTTTCGGGAGTCTCTGTATCCTCCTCGGAACTCTGCAAGGCTATATCCTCGGTAACCCCGTCGGCTGCCTCTGCAATATCCTCTGTCTGTTCATCCGGGATACCGGTGTTCTCTGTGGTATTCCCTGTGATATTCTCTGCGGTGTTCCCTTCTGCGGTCTCCGTCGTATCCTCTGCTTCCGCTGACTGCGTCTGTGTATCTTCTGACCATTCTTCATTGAAGCCTTCCGCAGAATCACTGAAACCTTCCACATCGGCTGCCATAACCGGAACCTGGCTGCCCGCAACTGCCACACACAGAAGAAGCGGCAGTAATTTCTTCCTGACAAGCTGTAATCTCTTCACAAAATTCTCCACTTTTCTTATATTGATCTGGTTTATCTGTTAACGTTTCTTCAAATGATAACCCAGAATTCCGATTACTGCAAGTACTGTTGCGATTCCAATCCAGATAAACGGACTTTTATACCAGGAATTTTCTTCTTTAAAGGATGTCGCAGCTGTGCCATTGACCGGCTTGGTGACAGCTTCATCCGCAGCTTCCCCACCTTCTGTTGTTCCATCCGCTGCAGGCGGTCCCTGGACCTCGCCGCTCTGAGCCTGAGAACTACCTGTGCTGGCCGTCCCTGCAGGTGGCCCCTGAACCTCACCTCTCTGAGCCTGAGCTTCATCTGTGCTGGCCATCCCTGCAGACGCTCCCTGTCCTTCGCCATTCTGAGCCTGAGAGCTGCCTGTGCTGGCCGTCCCTGCAGACGTTCCCTGTCCTTCGCCATTCTGAACCTGAGAGCTGCCTGTATTGTCCGTTCCTGCTGCTTTCCCCTGAGTCTCGCCGGCTGCGGAATTCTGCGTATCGGATGCGTCTCTCTGATTCACTGCAGAAGTCTCTTTCTCCGTGCCCCCTGCGATTCCGGCCTTCGCCAGCTCCGCATCCTTTGAGGGCCGTAGCTCCTCCAGCGGCACATAACCGTATCTGCCATTATACTCTGTATATCCCCAGGTCTCACCATTCTTCTCTGTCTCCCCTTCGATATGCAGGACAGTACCATCCCTTACCGTCTTATCATTGAGTTTTTCACCTTTTCCGTCGGTGGACGGATAGATATCCACACCAACTCCACCGGAATCCACAGTCATATAATAATCTGTGGTATCCGCCGGAGCTTCCACCTTCACCACAACCGACTTGTCCGCATACACCGGAACACTCATACTCAGCACCAGCATTCCTGCCAGAAGCACACCTTTGCACCTTTTCATTGCTCTTTCCTCCCTAAAAAAATCTCACTGCCATTCTATGCATAAAATCCCCTTATATTTCTCTTTTGCCTTGGCTCCGAAATATAAGAGGATCTTATCATTAGTTATATCCAGTATCTTTTTTATGCAAGCTCCCGCTCACACATATCCAGCGCAGAAGCGATCACCGCATCCATGTCATAATATTTATATTCGCCAAGACGGCCGCCGAAAATCACCTTCGGTTCCTTCTCTGCAAGCTCCCTATACTGTCCGTAAAGCGCTCCGTTCTTCTCATCATTGACCGGATAATACGGCTCATCTCCAGGCTTCCACTCGGAACTGTATTCCCGGCTGATCACCGTTTTCGGAAGATCATTACCCTCCTCATCCTTTCCGAACTCAAACCATTTATGCTCGATGATACGGGTCCATGGAGTCTCCACATCCGTATAATTCACTGCTGCATTTCCCTGGAAATTAGGTTTATCCAGTGTTTCATTCTCAAAACGCACAGAACGATACTCCAGAGTTCCCAGCTTATAGTCAAAATACGCGTCGATGGCACCTGTGTAGATCACCTTCTCCGCCATTGCATCGTACTGCTCTTTTTTCTCCAGATAATCCTCATTCAGCCGTACCTCGATACCGTCCAGCAGATTAGCAACCATCTTCGTATAACCACCCACCGGGATTCCCTGGTACAGCGCATTGAAATAGTTATTATCAAAAGTCAGACGCACCGGAAGCCTCTTGATGATAAACGCAGGAAGCTCCGTACACGGCCGTCCCCACTGCTTCTCCGTATAGCCCTTGATCAGCTTCTCATAAATATCCGTACCTACAAGACTGATAGCCTGTTCCTCCAGATTCGAAGGTTCCGTGATCCCTGCAGCCTGCCGCTGCTCCTCGATCTTTGCCGCAGCCTCTTCCGGAGTCACCACGCCCCACATCCGGTTAAAGGTATACATGTTAAACGGAAGACTGTACAGCTCCCCGTGATAATTGGCAACCGGACTGTTGGTAAAACGATTGAAGGTGGCAAACCGGGTGATATAATCCCAGACCTTCTTATTATTGGTATGGAAAATATGTGCACCGTATTTATGCACGTTGATTCCTTCCACCTTCTCTGTATATACATTTCCCGCAATATGCGGACGCTTGTCGATCACAAGCACTGACTTTCCGGCACGCTTCGCCTCCTGTGCAAAAACCGCACCGTAAAGACCGGCACCTACGATAAGATAATCGTACATTGATTTCATTCTCCCTGTTCTTTCATTGATGCTGTTATTTTAACACCGGAAAAGGGCAGCTGGCAAGAAGCCACTGTAAAATCCCGATAAAATATCAGATATCCGCTTCTCAAACACCAAAATGTATGATACCCTGTAACTGGATCAGATAATAAACTACTCTGATCACATAAACAGATCGAAGGTGGTGAAACCTATGGGTACAAAGGATACCATCACCAAAGATTACATGGCTGACAACCGCGTTTTTGCGGATGTGTTCAACCATATGCTGTACAAAGGAAAAAACATCATAGACCCTGACACTCTTCATCCACTGGATACCACAGCTCTCGCTGTCCCCTACGGATCCGGCACTTCAGAAGTTCCTGTCCAGAAATTCCGGGACGAATTCAAATCTCTTAATGTTATGCACGATGATTCAAGGATTTATCTTCTCCTGGGGATTGAAAATCAATCGGAAACACACTATGTAACGCAAGTGCAAAGCAATTGCGTTCATGAGCATGTAGCAAAGCGGAATGCGAACGTCCGCTTTTTTGCCGGTCAAAAACATGGTCTATGATGCATTAGAATACGCAGGGCAGGTAGAAAATTCCGCCAGATCACACAGAGAAGCAAAGCAATGGCCTTCTACATCCGGAGAATATCTCACCGGCTTCTACAAGGATGACCGGCTCATCCCGGTCATAACCACGGTCGTGTACTTCGGTTCCGACACCTGGAACGCTCCCAGGAGCCTCCACGAAATGCTCTCTGTCCAGGACCCTGAAATTCTTTCCATGGTCCCGGATTACCGGATCAATCTCTTCTCACCTGCCGAGATAAAGGATGAAGAACTTGACAAACTCCAGAGCAATCTCAAAGAAGTCATGCTCTTCATCAAATATTCCAAAGATAAACGGAAGCTTCAGGAGCTTACATCACAGACCCCCGGCTTCCGCTCACTCGAGCTCAAAGCAGCCCGGGTCATTGACTCCATAACAGGTATTAACTTACGTTTCACAGAAACAGAAGGGAGGGTTAATATGTGTCAGGCTGTTCAGGAAATGTGCGATGATGCACGTGCCGAAGGCCATCAGGAACAAGCTATGCTGACAGCACAGCGTATGCTTCAGGATCCAAGATTCTCTCCTGAAGACATCTCCAGATTTTCAGGCCTTTCTCTTGAGGACGTGCTGAAATTACAGAAGAAATAGTTCGTATTGGAAATGCTCAGATCCTTTACAGAGGATCTGAGCATTTTGCTATTCTTCTGACCAAGGCAGAAGCCGATTGTTATCTATTACCCTAAATCAGCTTTTTTTGTAATTTTACAATTGTGTATGTCAAAAACAAACTTATCAAAATACAAAAAACATAATTTTGAAAATAAAATGTCTTTATCCCTATAACATTCATAAGTGCTCTAATTGCAACATGAGTCAAATATAATTCATAAGACATTTTTCCAAACTGCTCCAATATCTTTACAATTCTTTTAGGCATCTTTCGCATACTTACAGCAATACAATACAGCAAAAAAATCCCCCAAAAACACATCAAAATCCTAAATCCTAGTTTTGACACAACTATTTTGGTTACCGGTAAAAAGCCGCACAGCATTATCATTACTCCAAATAAAATTCCCATTTTATCTATATTATTAATACAAGCATTCTGGTAAACTTTTTTTCCACACCAACACCCTATGAAAAAAACAAGAAATCTTCCCAATAGAATTTCTATATTTAAATTCAATACAGGATCTACAATTCTCGGTAAAAATTGAATAACTAAAGCTATAATAAGAAGAATTAACAGTTGCCCCCAATCTGACCACTTTACATGCAATATCTTATAAACAAATGGATAAATTAAATATGCAAAAACAATAAATAACACATACCAAAAGGTTCTTGTCCCTTGTGTAAAAAATGTAACAAAGCCAAAATCAAATGCAAACATCTTGACACCTTTTTGCATGATAATAAGATCAATCACAATCCAATATGGAATAGCAACCATAAGATAAACTGGCAAAATTCTCTTTATTCTCTTCTGAAAAAAATGCAAAATATTGGAATCTTTTGACATCGAAAAATATAATCCAACGCCGGACAGAAAAACAAAGAACTCAACTCCAACACTACCAATGAATGTGTTATACAACTTGCCTAAAAATCCCAATCCCCCTCCGGATAAATTTGAATTTGCTATATCTTCAAAAAAATGAAATATCATAATTGAAATTATCGCCACACCATAAATTGCATTACGATTTTTGCTAAATATATTCCAATTATCCTTCGAATTCATCACCGATATATTCATCACAATGTTCCTTTATTTCTTTATATATTGGGGCCATTTGCAAATGATTCTATATTCTTATATGCCTTCTATATAAAATAATAGTAACATTATCCCCATTTACTGACGGCCTCGCTTTTATACAAAAAAACTCTTATAAATCAGCAAAAAGCTCTTCTCTGTAAATTCCTTTTTCCAACATCTCTCTGAAACTATCCTTCACTGCAGCAACATCCTCTTTATAAGTCATACCATACCAAGTATCATTGGTACGAAGAACCTTTACGGATATCCTTCCTTCTGCCAGAAGTTCTCCAATAAATGTTGGAATCAAAAATTCCTCCTTTATAAGATTCTCCGGGACCACTTTTTCAAAAAAATATTGAAAACCACTTTCCAGCGTTTTCAGGAACTCCGGTGCCAATCCCCACATATTCATAGAAACAAGTGATTCTGTATCCAGCTTTACGCCGTCCGCCTCGGCACCTTCTGCATTCTTTACAATATTGGAAGTCTCCACAATCTCCGTCAGATTATTATACTCATCCATTTTGCAGATACCACGTGTCACACCACCATTATCAGACAACGTATTCTTCAACACAAAACCAGCCATGCAGGACTGGCCTCCTTTTACAAGATAATCATGAATCTCACGGAATCCTTCTTTTCCATAATAATCATCTGCATTGATCACAACAAAAGGCGTTGTCAAACATCCTTTGCAGCCAGAACCGCCTGTCCGGTACCCCAAGGCTTCGTACGGCCTTCCGGAAGTTCTCCCGGAATATCGTTGATATCCTGGAAAACATACTCCACAGTAACAGAATGCGCCTTGCAGACCGCCTCGATCCGATTCCCGATCACATCCTTAAATTCATTTTCAATATCCTTTCGGATAATAAAAACCACCTTGTTAAAACCTGCTTCGATTGCGTCATGAATCGAATAATCCATGATGATATGGCCCTGTTCATCAACCGGCTCCAGCTGTTTGATACCACCGCCAAAACGGGAACCGATACCAGCAGCCATGATAAGTAATGTTGTTTGCATTTAATTTCCCCTCATTTCCTGATCTTAATGCAATTCTTTTTCACAGCGGTCTAATGCAGCCGCAATAACCTGATCCATGTCATAATATTTATATTCACCAAGACGTCCGCCAAAAATCACATTTGTCTCAGCTTCTGCCAGCTTTTTATACTCTGCGTAAAGAGCTCCATTCTTTTCATCGTTAACAGGATAATACGGCTCATCCCCCGGCTTCCACTCAGAACTGAATTCTCGGCTGATCACTGTCTTAGGAAGATCGTTACCTTCCTCATCCTTACCAAATTCAAACCATTTATGCTCAATGATACGCGTCCATGGAGTTTCCCGATCCGTATAATTCACAGCTGCATTTCCCTGGAAATTCGGTTTATCCAGAGTTTCTGTTTCAAAACGCACGGAACGATATTCCAGTGTACCAAGCTTATAATCAAAATATGCATCGATCGGACCTGTGTAAACTACTTTTTCAGCCATCGCATCTAATTCATCTTTGTTTTCCAGATAATCTGTACTCAAACGAACCTCAATACCTTCCAGAAGATTTGCTACCATCTTCGTGTAACCTCCAACTGGGATACCCTGATACAAAGCATTAAAATAGTTATTATCAAATGTCAGACGAACCGGCAGACGTTTAATAATAAACGAAGGAAGATCCTTACAGTCACGTCCCCACTGTTTCTCGGTATAACCCTTGATCAACTTTTCATAAATGTCACGTCCGACCAGTGAAATTGCCTGCTCTTCCAGATTCTTTGGTTCTGTAATTCCAGCTTCTTTTCTCTGCTCCTCAATCTTCGCTGCAGCTTCCTCCGGTGTTACCACACCCCACATTTTATTAAATGTATACATATTAAAAGGAAGACTGTAAAGTTCCCCTTTATAATTAGCGACCGGGCTGTTTGTAAACCTGTTGAACTCTGCAAACTGAGTGATATAATTCCATACTTTCTTGTTGTTAGTATGGAAAATATGTGCTCCATATTTATGTACGTTAATACCTTCTGTTTTCTCTGTGTAAACATTTCCAGCAATATTCGGTCGCTTGTCTACTACAAGAACTGTCTTTCCTGATTTTTTTGCTTCGTGCGCGAAGATTGCTCCGTATAAGCCGGAACCTACTACTAAATAATTGTACATCATTTTAATTTCTCCCTGTTATCAATTTCTTTAGTTACATCTTTAACTTTCTATCTGCCTTATTAATATAAATATTTCAAATTAAATTTTTTTAATATCCATGTAATACCTATTGCTATTATTGGTGTTATAACAATTCTTGAAAAATATATTATTGCTGCCCCGAACTCTGAACCAAAAAATTCAATTCCACAAAAACGATAAAACCAAAATAAAAATAAATAATTTAATGGTTCTGCATACAAATATATTCCCATTCCATAGTCACTCAATGACTTTATTGCTCTACCATTTATTTTTATATGCCTTACTATATAGTTTAAAACTATCAACATAAAAAATGGACATACAATATACGAACTCAAAAAATGGAAAAAATGAATCTTTACTATTTTATCGACAATAAAAGATAAACATACCAGCCCAAACAAACATAATATCGATGAATCTTTCCAAATATTATGTTTTTTCAACCACTCAATCATATTTTCCAATCTATATCCCAGATAAAACCATAAAAGATAATATAAAGGATCTCCCAAAACGTGATATTGATCCAATCCTTTATATAAGATTACTCCTATGCACCAACAAAAGCTAACTATAACTATTTGCTTTTTTGTTTCTAATTTACAAACAAAACTTGCAATGACAAACACAAAAAACAAACATTCTAAATACCATAAATATACACATGAAGGAAAAATCAACTGCAATAGCATTCCCTTTATACTAACACCATGGTAATAACCCGAAAAATATTTAACAGGTAAATTCCAGAAAATCCATACAGCAATAAATGGAACCAGTAACCTTTTTGTCTTTTTTATAATAGTTCCCCTGGTATTAATATTCTTTTTCAATGAAAAAAGACTTCCAGATAGCGCTATAAATGCTGGCATATGAAATGTATAAATAAAATTTGTTAAAATGCTTGTAATTTTATGAAACATTGTATCAGATATAGACGCATCTGACATCATAGTTCCGTAATTAATGCCTCCAAATTTTGTAGTTATATTATAATATGTCCCGTGACCTATAACTACCAAAGCTACCAATATAATTCTTAATATATCCTTATCTTCTTGCCGATATATGTTGTTTTTGTTTACATTTTCCATTCTTTTTATTTAATCTCTCCCTTTCATCATTTAATGCAACAGATATTATATTATTTTATTTTTTATTGTATTAAAAATTTCAAGAAACAGTTCTTCTTTCAAAATCAGTAATACAAATCCATATGCACCAAAAAAAAGAAGTGATGATATTACTAATGAAAAAAAACATTCTAAATTTAATATTTTCACCCACAAAGATACAATACTACCGACAGACAATGCAATTAATATTTTTATATAATGTATCTGTCGAAAAGTATTCAAAATTTCATCTTTTAACGCATAAAACTGGACAACAAAAACTGCAAACTCAGCAACCAATGTACCTATTGCAGCTCCCGTTGACGCATAAACCGGGATCAATAGTGCATTGATAATGACATCCACGACAGCACCAACAATCTCAGAATATAATACAATTTTCTCTCGTCCTGTTGGTACAAGTATCTGAATTCCAAGTATATTTGTAATACCAATTAATAAAAGAGTTGGCATAATCACCTGCATGGGTATAATAGAGCCAACATAATTATTACCTGACAAAAAGAAAATCCCTTCTTTTGCAAAATAAATAAAATATACAAACAAAGGTGTTGCCATTAAAAAGACAAAATTCAATGCCTTTCTTGTAATTCTATGAAACTCTTTCAATTCTCCTCTTTGTATATAATAAGATGCTCTAGGCAACAATACTGTCCCTAATGATGTTACAACACTCACAAGGATTACTTTAATTTTTACTGCTGCATTATAATATCCCACATCTGTATCTGTTGTCATAAATCCCAACATTACCGTATCAAGATTTGTATATATTGTTGTTGCACATGACATAGCAAAGAATATCAATACTGGTTTTAGATGTCGTCCAAAATTGTAATTTCCAACAGGCTTCGGATTTATAAATTTATGTGCATTAATCAAATTTAAAATATTCGATGCAGAAGCTGCAAAAATTGTTATTCCACCATAAATAACATAATCCGTCTGTTTATGTACGAGAAAGAACATAAAAATCAGTGCGATAAATTTGAAAATAACTGATCGTACTGTGATATAAGTATACTGTTCCAAGGCTTTATATAACCATTCCATGCCGATAGATGTCAAAATAATGTTAAAACTCAATATTACATACAATTCTTTTTCACATCTAAATTTAGGTACATAAAACAACAATATAATCAATACCATATAAGAAATCATACTCATGATTATATTAATGATCAAAAGTTCCTGTGCCACCTTGGAAAGTTTCTCACGATTATCCCTAACTTTTGCACACGCCCGAATTCCATATGTAGGAATACCTAATTGAGCAAACATAGAAAAATATGTAATAACAGATGTTGCCATCGACACTTTTCCTGTTCCAACTGGCAATAAAACTCTTGATACATACGGAAAAGTTATCAATGGAAAAATGAAAGAAGACATTGTCAGAATTATATTCATAACAAAATTTAGTTTTATTGATTTCTTTTTCATTTATTTTTTCTACTCTCTTACTTATAAGATTTTCGTACTTACTCTATATTTCCTCAATCTTCATCTGTTCAATCATTCTCTTATATGCATCCTCTAAGCCTATTTCTGGTGTCCACCCTAAAGCTTGTAATTTATCAGAATTTAACTTCATTTTCGTATCTTCTGCATAACCAAATACATTATCTTTAGGAATATCGTATATTACTTTAATTTTCCCATTTGAAATTTTATCCGCAACCATATGCGCCATTTCTGCAATTGTAGTATGTGATTTTGGATTTGCCACATTATATGCTTCACCATTTTCTCCGTAAAGTAAAATTATAAATAATCCTAAAACACAATCTCGAGTATAACAATAATTTCCTTCCGATAATCCTCTCGTATGCAATACTATATCTCTTCCTGAAATTACGCTTTTAGCAAATTGAGCAAATACACGATTCTCCCCTGGCAAAATTCCTGCGCCAAACGTTTGTGCTAACCTAGCAATCTTGACTTTAACTCCGTATTCTCTCATATATGCAACACACATATTTTCGCATAACCGCTTACTTTCAGGATAATTACTACGTACTTTCAATGGATTAATGTAACCAATCTTATCTTCTGTTATCTCTGTATCAGAATTATTAAATGTTCCATACATTTCCATTGATGAAATATATACCATTGATTTACATTCATTTTTACAAGCAAGTTCTAAAATATTTTTTGTACCTTCTATTGCTGTAGATAATGTCTCTACTGGTTTTTCAATCATTAATTTAGATGTTGTTACAGCAGCACAATGAAAGATCCAGTCAACTTTTTTATTAACATTAATAGGAAATGTGATATCACCAACAATAAGCTCAATATTGTCCAACTCATGTCTACTATATAATTTATTTGCTTTTTCAATATTTCTCACTAATGCAATAATATGAATACCTTCTACTGCTATAAGTGCTCTTACTATTGAAGCTCCGATAAGCCCAGTTGCCCCAGTTACCAGAACAGTGGTTTCCTTCAGCTGCTCATACTGTAACGGATATTTTGCGATATATTGCAAATCATCCTCTAGCGGTCCTTTTCTCATCCAGCATCTCCTCCTTTAATTTATTTTTCTTTATAAGCTTTTTATTATCCTTATTCAAGCCCATATATTTGCTCATTTTCTTTTGCTTCAAGAATAGCTCGCATAGTATAAAAATCTTCTGGTGTTGTAATTTTAATATTTTCTCCTGGTCCATCAATCAGATAAAGATCATATCCATATCTTTGCATCATTGTGCAAGAATCAATACAATTCTTTTCACCTTCTGAAAGTGCTTTTTCATGAGCTTTCAAAATATCATCTAGCCAAAAACTTTGTGGAGCTTTGGCAACTCTTGAATTGTTCCGACTTGGGACATAATCAATTGTTGCTGTTCCCTCATTAACAACAAGTATTGTCTCTTTTACTTTAGCTGTTGTGATTGCAGAACCATATTTAATCACCGATTGAATATTATCACTAATTACTTTCTCATTAATCAATGGTCTAACGCCATCATGAATTAAAACAATGCTTTTTTCATCTTTTGCAATCTGTTTTGCAGATTTAAGACCATTGTATATGGATAATTGACCTGTTTCCCCTCCAGGAACTACAGATTTTACTTTTTCAATACGAAATTTATAAAGAAGTTTATTTAAATATGGAATCCAATCTTTTATACACACAACCACAATCGCATCTATCATAGAATGGTTTTCAAAATATTCCAATGTATGTATTATTATTGGTTTATTATACATTTCAAGAAACTGTTTCGGTCGATCTTTACTATGCATACGGCTTCCAACACCTCCAGCAAAAATCACTGCAATATTCATCCCTTGAACCTCCTAGTCTCTAGCTCGTGTTAATCAAATTCAATTATCTCTTGATTATTTGTCCATTTTTTGTTCTAATTTGTTCCCATTGGTATTACTGTTTTCTTTTGCCTTTTGAATTTAAGTTTAATCCCATGTCTATACTCCAATGCAACTCCTTTATCAATCAACACCTTATATAATATAAATGTGACTAACAAGTGCTTCACAAAACCTATTGATGCTACCGTTTCGTAAAATCTGTCTGAAAAAATCAACATAATTAAATCATTAAATAAATATGCATATATTATTATTGTAAAAGGTTTATTGTTATATATTTTTCTATAAGCACAACTAAAATATAAAGCAATTATTGCCATAAGCGGTACAATACCATCATAACCAAAATCATAATAAAACTGATAAAAGGTTGTATATACATTACCAGTATTTAATCCATTATGTTTTAAAAATGGAAGATCTAATTGATATAAATATTGACTTATTCCATATTTTCCTCCCAAGTATGTATAGATATTACGAAACACCTGACTGCCCCACAATTCAGGTGTATGACGAGTTCCTTGTAAATACGTATCCAAATTTTGTATTGGAGCTCCAATATATACATAGATTGATTCCAGAATTAGATTTAAAGTGCTATTCTCACCCGTACGATTTAAAAGCATATTGATTCCGATAAGTAATAAAATTATTCCAAAAATAATACCTACAATTTTAAATAATAACTTTGTAAAATTTCGACGTTTATTAAGTCCAAAACATATTACCGTTATTATCAAAATTGCAGTTATCATCCTAAATAATGCAGTTCTACCACCTGATAACATCTGATCAAATGCATAAATTCCCAAATATATTATCTGTATAATTTCTATTTTTTTCTTTACGGCTAAATTATTAATTAAAATATAAAGCAATACATATGCATATGCAGTTATCCAAACAATACCATGTCTATATATAAAAGATGCAGAGACTGCCTTTTCAATAAAATTATTATAATTGAACAGTGCAATGACATGGTACTTGCCGGCTATATCAAAAATTGATGAAGTACTATACCCAAACGCAGCTACAACATCTTTTATATATTTAGCATGATAAAACACTACTAGAACTTCCAAAATAAGAAATACTAGTTGAATCAAATAATTTATAGAAATATAATTTCTGGAATGTTGTTCTCCATAATTTCGAACATCAACTCTTTTCATGTAAAAAAAAGCACTAACAATTCCAAATGAAATCATTCCTAAAGCAATTACTAAAATAGTATTCAAATGAATTTCTACCTTGTACATCCTTGAAAAAAAAAGGCACAAAAATTCTGCAATTAAAAACATTTCACAAAAAACGCAAAATGGAGAAAAAATATCTACATGAGTAATTAAATACCCAAACATTAAAAATACAATTGTTACTAAAATAAGTACTATAAGATTAAACATTTTCACCTGTTCCTCATATATTAGAAGTTCAATATAACTTCACAAATATTATATACTTTGTTTCATTGCACTTTTTAAGAAATATCCTCTTCTTAATTTCCCACCAATTTTGCACGCATTAGCTTTTAATGTTTCATATTCTTCATCGAGCATATTGTCTATTATGTTTCTAATTTCATCTGTTGACTTTATTGTTATTCCACAATGATTTTTCTTAATAAAATTTGCTAATGCAGCTTCTTCCCATATAATTACAGGAATTCCAGCTGCCAAATACATTGATGTCTTATGCGGATTATTAATTTTAAGATAATCTCCATAAACTCCAGTACAAGTAGCACTGCTGTCCCCATCCCAGACCAAGCCAAAACTACCTTGTAGATTATAAATTAATTCTTCTGGATTAAATGCCCCAACATAATTTGTATTTGAAGAAGCTTTTTCTCGTTCAAAATTAATCCCATATAAATTAAAGTTACAATTTTCCGGTAAATTATATATATATCCAGCCTTGTGTTTACTCAATGCTCCCGCTATGATAACTGGACCTTTTCTGCTTAAGTTTCTCTTTTCTAATAATTCTTCATTATAATTCTCAACTAAATAATCAAATATTCCTAATATATCCATTTTATCTTTATGTATTTTCCATTTTTCATGCATAAATGACTTCATTTTTTCATTATGCACAATGATTTTACTGCAATTCTTAAATGAACTAATTTCTTCAAATCTCATTCTAATTTTTCGAGATAATGGAACATCATTTCTTAATGTAAAACGAATTGCCTCAACGTCATGTATGATTATTGAAGTATGTATTCCTCTCTTTTCCAAATTTTTTATAAGTAATGAAAACAGCATTGTATGTTCTAACAATGGAAACTGAATATATATCCAATCATTTTTTTTTATTTTTTTTAATGCATTCTTCCATAACATATAAACATCATAATGTGCTTTTATTTTTCCTAATCTTGTTTTGTTTTCACGTCCTTCTATCAGGCATGGAATCTCAATTTTTTTAAAATTATTCCACTTAAAAATAGTTTCTACATCTTGTCTGGCTTTAACTCCAGCTGTTTTTTGTATCAACTTATGTTTATCGGTTTCCACAACATAATAATTCATTTATTATATCCGCCTTTCCCTCAATCATCCCTCAATATAAGCATCAAACTCATGATTTATCCGCTTACTTTCTGGCGGAAGTTGCATATAGTCTCCATATATTTGTGTCAAATAAAACTTCCAACATGCTGGCGCATGAAATTTTTTCCCACAAAATTCCACATCATTATATGGTAAGTATTCTTTCTTTTTCATTCTTTCATTAGGACCCAAACTCCAAGCAACTCCACCAATATACTCCTGTTTGTCAAAATCATACTGATGAGCCAGCTTATCTAATTTTCTCCCAAATCTTTCTGGTGTATACATTCGCAAAAAAAGAATCATCGGTATTTTAACTATACTTCGTACAAAACCTTTTCCTTTTCCTATAGTTGCACTGCATCGATTAATCCATTTTTTTAATGGTTCCGCTTTACTCAACAATATATCACTTTCTTCCTTATCATCCGGAAGACCATCCATCGGAAAAATATCAATCCACAAATGTTGATCAACATTTGAATATTCATTTTTTACATAGGTTCTTGTATCAATAATTTTGGCAAATGGCCAAAAACTATTTCCCATCTGTAGACTGATTAATTTATAATATGGTCGAATATTTCCTTTTCTTAATAAATCATGTAATTTATCAAAATCTGGACGTGGCATTAATAAATCAACATCATCATCCCATGGAATAAACCCTTTATGGCGTACTGCTCCTAACAAAGTTCCTCCCGATAAATAATATCTCAGCCCATTCTGATCACAGAATGCCGCAAACTCACATAATATATTCAAAATATACTTTTTAACTTCCGTATTATCTAACTTTCTCATACTTTACAGAGATAAAACACAAATCTCTTATCTCACTGTCCTTTCTTTAATATATAAAGGTTAAATAGTTATTGTGCGATATATATCCATAAAACGCGCTCCTATCTTTCTTCCCTATTAAACGTCTCATAGAAATAGCCTTATTGTCTGATTGTTTTTTTATATTTTCTCTTTATCAGTCCATTATTCCACTACTGTTTCTTTTATTTTTAAACTTATTTGTTCACCACACCATTCAACAATATTTTTTCTAATTTTTTTGCTTCAGTATGAATTTCGTATCCTCGCATTGTAAAATTATCCACTATCTCCTTTTGGGACACTCGGTTTATATTTTCTTTGATATTTAAAATTTCTTCTGCCCAAGACTCCGCTGAATTTTCCAAATTCCAAAATATAAATGATGGATTAATTTTAACTTCTTTAGGAATTACACTGTCAGATGCTAACATAGGTACTCCATTTGCCTGAGCTTCCATCGCAGCCATGCTGAGGCCTTCAAATTTAGATGGAAACAAAAACAGATCGAATGTACTCAACCATCCACATATGTCTTTCTGAATTCCGGCCATATATACATACTTATTTAGTTTCTTTTTATCAATCTCTTTTTCAAGCTTTGTCCTGTCTTCTCCATCACCTATTAAAATCAATCTTACTTTTGGTTCTTTTTTTATAAGTTTTTCAAATATGTCTAAAATAAACATTTGATTTTTTTGGAAATGCAACCTTCCTATATTTCCTATGATATAATTTTCTTCCCACTTCAAATCTCGCCGCAATTTTTTTCGCTTCACATCATCAAAACAATATTTTTCTACGTCTATCGCATTACTGATAATAATAGATTTTTTTATTATTGAAGAATCATAAAACCATTCCGAAGCTTCTTTTGAGCAGCTCCAAAAATCCGTTACATAATAAGCAATTCTTTTTTTATTATATTTATGTAAAATTCCTCTTAACCTGCTATCCATATTTTGAGAATTATGGCTATGTATAATTCTTCTTTTTATCCCATATTTTTTTGCCATTTTCAGATAATCAATATTGGCAAGACTACACACATTCACCCATATTGCATCATACTTAGAGGCATTATTTTCAAAAAAATTTTTTAATTCTTTTTTGTATTTTTTATAATTTTTACTTCTCGCAGGAAAATGAAAGGTTTGTGAACCATTGGAAATAATTTCTTCTTCGAAAGCGATTTTATTATATGAATTACATAAAAAATCAAAATGAAAGGTATTCTTATCCATGTAATGATAGTAATTCATAATAACACTCTCTACCCCACCTGGATTTTCTGTCATACCAAAAACTAATATTTTATACATAGGTTTCCTCACAATTTAATGTTTGACTATTTTAATTTCTACTTTTTTCGTAAATATAATTTTGATATGCCCGCACAATATATATGATACTTGCAATATGAACCAATTTATATTTCATAAAAAAAACAGGCAATGTTCTCGCTGAAAAATTATTCTTTATATGGAACTTTTTTATCGCATCTTTGAATACAGGTGTATTTATAATTTTTTTTATATGCTCTATTTTTTTTACATAATTTTCTTTATTATTAACGCAAAATATACCTCTAACACAGGCTATATTTAAATGCATTAAAATATAATCATTAAATGCCAATTGTACATTTTCATGTTGTTTTTTAATATACTTACTCGTTATATTCATAGCTTCAATATATTGAAGTACTTTTTTATCTGCGTTACTCCTCATCGTAGACTCATTGTCTATAGAATAATGGTAAAATATCGTATCACTTATGCTAATTCTGGAACAATGCATTAAATAATGTAATGTAAAATCACTATCCTCTGAAAGCTGCATTTTTGTATTAAAGCCAATTCTATTTTCATAAATAATGCTTTTCCTAAAAATCTTTCCCCAAACCTGCATGAATTTTGTTGGATTTGCGATCATTTCCAACTTCATTTTTTCTGCAGAGTCATTAAAATAATATGTTTTCTCTTCTTTATTGTTTATATAATTTGCTCTATTACCAATCTCGTAACTATATACATACAAATCCGCTTTAGCATTTAATATATCTTCGTAAATATATTTTTTGCTTTTAGATACTATATAATCATCTGCATCGACAAAGACAATCCATTCTCCTCTGGCGTTTTTCAATCCTTCATTTCTAGCTCTTGACACTCCTTTTTCCGAATGAATTAGTTTAACATTTTCTCCATATTTTTGAATTAATTTTAATGCAACACTATTGGTGTAATCAGTTGATCCATTTTCAACAATCAATATTTCACATTTCTCCATGTTACAAGTATGTGTAATACTTTCCACAGCTCTTTCTAATGTATCAGCCGCATTATATGCTGGAATAATATATGAAATTAATATTTTTTCATTCATAATCCTCTTATTTAAAAGCTCCCTTCATATCTTTTTCCAACAAACTTAGCTTTTAAAAACGCTGTACTCTTTTTCCACCAATTAATCTTTTCCATATGCTGGTAAGGCAACTCTTTAATCTCATTTTTCTTAATTTTTCCTAGTTTAATCTCACCATCAAGCCACACATTAAATATTATCTCGCTTACTCTTCCATAAAATCGCCCCTGAAATGCTGATAATTCCTGTGGATCGATGCGTTTTTCTAACTCGAAGAGAATATCAAATAACCATTCACAATAATCATTCAGATATCTTTTTTGCATGATCATCATATTGAACATATATCCGTAAGTGTGTTTTACAACTTCATCATAACTTTTCAGATAGTCGGGATATTTTTCAGCGATTATCTCTCTGGTGATATCTAATTGAGATGCATAATGTGTATGTTCATAATGGGAATATAAGGTTTCTATATAATACTTTCTTTTTTTAGGTACAAAAATTTTATATTTTTCCAACATTGGGCGCAACTCATTATACGTAAGAACACCTTCAAATGGTGCCTTGGTTTTCTTTCCAAAATGGCGTCTGTAATGTGCCAATCCTGTATAATCCGTGTCAAGATTTTTCCACGCCCAATATAAGCCTGTAAGCTCACAATACGCAGCGTTTTTGTTTGAAATGTTTTCTCCTGTATTATCTTTTTGATACCCTAAATCCAGCGGATTTCCATTCTGATCTGTTTTTCCCTCTGCACCAACATGCAGTGGAAGATACATTGCATCTTGAGGCATTTCATATTTTTTATGTGTTGCTACTATAATTTTTACTGTAGGCGTATTCTTCGTCATTTCAATATTTCCTTACATGCTTTCTCTCTTTTTTCTATTCATCCTCCATATGCAAGTTTTTATTTTTCATAACTTCGAATACACTCCCCAACTCAAAAGCCGGCACATTCTTCGCCGTGCCCATCCCTTCTTCAGGCGCACACACGACAGGCGGTATTCAACCCGACGGTGTTTATCACTGATATACACCGTGTTTTGCTTTCGCTTTCTTTTTGTCAGCACGGCAAAGCCGATGCACTGACCTTATGACATCTGTTTTCTGACATGCCATAAGGTCAATCCACCTGCTCGCTTTTCATACTGATATTCTGTTCTGTTTCTTTTGTTCTTCCCTTCATGCTCCGCGTCCAAACTGTGTCAGGCACTTTTTCCCGAGATTTCTCACAGCATTCAGATATCGGTTCGTCTGATGTCCATTGGCGCAGCAGCATAGTTCTGTTCTGATGTCAGTCCGAATGATTTCTGCGCCGCATCTGGCACAGTTTGTGCTGATGCCGGTGGCGTGGACTTCGATAACGATGATTCCGTTTTTCCATGCTTTGTAGTCCAGATACTGGCGGATCCTGGTACTTAAGTGGAGCGGGCCCCAGTTTCCTGAGCCTTTCATGACGTTTCTGGAATATTCCTGGTTATAACGTGGAAGTACGATCACAGAAACGTCCTGCTCTACGGCAAAACGTAAGATCTGGCTTGTGACCTGGTGTCCATAGTGTTCAGAAAGATGTTTCAGATGCATCCAGTATTTCTGATCAACTCTGCCTGTCTGTCTGCCTCCGGTTGCTTCCTGGGACTTCTGGATCTTTTCCAGAAGCTTTCTGCAATGGTGGCTGTATTCATTTCCGCCTTTCCAGAACTTCACTGCGATCTCCTGACCGGTTCCGTCCAGAACAACGCCTACCGCAAAGGCATCACTGTTTGTAAACTGAATACAGAGTATCCTGCATCCTGCCTGCATCCTCTGACGTACGGTTGCTGTATTTTCATTGTTCTGACGTACTGGAACATGCAGCATGTCATATTTGTATTCAAAAACTACGGATGGTGACATGAGTCTGGCGTTTTCCGGAAAGTCTCTGCCTGACAGCCGGCAATGCATCCAGGTCCATGTGTCTCCTGTCCAGACACGCAACGTGATCTCTTTAGCGGAAAAATCCTGATACATTCCTTTGTAATAAGTAACTGCTGCATTTAGTTTCTCTGCTCTGCCGATCTTCTCATCCTGGGCAAAACGGCTGAGATAGCTTTTGGCTGAAGCAATTCCCTCATTGGCTGCTGCTCTTCGAAAATACAGCGGAACCTTTTTCCAGGGGAGAGGATCTGATGGTATGCGTCCGCCTCGCCCCGGAATGCTCATGATTTCCAGCTCGCGTAAAGTCTGCTGGCTTCCCATTTCCCAGAGATCCGTATGATCCAGAAGCAGGTTGTAATAAAATTCAGCGATCCGGTTATAAAATTCCTGTGTGGTACGCAGCCATTCCGGATGTCTGCACCAGAGATGCAGTCGCCAGGTTGTGATGCTGTAGCCGCTTTTTCCGGTGTTTTCTTTTTTGCCGGTTTCCGGTTCTTTCATTTTGGTTCTCCGTTTTTCGCAAAGAAAAATCATTATAATATAACTTATCTAAATTATTATTTTTGTCACTTATCATTTCCATAAGCGACAGGTGATTTTCTCTCAAATTGCATAGTTTTTGAATCTTAATCAATAATAGCATTGCACCCTGTCACTGTCAAGATACGAAAAATGCACCACTTTCGACCAAAAATGCAGTTTTTTTCGGTTAAATTTTTTTATATACGACAAATTTTTCTTTTTTTCGCTTATCAGTGGTCACAAAAATGGTCAGACTTTTGCTATAATAGTGCGAAAAGGAGACTACGATTATGCCTAGAAAAGGGGAAAATATCAGAAAAAGGAAAGACGGAAGATGAGAGGCTCGCTATGAAAAATGTCGTGACCATAATGGACGTATCCAGTACGGATATCTGTATGGTCGTACATACGAGGCTGTAAAAAAGAAAAAGCTGGCTGTTTTATGTCAGAATAATCTTCAAAACTCTCCGGGAAAGTGTTATGTATTTCGAAACCTCAGTGAAGAATGGATGTTATCCATGCGTTATGCTGTAAAGCTCAGCACCTATGCCTGCTACGAAACACTTCTTGATACACATATCCTTCCGGAATTTGGTGATATGCCGTTGAAATACATCTCTTCTGCTTCCGTATATGCCTTCTCTGAAAAGCTGAAACAGCAGGGGCTTTCGCCACGTACCATCAAAAATCTTCTGATTTTGTTCCACAGTATTTTACGCTATGGTGAAAAACAGGGGTATCTGAATCTTTCACAGCTGGAATTTCGGTATCCCAAAATAAATACCAGTCCTTTTCAGCTTATTTCTCATGAACATCTCACAAAGCTGATCACAGTTCTCTCTGCTGAGGACTCAGAATTTCCCATCGGCATCCTGCTATGTATTTATACAGGGATCCGCGTTGGCGAGCTTAGCGGCATCCGTTGGGAAGATGTTGATTTTGATAAAAAGCTGCTACATATAAGGCGAACGATCTCACGGATAAAAAATCTTGATTATTCTGGTGAATCTGATGACGAACCCAAAACCGTTTTAATGATAGGTCCTCCTAAATCAGTCTCATCCATCAGGGATATTCCAATCCCTGATTTTTTATTGAAAAAAATGAAGCGGATTGCTGCTGAACCTGATTCATACCTGCTGACGGGTACGAATCGTAAATGTATGGAGCCCAGAAATATACAGCGTAAATTCCAGAAGCTCCTTCAGCAATGTGAAATTCCCAGTATCAACATTCATTCTCTCCGGCATGCTTTTGCCACCCGTTGTACGGAAATGGGATTTGACAGCAAGACACTTTCTGAAATTCTGGGACATTCGTCCGTCAAGATCACCATGGATATTTATGTGCACAGCAGCATAAAACAAAAGCAGAAGTGCATGGAAAAGCTGAACTATTAGCAGTCAGAATTATGGTCAAAGCAGGCCGGAAGTCCGCATTTATACGGGTTTCCGGTCTGTTTGTCGCTTATGGAAATGATAAGCGACTTTTTTACCCTCAAAAAAACAACACGGCAGACATCCCTCCGGGGCTGTCTGCCGTGTTTTATATCGCTTTTATGTTTTTATGTAATTAAGCTTTCTGTTCCTTAAGCCTCATATCCATTAGGGTTCTGGCTCTGCCATCTCCAGGAGTCTGCACACATCTCGCGGATTCCGTTCTCTGCCTTCCAGCCAAGCTCTTTCTCTGCTTTGGTTGCATCGGAGTAGCAGGTTGCGATGTCGCCTGGGCGGCGTGGTTTGATCACATATGGGATCTTGACGCCGGTAGCTGCCTCAAAGTTCTTAACGATATCAAGAACACTGTAGCCTTTTCCGGTTCCAAGGTTGTAGATGCTTAATCCGGAATTGTCTTCCAGCTTCTTAAGAGCTTTTACATGGCCCTTGGCAAGGTCTACTACGTGGATGTAGTCACGGACACCTGTTCCATCCGGTGTATCGTAATCGTTTCCGAATACGCCAAGCTCTTTCAGCTTGCCTACTGCTACCTGTGTGATATATGGCATCAGGTTGTTCGGGATACCATTTGGATTCTCACCGATGGTTCCGCTCTTATGAGCACCGATCGGGTTGAAGTAACGAAGAAGAACTACGTTCCACTCCGGGTCTGCCTTCTGGATGTCTGTAAGGATCTGCTCCAGCATGGATTTGGTCCAGCCATATGGGTTGGTACACTGTCCCTTCGGGCACTCCTCGGTGATCGGGATCATTGCCGGATCTCCGTATACGGTTGCTGAGGAAGAGAAAATAATATTTTTAACATTATGTTTTCTCATCACGTCTACAAGAGTAAGGGTTCCTGCGATATTGTTCTCATAATACTCCCACGGCTTGGCAACAGATTCACCAACTGCTTTCAGTCCTGCAAAATGAATACAGGAGTCGATCTCTTCTTTGTCAAAAACTTCATTTAATGCTTCGCGGTCCAGGATATCTGCTTTATAGAATTTCACCGGTTTGCCTGTGATCTTGGATACTCTGTCCAGAGCCTTCTCACTGGAATTGCATAAATTGTCAACTACTACAACATCATATCCTGCGCTCTGCAGCTCGACAACGGTATGACTTCCAATGTATCCTGCTCCACCTGTTACTAAAATTGCCATAGTTTTTCTCCTCCTCTATTGGATCTAACTGTTCCTGTTTATTTTAGCACTGTTCCTTTGTTTCCACAATAGCAGAAAACCAGGTTTACTACTTAATCCCAGAGTCCCTGCGGATAAAGTCCCTGATCCTTCAGATTCTGGATCGCGGCTACCACTACCGGTTTGTCCTCTTTATAGGTCACTCCGTACCATTTATCCTGTGTGGTAAGGACCCTGACTGCTGCCTTTTTTTCCTGGAGGAGCTCGTCAACTACAAACGGAAGGAAATATTCGCATTTCAGAGGATTTTCCGGGATGCTCTTTTCAAGGAATACCGGGAAGCGTTTTACCAGCTCTTTCATAAATCCGCCGGTGAATCCCCACATGTTCATGGATACCGGAGTCTCTCCCGGGAGACTTGTCCAGGTTTTTCCATCGTCCTCTGTGTAGGCTGCTCCGCCGTCACGTTTCTCAATGTGTGTTCGCTCATTGATATCTGCAAGATATCCATTTTCATCTGTCTCACAGACACCTCTGGAAACGTAGCCATTGTCTGTCAGGGTATTCTCAAGACGGTAGCCTACCATCATATACTGGGCAGGTACGGTGTCCTCCTGGGCCTGGATCAGGAAATCATACGCCATCTTAAAGGCATGGGTTCCATAATAATCATCTGCATTGATCACCACAAACGGTCCGTCGATCTCTCCGGCACAGCTTAATACCGCATGTCCGGTTCCCCATGGCTTCACACGGCCTTCCGGAACCTGGAAGCCTTCCGGGATGTTGTTGAGATCCTGATACACATAAACGATCTCCACCTTGTCACTTAAGCGGTCGCCAATGGCATCGCGGAAATCCTGTTCATTCTCTTTTTTTATGATGAATATCACTTTCTTAAAGCCTGCACGTACGGCATCATAAATGGAAAAATCCATGATGATATGACCTTCCTGATCTACAGGATCGATCTGTTTCAGTCCGCCGTAGCGGCTTCCCATTCCTGCTGCCATTACTACCAGAACCGGCTCTTTCATAATTTTGTTCCTCCTGATTTTTAGAAATACAGGGATTTTTTCCCATACATATTTTAAGCCGGTCAGATTCTCATCCGACCGGCCTTTGAACCTTTTTTTATTATACTACACTTCACCGTGAAATCCTACTGATTATTTTCAGTTTATTTTCGGTCAGAAGTATTCTCCGGGAAAACGATCTCCATCCTGGTTCCAACTCCCTGTTCACTTTCCACGTTGATCTGTGCATGATGAAGCGTTGCTCCATGCTTCACAATGGAAAGCCCCAGACCTGTTCCGCCGGTCTGTCTGGAATGGCTTTTGTCTACCCGGTAAAAGCGCTCAAAGATCCTTCCCTGTTCACTTTTCGGGATTCCGATCCCGTCATCTGCCACACAGTAGAACGGATGCCCTTTCCGGTTGCCTACCATGATCCGCACATGACCATTCTGTTCTGTATAGCGAACTGCATTGTCTGCAATATTAAAAAGCATCTCATAGAGTACATGGCGGACACCCTTGATCTTCTCTGCACTTCCGGCAAGCTCAAGGAAAATATTTTTCTTTCCGGCAGGATGTCTGAGATTATTTCTTACGTCTTCCGCAAGCTCATAAAGATCCACCTCTTCAAAAGGAACCTCACTGTTGCTTTCATCCAGTCTGGAAAGCTGGATGATATCCGCTACCAGATTGGAAAGTCTTATTGATTCATGGTAGATCCTTCCGGAAAATTCCTGTATATGATCTGCCGGAACCATGCCGTTCATCATAAGCTCCGCATAACCGGAAATGGACATCAGCGGGGTCTTCAGCTCATGGGAAACATTTGCAGAAAATTCCTTCCGGATCTCCTCTGCCTCCTTCAGTTCTTTTACCTGCTGCCGGATCTGCCGGTTCTGTTCATCCACCCGCACAAGAAGGGGACGCAGCTCCTCATAGCACACATTGTTCAGCGGATGCTCCAGATCCAGATCGTTGACCGGACGGATCAGCTCTCTGGTCTGTCTCTGTGCAAAAACAAACTCCAGGATCAGTACCAGGAGCATCAGAAGTCCCAGCACAGCAAGACTTGAGATCCATGTGGAATATATGGAGTCTACGGTTTTTCCTACACGGAGCACGTTTCCGTCATCCAGCTTCACCGCATAATAAAAGGTCTTTTTTGCAAAGGTTTCTGAATAACGGATACTTTCGCTTTTTCCATTTTTTTCTGCCTGTATAAATTCCGGACGATCACTGTGATTTGCCAGTTTTTTCGGAGAGTTCTCAGAATCGTAGAGAACGGTTCCGTCTTTACGGATGAGAGTCACACGACTTGATGATACTGTCCGAAGCTTTTTTGTGAGAAAGGAGTCTCCATACTCATCCATGGCAAGGCAGATATACTGCGCTTCCTCACGGACTCCCCGCTGCATGTATGTGTTTAATTTATTGTAGGTGATCACACTTGCTGCCAGAAACGTGACAAGAACAGCAAAAATGATCATAATGCTTGTATGATGCAGAATTTTCTTTTTCATACATGATCTCCGATCCGGTATCCCACGCCACGCACTGTCTCGATCAAATTTCCGGCTTCTCCCAACTTTTGTCGGAGAGTCCGTACATGAACATCTACAGTCCTTGTTTCTCCGTCAAAATCATAGCCCCACACATGGCACAGGATCTGGTTTCTGGACATGACCAGTCCTTTGTTCTCCATAAGATATTCCAGAAGCTCGAATTCCTTTCTTGTCAGCTCCTTCACCTCACCCTGATAGCTGACTTCGTGACGGGACACATTGACACGAAGACCCTTACAGTGCAGTTCCCTCTCTTCGCTCTGCCTTGCGCAGCGCCGAAGGACCGCTTTGACCCTGGCTACAAATTCCATCATCCCGAAGGGCTTGGTGATGTAATCATCTGCGCCGCCCTCCAGACCTTTTACCTTGTCAAACTCCGCTTCTTTGGCTGTGACCATGATCACCGGGATATCCCGGGTCCTGGTGTCACTTTTCAGTCGTTTCAAAATATTATACCCATCTTCACCCGGGAGCATGATATCCAGCAGGATCAGTTCCGGCAGATTTTTTTTCATGGCTGTGTCAAGTTCTGCCCCGGTTTCAAAACCTTCTGCCTCAAAGCCTGTTGTCTCCAGGGTATAGACAAGAAGCTCTCTGATATTTCTCTCATCTTCCACACAGTAGATCATTCTATATCCTCTCTGTTCGTTTTTTTGCCGTTGGCACTTCATAATCGTCTGGTCTTTTCTGTTCCATGCCTTCAGTATAACTGCTTTCTTTTTACTGCACAAGCCCTGGCCGTCTGCTGATACAGATAACCAGGGCATAGCATTATTTCGATATCTTTTTATTGGCTGCGTACCGCTGCCATCTGGGCTGCCGCCGGCTCATCCTTTATTTCCGGAAGCTGATACTGACTCCGGATCACCTCCAGCGCACGGTAGAAGGTTTCGTCCGGCCCATGTTTGATCTGCTTCAGGTGCTGATGTGTATCAAAAGCATCTTCATGAACCTGTGTCACACAAACACCGATATTGGAACAGTGATCTGCCACACGCTCCAGGCTGGTAGTCACATCGGACAGGATGAATCCCATTTCAATGGTACATTCTCCGGCGCGAAGTCTCTGGATATGCCGGTACTTCAGTTCCTTGCTGAGTTCATCGATCACTTCCTCCAGTGGCTCGATCTCTCTCGCAAGCTGCACATCCTGATTTTCGTAAACCTTGTAAGCAATATCTACAATGTCTTCCACCGCATGCTCCATGACACGTAACTCTTCCAGCGCCTTATCCGAAAACTTCAGGCCTTTTTCATAAAGCTCCTGTGCGGATTCCATGATGTTCACACCGTGATCGGAAATCCTCTCGAAATCACCGATACAGTGGAGCATGATGGAAACGCTGTGACTGTCATGAACGGAAAGATCCTTCTGGTTCAGTTTTACAAGATAGGTTCCAAGTTCATCCTCATAACGGTCTACCTTTTTCTCTGCTTCTTCCACCAGAGCCTTTCCTTCTGTGCTGAAATTCTTCAGAAGATCCAGGGCGGTAAACAGAGTTCTGTGAGAATCCTCTGCCATTTTTTTCGCTGCATTCCTGCTCTGCTCAACTGCAAATGCAGGTTTCTCCAGAAAACGGCTTTCCAGGATCATGAAATCCGGATCTGCTGCCACCTTCTCCTCCTCTTCCTTCCTGTCGCGGATAGTAAGACAGGCAAGCTTCTCCAGAGCCTTTCCAAACGGAAGAAGAACAAGAGTTGCCGTGATATTGAAGGCACTGTGCAGGATCGCGATCCCGGCCGGAGTCGCTGCCTGTGCCATAAATGAAAAATGTACTGCTGCATTTATCGCATAAAATACTGCCATGAACAGCATGGTTCCGATCAGATTGAAATACAGATGGACCATAGCCGCACGTTTTGCGTTTTTGCTGGCTCCGATGGCTGAAAGGATCGCGGTGATACAGGTACCGATATTCTGTCCCATGATAATAGGAAGTGCTGCACTGAACGGTACCATTCCGGTAAGGCACAGTGCCTGGAGGATACCAACCGATGCGGAGGACGACTGAATGATCGCTGTCAGCACTGCTCCGGCCACAACTCCAAGGATCGGATTGGAGAATTTCACCAGCATTCCGGTAAACTCCGGTACCTCTGCAAGAGGTTCCACAGCTCCGCTCATGGCATTCATTCCATACATCAGGATCGCAAAGCCTACAAAGATCGCTCCCACGTCCTTTTTCTTCTGGCTTTTTGTAAACATGATCAGAACCACGCCGATCAGTGCCAGGATCGGTGAAAATGACGTCGGCTTAAAAAGCTGGATAATAAAGTTATCACTCTGGATACCTGTAAGACTTAAGATCCATGAGGTTACGGTAGTACCGATATTGGCACCCATGATGATTCCCACAACCTGGGACAGCTTCATGATTCCCGAGTTTACAAAACCAACGACCATAACGGTAGTTGCCGAGGATGACTGGATCACTGCAGTCACACCCAGTCCAAGAAGAACGGCTCTGATGGGATTGGAGGTAAGTGTCTCCAGGATCCGCTCAAGCTTTCCGCCTGCAACCTTCGCAAGCCCGTCTCCCATTAAGTTCATTCCATAAAGGAAAATAGCAAGTCCGCCAAGCAATGCCAGTACGCTGAAAAAGTCCATAATACTCTCCTTCACTTTCTCTTTTTGATATGTTTGATTTCCTTTTTTCTCATTTCAACGATTTTCATAATAGCGGCCTATTGTAAAATTTTCCCCACTGGAATGTAAAATCTGTGTAAAAAAAATAAAACAGAGGATCCTGTTACGGGAAACCGATTTCCCGTCAGGATCTCTCTGTCCTATATATTGTACAGTGGTTTTTATCCTTATGATGTGTTTTGTGCTGCGGACATTCTCATTCCGCTGAGCTGCATGCTCATGAGCAGAGCTGCCCTGCGATCTGTGATCAGAATCCGCGGATCTCCTCATCCTCAGATCCGGTCTTGTCGATGGATTTTATTACAAGGTAATAGCTGTAATCATCATTGACCTTTACTTCCACCCGGTCTCCTACACGATGACCGCGCAGTGCCTTGCCGATAGGCGATTCAATACTGATACGGTTTTCCATGGAATTTCCGCGGATGGAAGTAACCAGCTTGTACTTCTCCACCTCATTATCTTCTTCAAAAAGAACTTCCACGATATCGTCCATTCCCACTTCGTCAGATCTGGAAGCATCGGATACAATGGATGCCGTCTTCAGCATCCTCTCCAGATAACGGATGCGGCTCTCGTTCTGATTCTTATGCTTCTTGGCTGCATAATACTCAAAGTTCTCACTTAAGTCTCCCTGGGCACGTGCCTCCTTGACCGCCTCAATGGCTTCCTTACGTACTACCAGTTTACGGTGTTCGATCTCCTGCTCTATTTTTTCAACATCCTTGCGGGTAAGCTGTTCTCTCATTTCTCTGGCATCTCCTTTTCTTTATAACATTCAGACTGATCCTGGATCTGTTCTCCACTTCCTGTGAAGCTTCTGTCACAGATACAGGATTTCTGGAAGGTTACCGGAAATACCATAGCAGATACGCTCTGCTTTGTCAAACAGCGCATACCTGTTCTTCGGCTTCCTTCTGCTGGTGTACTCGCTGTTCAATATAATCTGCCATATGTTCTTTGGGGATATCCAGTAACATGGAAAATTCAGAATAGAGATGATCCTCTGCAAGCTTCAGATACCGCTCGTCTGTAGCGGTTGTTTTTTTGCCATGAGATAATCTGGCCTGTTTTCTGACGTAGATCGTCTTGATGATCCGAAGAAGATCTCTGCATTCACAGGTACGGATGCATTTCTTGTAGCTATCCTCCCGGAATTTCTCATTCTCAATACTCAGTGTCTCAATGGATGGGATCTCATCGATAAGCCTCTCCGCTTCTTCCCTCGTAATGATTCCGCGAAGCACCTGCTTTCCACCTTCCACCGGTGTAAATATCTTCCCATCTGTTTCTCCTCCGGGCCTCAGTACATAATAAAGCTTCTCGCCGGAGGAACCATCCACCCTCATTGTGGTAACTCCTGTTACCTGGCAGATGCCGGTACGACCATACACAACATATTCGCCTGTTTCAAACATTTTTCCACTTCCTTTCATTTTTTTACTTTTCTTTTGTTATCCTGGCGCTTATTGTGCTCTAATGAAAGCTCCCTGCCAGGTTATATATCCAGACAAGGAGCTTCTCACTGAGGATTCTATCCTTATTTTACTACTTTTCCCATTTATTTGCAAAAGAATTCAAAAAGTTTTTTTATTTTTGTGAAATATGCCCACAATGAGGGCATATATTTTTTGTTATAATTCTTCTTTTTTCTTTCTTCCCAGACGGATGTCTTCCATATGAGATTTCAGTTCCGGTGTCATACTGTCAAAGAGATAGGTTTTGCTGTTGTCCCTGTGCTCCTGCCATTCTTCTCTCATCTGCTGTTTTGCGGAAACGATCTCATCTTTGAATCCGCGCGCTGAGATCCTGGCGGCTCCCTGTCCCATAATGATGATCTGCTCCAGTCCGTCTGATGTGGCAACTGTCACGTTATGCTTCCGTCCGATTTTATGGACAGTGCGTTCAATATACTGGTCTGCAGTTTCCGCTTCTTTTGTATAGACAACATGAATGTTATGATACTGGAATGTTTCCTCCGGATGGCCCTCCACACGGTAGGCATCAAATACCAGGATCAGGATGCAGCCCTTGATCCCCTGATAATCACTTAATATATCCATTAACCTGGACTGTGCCGCATGAAAGTCTGCCTGTGCCAGATCTCTTAAATCCTCCCAGGCAAATATGATATTGCAGCCGTCCACCAGCAGATAGTCCTCTCTGTGGATGGCCGGACTGCTGTTTCTCCAGGCGCCGTGACCGGTTTTTGCCGGAAGGCCGGAATCTGCTGCATCTTTGCCTCCCTTCCCGGAAAAGCTGCTTCCGCTTTCCGGATTTCCGAAGCTTCGGCTGTTACTGCTGTATTTCTTTGAGCTCACCGGACCAAAGGTTTTCTCAAAGATTGCCTTCAGTTCTTTTTCCTCTTCATAGTTTCCATACATGGAGGTATATTTTCCACGGCCGACATTGGCTGTTCCCTGAACTGAACGCACTCCTGCAGAGCTGTTGCCGGAATCCTCATAGGCATCCTTACTGTCCGGAAGCTGAGCTCCTTCCAGATGCATATATTCTTCTACCTCATACCAGGGAACCACGAAGCCTGCTCCATGGGCACAGAATACAGAGCCTGTAGGATTCTCAAGATCTCTCTCGGAATCATAGCCGATCTCCTCTGCGATCTGCTCCTGATCCTGACAGGGTTCATAGCCATTCAGAGTACAGGTCAGATGACCTCTGCCTCTTGTGTAGGAAACTACCTGGCTCTGATAATCCCTCATTTTTGCCACCGGCGCACTTCCTGTGATCACCGACAGCTCTCCCTGGGTTTCCGGCCCCTGAAAGGTTCCCTGCATCCTCTGGATATCCGTCATGGCACGTCCTACATTTTCTGCCGGAACCTCAAGTCGGAAGCTGTAATAGGGTTCCAGAAGAACTGTCTCCGCTTTCTTGAGGCCCTGGCGCACAGCACGGTAGGTCGCCTGCCGGAAATCTCCACCTTCCGTATGCTTCTGATGTGCCCGCCCGGTGAGAAGTGTGATCTGCATATCGGTGATGGGTGATCCGGTAAGGACTCCCAGATGCTCTTTTTCTTCCAGATGTGTCAGGATCAGCCGCTGCCAGTTCCGATCCAGCTGATCTTCATTTGCCGCAGTAAAAAACTGCAGTCCGCTTCCTCTCTCTCCCGGTTCCAGAAGAAGATGCACCTCCGCATAATGACGAAGCGGTTCAAAATGTCCCACGCCTTCCACCGGTGCGGCAATGGTTTCTTTGTATACGATATTACCGGTCCCAAATTCTACTGCCACATGAAAGCGCTCCCAGATCAGATGCTTCAGGATCTCGATCTGTACCTCGCCCATCAGCATGGCGTGGATCTCTCCCAGCTGCTCATCCCACATGATATGAAGCTGCGGTTCTTCCTCCTCCAGCTCCTTCAGGCTTTTCAGCATCCTGTGAGCGTCACAGCCCTCCGGAAGGATGATCTGATAATTCAGTACCGGTTCCAGCACCGGCATGGCAGAATCCGCCTCAATGCCAAGTCCCTCTCCCGGATATGTTTCGGTAAGACCTGTAACTGCACAGACGGTTCCTGCCTCTGCCTCTTTGAGCATTTCAAATTTTGCACCGGAATAGATACGGATCTGATCTGCCTTTTCCTCCCAGATCTCCTCTGCCGGAATACCATTTCTTCCTGCATTGGTCAGCGTCTCCTTAACCTTCAGGCTGCCGCCGGTGATCTTCATATAAGTGAGACGGTTTCCCTGCTCATCTCTGGCGATCTTAAAGATCCTGGCTCCGAATTCTGCGGGATAGGACGGTACTGCCATGTAGGTCTCCATTCCATGGATAAAAGCATCTACGCCTTCCATCTTCAGGGCAGATCCAAAGAAGCAGGGAAAAAGCTTTCGCTCCAGGATCAGCTCTGCCACGTCCTTTTTTGCGATCGTTCCTGTTTCCAGGAAGCTTTCCAGAAGGTTCTCCTCACACATGGCAATATTTTCCAGAAAATCATCAGTTCCATTTATTTTATCAGAAGCGCCCTGCGTTCCGGATATATTCTCTTTTTCTGCTTCACTGGCGTTGTCTTTCAGCTGCATTCCTTCAGCTGACGGAGATTTCCCGGAGTTATCCACAGGATTCTCCTTTTTCCCTGCTGCTTCTGCACCGGAGCATTCCAGTTCTCCACTAAAATCCACACAGCATCCGCTTAATTTCTTCTTCAGCTCCTCAAGAAGTCTTTCCCTGTCTGTTCCTTCCTGGTCCATTTTATTTACGAAAAGAAATGTTGGGATCTTATACTGTGTCAGCAGTCTCCACAATGTCTGTGTATGCCCTTGCACACCATCTGCTCCGTTGATCACCAGGATCGCATAATCCAGCACCTGCAGGGTACGCTCCATCTCAGCAGAAAAATCCACATGCCCCGGCGTATCCAGAAGTGTCACCTCCATATCCCCCATGGAAAAAACTGCCTGCTTTGAAAAAATGGTGATTCCTCTCTCCCTCTCAAGCTCATAAGTATCCAGATACGCATCCTTGTGATCGACTCTTCCGATTTTCCGGATCCTTCCGCATTTAAAAAGCAGGCCTTCCGATAATGTCGTCTTTCCTGCATCCACATGGGCAAGCACGCCCAGGCTTATATGTCTGTGTTTTATATTCTGAGGTTTTTCTCCCATTGAAAATACCCCTTTCTGTTGTAATGATATCCACTATCATAACATAGAAAGGGGTATAAGTCGAATTTTGTTTCGGTCTGTGATTCAGGAATCCAGGTAGGCTTTCAGCTTCTCCAGATCCTTTTTCATATCTGCTCTTCCTGTCTGGTAGATCCGCTCCAGATTGCTCTCATCACGCTCGATCATCGCCGCCTGGATGGGACTGCTCGGACGGATGATATGAACGCGACCCTCTTTTTCCAGAGCAGACAGTTCCTCCAGTGTTTCATTATAATGGATATGCCGTTCCTCCAGATCCTTCAGAAAAGCCGGATATTTATGTAATACTGCTTTCAGAAAAAGCTGCATCTTCGGGTTTGCTTTTTTTCGGTACTTCACATCTCTGGTAAGCACCACTACGTTTTTTTCGTATCCCCGGGAAAGCATCCACTTAACCGGGATCGGATCAGACACACCACCGTCCAGAAGTCTCTTTCCCCCAAGCTTCACCGGTCGGGAGGCTATCGGGATCGATGCAGACGCACGCATCCATTCAATATCCTCCACATCTCCGTTGGGACATTCATGATACACCGGTTTTCCTGTATCCAGGTCCGTACACACCACTGTAAATTTCATGGGATTTTCTGCGTAGGTCTGACGGTCAAAAATATCCAGCTTCCAGGGCAGTTCATAATATCCGAATTCCCGGCTGTATACATCTCCTGTGGTGATCCAGTTCCGGATGCTTGCAAGTCTTTTATCCTTGCAGTACTTTTTGTTATAGCGAAGAACTCTTCCGATCTGCCTGGACTTATAATTGCATCCAAAAACAGCTCCAGCCGATACGCCCACCGCACTGTCTGCGTAAATCTCATTTTCCATCAGAACATCGATCACACCGGCTGTATACAAGCCTCGCATACCGCCGCCCTCCATAACAATACTGAATTTTTTCAATTGTGTTTCTTTCATTTATTTGTCCTCTGTATTCTGTCTGGCAGACTCTGCTGCCCTTATGCTGTCATCTTTTATGTCCCATTTATTGTACTTTTCGAATTATATCGGTCTTTTCTGCCATATATCTATATCCATTATCAGAATATCTTGGTTGTCCACTTGCTCATATCCCAGACTTCATTTACCACATCCTGGTAAAATTCCGGTTCATGGCAGATGAGAAGGATACTTCCGCGGTATTCCCGGAGAGCTTTTTTCAGCTCGTCTTTTGCATCTACATCCAGATGATTGGTAGGCTCGTCCAGAAGAAGAATATTGGTGTCACGGTTCACCAGCTTGCAAAGACGCACTTTTGCCTGCTCACCACCGCTTAAAACTCGTACCTGGCTCTCAATATGCTTGGTCGTCAACCCGCATTTCGCCAGCGCGGAACGCACTTCATACTGGGAAAATGACGGAAATTCCTGCCAGAGCTCTTCGATACAGGTAGTTCGATTCTCACCTTTAACTTCCTGCTCAAAATATCCAATCTCAAGGTTCTCGCCCTGCTCCACACTTCCGGAAAGAGGCTTGATCAGTCCGAGAAGACTTCGAAGAAGTGTTGTTTTTCCTATTCCATTGGTTCCCACCAGTGCGATCTTCTGTCCTCGCTCCATAGTAAAATTCAGTGGCTTGGAAAGCGGCTCATCATAACCGATCACAAGGTCATGTGTCTCAAAAAGCATCTTTCCTGGTGTTCGGCCATAACGGAATTTGAACTCCGGCTTCGGCTTCTCTGCTGCCAGCTCGATCACATCCATCTTGTCCAGCTTTTTCTGGCGGGACATAGCCATGTTTCTTGTGGAAACACGGGCCTTATTCCTTGCTACGAAATCCTTCAGCTCACTGATCTCCTGCTGCTGTTTGCGGTAAGCAGCCTCCAGTTGTGCCTTCTTGACCGCATAGACCTCCTGGAAATGATCGTAATCTCCTACATAACGGTTCAGTTCCTGATTTTCCATATGATAGATAATGTTAACTACAGAATTCAGGAAGGGAATATCGTGGGAGATAAGGATAAAGGCATTCTCATAATCCAGAAGATATCTTTTCAGCCATGCAATATGCTCCTCATCCAGATAGTTGGTAGGCTCATCCAGAAGCAGGATGTCAGGCTTCTCAAGAAGAAGCTTCGCAAGAAGTACCTTGGTTCGCTGTCCGCCGCTTAGATCCGTAACATCACGGTCAAGCCCAAGATCCAGAAGGCCCAGAGCTCTGGCAACCTCCTCCACTTTGGCATCGATCGCATAAAAATCGTGAAGTGTCAGTTCGTCCTGGATCGTTCCAAGCTCTTCCATCAGACCATCCATCTCGTCAGGATCTGCAGTTCCCAGCTTGTCGCAGATCTCGTTCATCCGTTCTTCTTTTTTGAGAAGAGGATCAAAAGCGGATTTCAGCACCTGGCCGATGGTCATCCCCTTTTCCAGAACTGCATGCTGATCCAGATAGCCTGCGTGGACATTTTTTGCCCACTCTACCTTGCCCTCATCCGGCATCAGTTTTCCGGTCACGATACTCATAAATGTGGACTTTCCTTCGCCATTAGCGCCTACAAGTCCGATGTGTTCTCCCTTAAGAAGCCGGAAAGATACATCTTCGAAAATCGCTCTGTCTCCAAACCCGTGGGTCAGGTGTTCTACATTTAAAATACTCATTTGTTATATTCCTTTATCATTGTGGTTTTTCTGTTTTCCCGGAAGGGATTTTTAATAATGCTATAATATTATACTTGATATTTTTCTCTGCTGTAAAGTCAAATCTCTGTATACACTACGATCGGCTGACTGGCAGCTTTTTTGTATTACCGGTTAAGCTGCTGAATACTATTGAATAATTTTCCATCTTCCTACCCATTATCTTCTGTAAAAATCTTGTTCTTATTTATTATGCCATCGGATCTCACCGTTTAATATGATCGGATAACGGATCAGCTTGTCTGAATCAAGGTTTTCCGCATACATATCTACTGCGGTTATCTGGTGATTATCATATGTGGTATAATAATAGATTCCCTTTGTCGTGTTGCAGCATGAAGTATAGATCGTGATCTCATATGCGTCCTCTGATACCTCACAGCATCCCCGCTGCTGATCAACAGAGCCTAAAATATGGAAAAACTGGCTGACACTTTCGTTTTCCCCATCTCCGGATATTGCGTTTAATTTTGTAAATGCAACCTTTACAAATCTTGACTGGCTTGAAAGATCTCCCGGAATTCCCATTCCGCCCATTCCTCTGCTGTATGGATCCAGCTCCAGCACTCCTGCAAATGTACTTTCCGGCTGCTTTCTGGATACACCCGCATAATTGTTAAGTGCAAACATCTGACCGGGGAATGGAGGATTATTTGTAAGTACGCCAACAGGATCGTCATAGATGTGCATTCCGTCTTTCATGGATTCTACAACGATGCATTCCTCCTTGTCTGCGATCATCCAGTGAAGCTGTGCCGTTGGAAGCTGTTCACTGAAGGGTGTTCCCATAAGCTCCATATTGGAAAGCATCCTCCTTGCTTCAGCCACCGAAGCACACTGGGTAAGGATCCATGGAATAAATTCATATTGCGCCACCTGGACAAGATCCTTATCTGTCTCTGCCACTTCCTCTGCATATGCCGCATTCCCCACAAAGTTAAGTCCTGCCATACCCAGTCCCTTTTCATTAGCCGCATCATAATAAAGCGGATAATCTCCTGCTACAAACGCCATTCCTATGAGAGCATAATGTGTTTTTACTTTTCCTGCATATCGGAAATCGAACTCATAATTTCTTGGGGTTATGGTCACCTCTTCCCCATAGGAAAACTCATAGTCAAGAGTTCTTCCCATATAAAAATCCTTTGTCTGATACGTTGCTGCTGTACACATAGATTTACACCTCTTCCTTACAATAATCCTGCAAACAATCTCATGAAAAGCTGTCCCAGACGAAGATATGCACTGCGTCCTGTCCGGTATTGTTCTGTTACTTCCCGACATTCCTTCATTGTTTTTTCCAGGTCATTTCTTATGGATAACACAGCCGGACTGTCTGCCATAAAGCATCCGTTTTCAAAATGATGATAAAGGCTTCTGTAATCCAGATTTATGGTTCCGCAGGTTGCCATACAGTCATCTGCCACGCTCATCTTGGCGTGACAGAAGCCAGGTGTCCACTCATAGATCCGCACTCCATTTTTAACCAGTCCATGATAAAAGGAACGTGTAACACTGTAAATCATTTTTTTATCCGGGATTCCCGGTGTAATGATCCTGACATCAACTCCCCTCTTTGCAGCAAGACACAGCGCATGTGTCATTTCATCCGTAATGATCAGATATGGCGTTATAAACCAGCAGTATTTTTCAGCTTTGTTGACCATGCTGATATAAACTTCCTCTCCTACCTGTTCACCATCCATTGGACTATCTGCATAAGGCTGTACAAATCCGTTCTGAGCTGCCTTATATTCTGATCTTATAAAATATTTGCTGAAATCCTCATTATTATTCCTGTCATTGGCTGCATTCCACATTTCAAGGAATGTTGCTGTAAGCGACTGAACTGCATCGCCTTCAAGACGGATCCCGGTATCCTTCCATTGTCCGTAGGGATTGGTGTAATTAAAATATTCATTTGCCAGATTATAGCCGCCTGTGAAAGCTGCTTTTCCATCGATCACGGTTATTTTTCGATGATCACGGTTGTTCAGAAATACATTCAGACCCGGCATAAACGGATTAAATACCCGGCAGTGGATTCCGACCCGCTCCATCTTTTTTACAAAATCCGTATTAATAAAGCCAATAGAGCCCATATCATCATAAAATACTCGCACTTCCACGCCTGCCTGTACACGCTCCTCCAGCACTTTCTGGATCTTTTTCCAGGCCTCTGCATCCTCTATCGCATGGTATTCCATAAAAATAAACTTTTCAGCCTTTGACAGTGCTGATAACTGTGCTTCTAATCCCTTTACCGCCTCATCATAATAAACAATATCCGTGTTCTGGTATACGGGATAACCTGCATTTTTCCAAATATACTCACTGATATTTCCTGCTTTGGGGATTTTGTTTTTGATATTTTCCAGTTTTTCCCGATTGTCCGGCAGAAGCGGCAGAAGCTTTCTGTCGATATCCGCATATCGTTCTCGCATTTTACGGGTTCCGCCATTTAATCCAATCAGAAGATACAGTGCTACACCCATGATCGGAAACACAAGTATCAGAATGATCCACGGCATTTTCATGGAAGAGGTCTGATCGGATGCATATAGTGCCAGAACCAGAATTCCTGCAAAGACTCTAGTCAGCAGATTAACGATCTCCGCATATTCATTCAGCCTTGTGATCACGATAATGATAAAAGCTGCTTCCAACAAAATACAAAGCACCGAAAAGCATAATCGAATGACACCGTTTTTCGTTTTTGCTCTACCCTCCAGTGTATCCTGCTTCATAAAACCGCCCCTTTCTGCATTGAATGAGAATTTTCTGTTGTGCGTAAGCCTAACTGAATATTCCTGTTGCGTAATAAAATCAACAATTATCTTCTATACTGCAAACAGCGCAGCGCTGACCTGATGATTCCTTGTCCACTGTAATAAAAAATGAAATAAGAAGAAAGCCCTGGAAGCTGCAACTTCGAGGGCTTTTGCTTTTTTCGTTATAAATACTTTAATTCTTTTTTTGCCTGCGAGCATTATATCATATGCGATTTTTCTTCGCAATATACTCTGTATACTTTTTAAGATGTTTCTGTTTTTACTGAACTCTTTGCTTCTATCATTGCAATAACTTTCTCCGCTGGTTTCCCAACTAGACATGTGATTGTTGGTATTCTTTAACCTGTTTTCACTTACCGCTTGTACCGCAACATACCATTTTTCAATTCAATAAATTTTCCGTTAAAGATTTCCTGCAACACCTGTCTGCATGGTATCCGTTGCAATCTTCTAACCTCAGACGCTTCCATTACTCGGAAAGTAGTTTGGTGATGATCTTGATAAAATGCAATGAGCGATTCAATATACGGCTCAGCATCTTCAAACGTCCAGTTTGCTTCCTCCTTCAAACGCGAGAATACCGATACCAGACTAATACATCGAACATCTTCAAAATTTGTAGCGCCATTCCGAGCATTTCGGTCATCGGAGCAGAACACATAAATCTGCTCCCCAAGCATCACCGACAAGACCTGCAACAGCACAAAAGACTTGATTTCTCCAAGATTATTTTTCTTGCCCACTTCGATATCGAGTCGTTCAAGCTCTTTCAAATAATCCTCTCTCGATATCGCCGTGTAATCAGCATCTTCCAATGCTCGATAATGTTCCGAAAAGTAATCTTTAGAAAAAACATCACAGGCCAATTTTAACATCTGTGTATAAGTCGCACACGCCAGCGGCCCTCGTACATGTGACAGGCTTTCAAGAATTTCTTGATCCGTGTAGCTTTTTATCTTTTGCGCGCCAATCTTTTCGCTCAACCAGATTGGCGCATCAGCATTATACCGATTAAGTTCTGTTACGATTTGCGCATGACAAAAGAACACATATTCCGGCAATTCCATGACCCGGTCAATCAAATGATTATCGCCGCCATCTTGAACAGAGTGCGTTTTGGAAATGAAATCGGTATCTAGCAGTGCATATTTTTTCACTTCGCTTTGACACCCCTCAATCCAAACCGTACTCTTTTTTCAGTTGAGTAATGTAAGCCACATCGTCATTTTCTCTGGATTCTGTCAGATACTCATGCTGTCTGTTATACTCAACTTTCTCAAGGAGTGTGCCAAAAGATTCTGTTCCCCTGCCATCAAGCTGCCAGCGCTTTGCCTTACCTATCAGTGATGCCCTTTTCATTACATTCGCAGAACTTATCTCCAGCAGCTTTTCAGCCTGCTGGTGGGATATGTTTCCACTTTCAAACAAGCGCAGTACAACTGCCTTGTAGGGCATAGCAAACATATCCATAAGTATCAAAACGGAATCTACCGAAACCAAATCTTTATCAATTCCATACAGTAGAATTTGCTCATGGAGAAGTTGATCCGGCATCAAAAGCAGACCTGCGAAGGCATTAGCTTCCAAGTCCTCCTGTGTTCTTCCTGTTTCATCACCTGTTGCCGAATCCAGCATAGAACCATTTTTTATATAGCTCTGGTCTGCATTTTCTACATAACAGTAGATATGGTACAATTCATGCGACGCAGCGAAAAACTGCTTACATAGTGGAAGTGCCGTATTTACGCACACAAAAATCGTATCCTGCTTCAAAAAAGTCAATGCCCATAATTCATCATCATGAATTGGAAAACGAAGCAGTTCCAGTGCAATTTCTTTCTTTCTTGCATAGTTCTGTATAACAGCAAAAATATTATCTTTGATAATAGAATTACCGACATACTCTGCCGAAAACTGCCTGACAACAGATTGAATTTCATCAAATTTCCTGTTTTGGCTTACAAAAAGGCTATCTTTCAGAACATTGTTCATCACTTATCCTCCCAGAGCTGCTCCATCTTTTTGCCATTCTCGCATGCCCTAGTGTGGAACAGAATCATGTCGGACAGTTCATCCGCAAGCCGGATTCCCTTTCTTGCTTCTTCTGTTTTAACACGCCCCATAAACGCATGAATCACATTCGTATCCATCGGCTTTTCTGGCATCTTCATCAGAGAATCCATCGACACATGCAGATATTCAGAAATCTTATGAAGTTCAATCGCATTGATTGCTCTTGCACCATTCATAATTTTGCTCATTGTCTGTTTGGAGACTCCAATTCCTTCTGCCAGATCAACCTGCTTTTTGTTTTCTTTTTTCAGTTCAGCCTGAATGTTGTTTGCAATTATCATATTTACATCCAGCATATAATCGCCTCCTGTTCTTGTACTTATATTATACGCTCTTTCACATAGAATATCAATTATTTAGAGACTGATCTTAGTTTTTAATTTATTTTGTCGCTATTTTAGTTACAAGTCATCGCTAACCTTCAGAAGAGTGGTTTACACTAACGCTATAAACCTGTATTTTCCTCATTCAAAAGACCTTCTACAACCTCAACAGAGAGATTTCTATGATAGAACAGCTCATTGCCGAAGCAACAAAATTTGATTTCAAAGTTGCTCTCAAAACGAATCCACCAAAAAACCGGTTAAAAAACACCCCATTGCTTTTCCAACGAGGCTTGTAATTGTTGCAGGTCGACAAAATGCTTGTTTCTACACCCCTTGACCTTTCTTTCGTATACGGTAAACTATCCGTACTGCTCTAACTTTAAGCCGCCGTTTCCGGCGGCAAGGTTTTAAATATTAGTTGCTTTTGTTTTGCTCCGGCATATTGCTGGAAGTTTTTCAGACCATGGCAGGATATCATTTATAAAACTATATTCCCTGTCATCCTGGTGGTCCTTCAATACAGTCAGGACATGTTCAAGATACCGAAAAGGATTCAGATTGTTAGCTTTTGCCGTTTCTGTGATGCTGTAGATAATAGCACTGGCATTTGCGCCATCCAGACTGTCGATCAGCTTCCATGTATGCTTATGGAGACAAAAGCTACGCAGAGCACTTTCTGTCGCATTGTTATCCATAGGAATATCACCGTCTTCCAGAAAGGCTTTCAGAGAAACTTCCTGATTGATACAGTAGTTGATCCCATCCAGAGTCTTTCCTCTGGAAAGCTGATTTTTAATCTGGATCTCTTTTGCCCATGCAAAGAAGGCCTCTACAAGAGGTCTGATATTGGCCTGACGGTACATCTTTCTGACTTTTGCAGGCTGTCCCTCCATCTGGTTGTCCAGATGATAGATTGCTGCGATCCAGCTGACTGCTTCGTAAGCTACAGTCTCTTTCGCATTTTTCTGTGCTGCTTTCGGCAGGGCTTTCAATGCCTCCGCAAACCTGCGCCTTGCATGTGACCAGCAGCCGGCAAAGACGATGTCTGGATTTTCCCTGTCCAGCTTCCTGTATGCAGAGTAACCGTCGCATACTACGATCCCTTTAAAATCCTTCAGGAATTCTTCCGGATGGTCCGCTTTTCGGGTTCGCTGGTATTCATACAGGATGATCGGAGTATCCGCATAACTCTTTCCGGTCCGATAGATCCACATGTAACTTTTACTGTTTACCGGCCGTCCATCCTTAGTGACCATGACTGGAGTCTCATCAGCCTGAAGTACATGAAACTGATACATCTCCTTATGGAGCCGGTCATAAAGGATTCCCAGATACCTGTCCGCACACTGGATCATCCAGTTTACCATGACCTGTCTGGAGATATGGATGTCATTCCGCAGGAATTCCTGGCTGATCCTGTAAAGAGGAAGCCCGTTTACGTACTTGGCATTCATGATGCTTGCCGCAAGTGACGGAGTGAGCAGGCTGTTACGGAGCAGATTCTTCGGACGGTCCGCTTTTATGATTGTCTGGTTGTCCTTACCAGCGTAGACTGCCACATGATGTTCTTCAACAGTATAGACTGCCGGCTGCACACGTACCCTTTTATATATCTCGTCTGGAAGCTGTTTCCATCCATCTGTGCCAAAGACATCCTGGAGTTTTTCTTCTGACAGGGTATGGACGATCACTTCAATCGGAAGATCTTTTAGAGCTGCCTCCCGTTTTCCTTTATTTTTACGACGCGGCTGTATCACATCTTCCTCAACAGGCTCAACTACATACAGTGTTTCCGTAAGTGCTTCAGCCTCATTAAATATAAGCTCCAGTTCCAGCTGTCCGGAGATCGTTTCCAGTTTTTCGGAAGAACGGCCGTAACGCTTATTGTTTGCGTCAGCGATCTGCTCGATCAGGCGCTCCATGTTTGTATTCAGCTGGTGAATCTGATCCTGCATGGACAGGATGACTGCCATAAGTGTTTCCCTGCTGAAATTATTCAGTTCTTCTTCTGTATATACTTTTGCCATGGATGCCGTTCTCCTTTACCTGATGTTCCTATTGTAACGCAAAGATAAAGAAAAAGCGAATCAGGCAGACAGGGTATTCGTCATTTTTACTAATAGATGAATACTATGAAAAACTCAAAAAACTATTAGTTTTTCGGGCTTTTCAGAGTACTTATCCACAAGCCCTGCAAAGGGGCCTGAAAGTACTCCTGAATAAATGAAGGCAGCGGAATTATGAAAAGTGGATAACTCTTTTTCGGGACTTATGATGATTGGAAGATGTTTTTTTATTTTCTCTGTTTTGCACAGGATCTTATAAGATCTTATCCGGTCTGACTTCCTGGATCGGATGGCGTGCAACAATTTCCAGTCCCTGCATGAGATATTGGTACTGCTCTGGGGTGATCTCCAATGCTTCTTCTTTTGTGCGGGGCCAGTTGAATGCACCCAACTCCAGTTTTTTGTATAGAAGCAGGAAGCCGTCGCCTTCCCAGACCAGCCCTTTGATGCGGTCAGTACGTCTTCCGCAGAACAGGAACAGAATATCTTTTTGATACGGATCCAGCTGAAAATTGAACTTGATAATGGATGCAAGCCCCTCCATACCACGTCTCAGATCTGTGTAGCCGGTAGCGAGATAGATCCTGCGGAACCCGGAAGCATCATTCAGCATGAAAGATATCTCCGATACGTGACAGGAGTTCTGCTGAAACGGAATTGGATATCTCTACAGAGACCGGTCCTTTTCGGAGGATGATATCCGGATGGAATCCATTTCTGACAGACTCCTGTTTTATTGGAATGCTGATCTCTGCGAACGAAATCTTTTGTGGGCTGGTTTCATCTGCCGGGTCTGTGATAACCGAAAGGTCCTTTGATGTCGAAGCAGCAAAAGCTTCTTTTCTGAGAATCCTTTGCCAGTAAAAGAATTGTTTGTCTGAGATCCCATTAGCCCGGCACCATTCAGTTTTATTCATACCGCTGTTCAAACATTCATTCATGATCTGGGTCCAATGTTCAATGCGGACCTGACGTGTGATCTTATCCATAAGATCCTCCTTTAAAAAACTTTTAGTTTTACAAAGGGATTATCTCATGGTTTTAGGTGAAAAGCACGGTACTAACTATTTACCGTATACTTTCTTTCTTGTTTATAATGAGAAAGAAAGAAAAAGAAAGGAAAGGCAACCTTTTCAAATCTGGATCGAACTGACAGAAGAGATTATCCAGAGGATGCAATCAGAGAATCTTTACTGAACAGCATTGTTCACCGTGATTACTCTTTCAGCGGAAGCAATCTGGTTAATGTCTATGAGGATAGAATCGAATTTGTCTCTCTTGGAGGTCTTGTATCCGGTCTGGAACTGGAATCCATTTTCCTGGGTGTTTCATAATCGAGAAATCCGAACCTTGCGGCTGTCTTCTCCAGGATGAGATTGATTGAAAGTTATGGCACAGAAATCGAAAAAATTGAATGTGCATATAAGAATTGACCATCCCCGCCAGAGTTTGAAACGGCAAAAGGTGTTTTCCGCGTAACACTTCCCAACAGGAATGAGCAGCCGGAAACGAATGTCCGGATATCTGATAAAGCGGACAAAGATATTTCACTGAATGAACAGAAATTACTCATTCTTCAATATACACTGGAAAACGGCAGTGTTACAAGAAAAGAAGTTGAAGATTTGATTGGTGCAGAAACAACAAAGGCTTTCCGGTTGCTTAAGGAACTTTGCAAAGCTGGCAAACTTGAGCAAAAAGGAAGCGGCAGGTTGAGCACCTACATTTCCAAATAAAATCATTGTACAAAGGAATATCTCGGCAATGAAATCAACTTTATGAGCTAGGTAAAAAATAAACTGTCTGAATCCCATGCTATGCACAGAACTCAGGCCGTTTAGCTTTTGTTCATCTTCCCATCTCATTTCCAACTCGTCCAAAAGCGAATGCCTTTTAGATTTTCTTCGCAATCGTAGACAGCTCCGAAAAAGAGCCTCATGACGGTGAAGAAAAAATCCAGAGCTGTGTTTCTTTCCACTTAGCCTTCGTTAGTTTCTTTCTGTCCCGAACACACCTTTTACCTGAATTCTGAAATCCAGCTTGTTGTTGGTCAATCCCTGCATGAGCTACACATTCTTATATCTGGGCAGGAAGATTGGACTGATAGACTGAATATCTTGCTCATTAATACAATGAGCCGTCATGAACTTTTTCGTCATATGGGGCTTTATATCTGACAGTACCTGTGACATAGAATCCTTTTTTTCTTCTATCACTCATCTATATTTTCCTATCATTGGTCAGTCAGTGACTTGCTCCCACTGGGCCCAAAAGCATTTTGCTGGAGCTGTCATATTCTTTTCCAGTGAGTTCAGACCGAACAATATCATCATTCAACATTTTAATAAATGCCGCTGCCTCTTTTTGTGAAGAAATCACAATATGATCTTCTTCAAACTTGAACATAGTTTTGTAGCGAGAATGCTTTTTCAGATTCTCTAACAAATCGTTCTTTTTCATCTGCAAAACAGGCGAATTTTTTGCCTTTAATAACTTCTTTGCATTTGTCAACTTACTTTTATTTTCAAACGCAACAAACTTTTCAAGGCTATCTACAATATCCAGATCGCGAATAATCTCAATCGTCTTCTGTGCCCCCGCTCGTATGTATTGCTCAAATCCAAAAAATCTCTGCATAAGATCCATTTTTGCCGTAACAACACTTGAAGAAAAGATAATTACATCTGCTCGTGAATCTATCTGCACAATATCGCTATCAATTTCATCGTATGTATCACCAACAAATAGGGCTATAACATTTTTACTTCGATCAATTCTTGATACAGAGTATATATGTTGATAAACCCAAAAGTACTTGTCATTCAAATTGATTCTAAAAAGAAATCCAGACAGTTTATTTCTATCGCTTTCCGAGTAGTACTCCGTACGCTTTTCAGCATCATCAAGAAAAATAAAGGGTCTATAGTTCTCTATCAGACTAATCTCATAAAATTCTTTCTTATTGTCTGCAATATTTTCTGATGTATCAAATTCGGCATCATCTGCAAGATAGGTACAATTGATAAAACCTGCCACCTTATCTTTTGTGCTAGAAAGCAACTTATCTGTTGCTCTGATTTTTTTGGTTTGGTATCCACTTTCATCGCGTAGGCAGGCATATATCTCAATACCGCAAACTGAACCAGAAAACATTATCGACTTAATCGATGCCTGAATTTCTTCCTTGGTCATTTGTTCATCTCCTTCATGTAGAGGACTGTATCATTAATCACTTTATATTCTACTGTACTAGGATTTTTTAAAAACCTGCCTTTAACTACAGCCAAACAAATTTCATTATTAAAGTCAGGATTGCTCTTAAAAGTAATCTCATAGACTCGGTATCCTAAAATTGCCAATACAGGATTCGCATAGTACAAATGTGTTTTGCTTAGCAGCGCACACATCATAACCACAATGATAAGGAATGTTACCGCTCCTTGAATCGTTCCTACATCATCAATCAAAAGCGGGATAATCATTGTCATAAAGAAATTCAAACTTGCGTCCTCTTTTTCTACGAAGGAAGAAAGCTGATACCCTTGTTTCTTATCAGTCCATCTAAAGGCTGTAAAAGAAATAAAAGATATGATTGCTGCTAAAATCCATGTAGCACATAACAAAAACACAACAATCAGCACATTATTAAGGCGAACAAATTCTCCCCAATATGACTGATTTTCAGCAAGTTCGCTGACGGGGGTAAATTTGAAATTGCGTACAATAGTCAAAAAAGCCAATGGACTCAATGATTGCAGCATTAACTTATGTTTCAAGCTTAAATTCATTGGCACACCTCCATAAAGCTTACAGTTCAACAAATATCCTTTTGAATACCAGTGAAGTAAATATATCCTCTACTTGTTTAGCCAATTCTTTCGAATGAATCCGTGCCCCCAGCTCGATATTTCCTTCCTGTCCATGATATGAAAGGTTTGCAGATGTAATCAGCGTATCCGTTTGATCAACAGAAATTACCTTTGCATGAAGAGCAGACATTTTATCTTCCTGTTTTGGATAGTTATAAATTCGCAGAAATTTTCCCTTATAGCAGCATAAACGGTCAAAGGCCTTCTGACTCTCAATGTCATTCACAAAAAATTTCACGAGAACGCCTTCTTGGCTCTTTTGAATTACACAATCGACTAACTCGGCAAAATAATCCGAGAGGGAGTACCCAGTAATTAGAATGCTCTTCCTAGCTCCCATAAGCATTTCTCTTACGGTAACCTTTGTCGGTTTTGTTTTCAACGCAAAAGAAGGTGGCGCTGTAACAACTAATTCAGCGCTATCATCGTTACTTTGGGCAGTCGCTGAAACCATAGCAAGAATTTCATGAGCTTCTTTTTCAGAAAGAGATGGATATCTCTTTTGAATGGCTCTAATAGACTCATTTCCACCAGATATAGCATCTGTGAGAATTTTGTTTAACAAAATATCTAAGCTTATACTTCCAGTTGACATAGTTCTTCCACCAAAGTTTTAAAATAAGACTGATTTTCTCTTCCGTCAATAGGCACAATTAGTCCGCGATCCAACATGCGATTTCCATTCTCGCAAGCTGTTTCTGAGATCATACAGCAGGAATGGCACGCCGCGCCATTTGAATTATTACCAGCAGGCACATTGTTAAGGCATTCCGGATCATTTGTGCAAACCAGTGCTTCCTGGAAAGCGTCTTTCATCAAAACAATAAGCTGATCAATATTTCCTAATTCTACAAGTCCACCAAGTGAGCCTTCTTTATCGGCACTTCCGGTATAGAGCAACACGCCAGACATATCATCCCCAAAATAAATACGCTCACGAATAGCGGATGAAGAGTACCCCGAGGACATTGACATCTGCTTAATCAACAACCGAAAGTGGGCCACCCTGAGGTGCACCCGTGATAGTCGCTTTTTCCAGTCCTTTTTCCATTACTCCTGCTTTCAGATATTTCCGAATCAGATTTAATGTGGTACTATCGTTTACTTGCTCTCTTAGTATCTGAATTAACTTATCGTGATTTACCCTGTCGAAAAACTGTTCAATATCAATATCTACTACCCATTCATAGCCACTGTTCAGATAGCAGAGGGCCTGTCTGATTGCATCATGACAGCTTCTTCCTGGTCTGAATCCATAGCTGTCTTCACTAAATATTTCTTCATAAATATCAGATATTGGCTGAGCAATTGCCTGTTGGATAGTTCTATCCCATGCTGTAGGGATTCCCAACGGACGTTGTTTTCCATTGTCTTTCGGAATGTATACTCTCCGTACTGGCTTCGGCATATAAGTTGTACTATAAATCGTTTCAGTCCTTCGGCTTTTGCCTACTATGACATCATCTGACTCCCTCTCCAAACCTTTTCCGACCATACCTTTCAGTATGTGAGTAGGGTCTCCCGAGGTAAGACACTAATCTTTCATCCCACAACCTCTTGATTTACAACTTCGGTATACGTTTACCATTAGGGCTTCGGTTTGCCTTGCAACCTTACCCACCTAATCGCCTTATCAAGTTTCTGTACGTAGGCTCAAGGATTTTGCTATACCACTTCCTCCATCCATACCATTACTGATACCGACTTGTGGTTCGCTACACTTGGCGGTAAATACCCGTGACTGGACTTGCACCAATATGATTAGTACCATGCTCGGCGCACAAGAAAAAACCGGAGTGAATCATCACCCCGGCTTCAAAAAATATTTACTTGTGCTTGCAACCTCCACGCTTTTTGTAGTCCTCGTCTATACGCTTTTTCCAATCTGCACTCAGCGGAGCACTGCACCGGACAGAGCTGATTGCTTCGCTGACCACTTCATAATTCAACGCGGTTCCTTCACTGTCGCACTGATAGTTGACTGCACGATCTGCACCGATTCCGAACTGGCTTGCAGTCTCTACTGCGTCAATATTGGCACCAAGGAACAAAAACTCCCAACCGTATTTCGCTTTCTGCCGCTCGATCATCTGCTTCACTTTTTCGCTGTTGTACCGGCGGCTGGCATTTTCCATTCCGTCCGTAGTGATTACGAACATGGTATGTTCCGGCACGTCCTCCGGCCTTGCGTACTTATGAACATTTCCAATGTGATGAATCGCACCGCCGATGGCATCTAAGAGTGCTGTGCATCCGCGAACCGTGTAGTCACGGTCAGTCATCGGTCGGATATCCTTTACATTTACACGGTCGTGCAGGACTTCGCTCACATTGTCAAACAGCACCGTTGAGATCAGTGCTTCGCCCTCTGCTTTTTTCTGCTGCTCAATCATGGAATTGAATCCGCCGATGGTATCCCGTTCCAATCCGCTCATGGAACCGCTGCGGTCTAAGATAAAAACGATCTCTGTTAAATTTTTTCTCATATGCTTGTCCTCCCAAAAGATTATGGCTGCTCGGTTTCGTACCTTACAGCCATAATATAGCGATTTTCTTTTGTGAAGTGGTCGCATAGAAAACGACATTTCTTTGTCCTTATGCCCCGATCAGGCTCTGGTCAAAAGCAAACAATGCCTCGTTGATTTCATACACATTGTAGTTTCCCCGTTCGACAAAATATTCTACAATGATATCGAATTTGCTCGAATGGGAAAGGGTAAATCCTGCCTTGCCGAGCATCTCCTGCATCTGGGCAAGCGGCAACTCCAAAGCGAGAGCAAATGCCAGCACTGTTGGTTTGGATGGCTTATAGAATTTATCAGAGCGAATTTTGGAAAAGAGCTTCCGGTCAATGTTTGCCTTCTTGTAGCACTGAACATCCGTCATGCCGCTTTCGTCAATCTTCCGCAGCAGCATTTCCGAAAAGCTCTCATCAATCTGCCCCAGTGCCTCCTCCAGAGATTGACTGCTGCAAGATTTACAGATTGCTTCGGACGGCAGCGGGGCAGATGCAGCTTCAAAGCAGGATTCCTCTGACAACGCTTCAAGCCGCCGTCTCTGTTCTACTCGACTGTCGGTATGTTCATCCACATACCAGTCATCTATGTACGCCGCGATATCAGCAAACAGTTTTCCGCTAATCTGATATGCCTTCTTATCAAAGATAACGATGTAGACCATCATCTCATTTTCCAGCAAGAATGCACTGATGGTATCGACTGCAACCTTCAGAGCCTGGTCTTTTGGATAGCCATAGATGCCGGAGGAAATCAGCGGAAAAGCCACCGCCTGACAGCCATTTTCTTTTGCCAGGTTCAAAGATGTCCGATAACAGGATTCCAGAAGCTGTTGTTCCTGATGCTTGCCATCTCGCCAGCGCGGGCCGACTGCATGAATCACATATTTGCAGGGCAGGCGATATCCCTTTGTGATTTTTGCGCTGCCAGTCTCGCAGCCATGCAGCGTACTGCATTCTGCAAGCAGTTCCGGTCCGGCGGCACGATGAATGCAGCCGTCCACACCACCGCCGCCCAAAAGAGAAGTGTTGGCAGCATTGACGATTGCGTCAACGCGCATTTTTGTAATATCGTTTCTGATAATCTGTAACGGCATGAAGCATACCTCCCAGTCGTCCGATCAGAGTCCTTGTCTGATCAAATATCTATTAAAGTGTCTCATACATTGCTTTCAATTTTTTTCGGCGCTACACCGTTCCTGCAAATACACTGCCATAAAGGGCAAATATATTTGCTTCCCGTCCATATTGTTCTATGCTATAATACTATTGTTGTCCAACCGAAACCCGGCAACGGGAGGAGGTGAACCTCATGGAATTTATTATTTCTTTCTTTGTCTCCTGCATGGCTGGTGTAGCCTGCCACTACATCATCAAATGGTTAGACGGCGACAAGTAAGGACAGCACTGACCTAGTGGTTTCTTGTCCACTATAAAAAATAAGAAGAAGCCCTCAGTATTCGCGGTACTGGGGGCTTCATTCTTTTTGTCCTCATGGACTTATTATTTCTTTTGCCTACTGGCATTATATCATACGCAATTTTTCTTTGCAATATACTCAATATATTTTTTAAGGTGTTTTGTGCGCTACGTGTGTTCTACACTTCAAAATCGCCCACTTTTTTAGAAAATTCAAGAACTTTCAGGCATAAAAAAACCCCGGAAAATCAAAGATTTCCGAGGTTTTGATAAATTTCCGTATTCGATTGGAATTATCGCTTGCTGAACTGCGGAGCGCGACGAGCTGCTTTGAGACCGTATTTCTTACGCTCTTTCATACGTGGATCACGTGTAAGGAATCCAGCAGCTTTAAGAGCTGGTCTGTAGTCTTTGTCTGCCTCAAGGAGTGCTCTGGAAAGACCATGACGGATTGCTCCAGCCTGTCCTGTGTATCCACCGCCGTGAACATTAACGATCACGTCGAATTTACCCTCTGTCTCTGTTAAAGCCAGTGGCTGACGAACGATAACCTTCAGAGTCTCAAGTCCGAAGTACTCATCGATGTCTCTTTTATTGATAGTGACTTTACCTGTTCCAGGTACCAGGTAAACTCTTGCGATTGATTTCTTTCTTCTTCCTGTTCCGTAGAATTTTGCGCTAGCCAATGTTTTCTACCTCCTATTAAAATGTTAAAACTTCAGGCTTCTGAGCCTCATGTTTGTGCTCTGGTCCTGCGTATACGAAAAGTTTCTTGTTCATAGCTCTTCCAAGAGGTCCTTTCGGAAGCATTCCCTTAACTGCGAGCTCGATAACCTTCTCAGGTTTCTTTGCTAACATTTCTTTTAATGTGGTTTCTTTCATTCCACCAACATAGTCGGAGTGGTTATAATAAATCTTCTGCTCAAGCTTCTTGCCTGTAACTTTGATCTTATCAGCGTTTACAACGATTACATAATCTCCTGTGTCAACGTGCGGTGTAAACTGAGGTTTGTTCTTTCCTCTTAAAACACTTGCAACACCGGATGCCAGACGTCCCAGAGTGCAACCCTCTGCGTCAACTACATACCATTTTCTTTCGATTTTATCCGGATTAGCCATATAAGTCTGCATGGTCCTACCTCCTGTTATTTATCAACGATAATGTTTCTCAAACCGCGGTACTTCCGCGAAAAAAAGTAAATGGAAACGCGGGTGCAAAATAAATCGCGGAAATGTCCGAAACCGCTGATAAAATGCCGTCGCCGGGGCTATTGGCTCAAGCATCTTCGCACTACGTCACATTGAGTTATTATATTATAAGGCACCTTGCCTGTCAACTGTTTTTTCTTGTAATTTTCAACAAAATTCCTGTTTTCAGAAAAACTCGATTCCCATCAGCGTCAACCCCTGAGCCGGAGCTGTGGGGCCTGCTGCCCCGCGGTCACAGGCTTTCAGGATCTTATCCATGCGTTCCGGCGGATACTGCCCGTTTCCGATCTCGATCAGGGTTCCGGAAATGATACGCACCATATTGTAAAGGAAACCTGTTCCTGAAATGCGGATGGTCACCATGTCACCATCTCTCCACACGTCCATGGAGGTCACGGTACGGATGGTGGTCTTCACCTGTGCGCCGGAGCCGCAGAAGCTGGCAAAATCATGGCGTCCGATCAGATAAGATGTTGCTTCCTTCATCTTATCCACATCCAGTTTATAATGGTAAAAATAAGAGTACAAACGCTCCGTTGGCACCGGAAACCGCCGGTTCAGGATACGATATTCATATGTTTTTTCACTGTCACAGTAACGGGGATGAAAATCCGGCTCCACCTCCTCAGAAAGCTGGATACGGATATCCTCCGGAAGTCTCTGGTTCAGTGCATAGGAAAATTTTTCCCCGGGGATCCTGGATTCGGTATCAAACACCGCCACATTTCCAAGAGCGTGCACTCCTGCATCTGTACGGCTGGCACCGATGGTCTCGATTTTTTCCCCAAGCAGCTCACTTAAGGTATCGTTTAAAACGCCCTGAATGGTGATTCCATTTGGCTGTGTCTGCCAGCCTGAGTACTTGGTTCCATCATAAGCTACAACAAGTCCTACTCGTTTCATAAAATATATTCCCTCCTGATACAGACATCCCTGCAGTACTTTCTATCCCAAAACAGACATACCGTCCTGCAAAATGCCTGCCTGATCCGATTACAGTTCCGCTGTGCAAAATGCAACGCTTCGGACCGTTCCATGTCTGAGTACCGGCAGGATTTGGCTACAGTCCCGCCACACGGAATGCAACACCCACCGCAAGATATGCCACAAGGATCCCATAGGCCGCATAATCTCTTTTTTCATAATGCAGCGGCTTCATTTGAGTTCTGTGCTCTCCACCATGGTAACACCTTGCTTCCATGGCCATTGCCAGATCATTGGCGCGACGGAACGCCGAAATAAACAGCGGCACAAGAAGGGGTACCATATTTTTCGCCTTCTGGATCAGGTTTCCGTTTTCGAAATCTGCACCTCTGGCGATCTGTGCCTTCATGATCTTATCCGTCTCCTCCAGAAGGATCGGGATAAAGCGAAGGGCAATGGACATCATCATGGCGATCTCATGTACCGGCACCCGGATCTTGTTCAGCGGACGGAGCAGTCTCTCCAGACCATCTGTCAGCTGATTCGGCGTGGTAGTCAATGTCATGATGGAAGATCCGATCACAAGGTAAACAAGACGGATCGCCATTCTTCCTGCAAGAACAAGGCCTTCCCTTGTGACCTTGATGATCCCGAAACGCCACAGCACTTCGCCAGGCGTCAGGATGATATTGAACACAACCGTGATCAGAAGGATCATAACGATAGCCTTCAGACCCTTGAACATGAATTTCACCGGAACCTTGGATATTGCGATCATAGCTACCAGAAATGCTGTTGCCACCGCATATCCGAGAAATGTATGGAACAGGAACACAGAGATCAGAAATCCCAGAGTTCCCAGAAATTTGGTCCGTGGGTCCAGTCTGTGAAGAACGGATTTGGCCGGATAATACTGGCCAATGGTAATATCTCTGATCATTTTTCCGCCCCTCCTTTGTTCAGTAATGGAGAGTTCGCCTGCGCAAGTACGGCAAGGATACTGTCTCTGGCTTCCTCCACCGTTGTGGCATCTGCATCCACATGCAGCCCATGTTCCTTCAGCGCATGCATGATATAAGTGATCTGCGGTGCGGCAAGTCCCATGGTTTCCAGTTCCTTATAATGGGAAAAAACCTTCTTCGGCTCATCATCAAATACAGCTTCTCCGTGATTCATAACAATGAGGCGCTCCACGTATTTCGCAATATCCTCCATGCTGTGGGAAACCAGAACAATGGTTATCCCTCGCACCTTATGAAGCTCTGCGATCTGATCCAGGATATCATCCCTGCCCTTCGGGTCAAGCCCTGCTGTGGGCTCGTCCAGGATCAGAATCTTCGGGTTCATGGCAAGAACCCCTGCAATAGCTACTCTTTTTTTCTGGCCTCCGGAAAGCTCAAAGGGTGATTTCTTGAAATTGGACTCTTTTACTCCAACCTGAGTCAGCGCCTGCTTCGCTTCTTTCTCTGCTTCTTCCCTGGAAAGTCCCTGATTCATAGGTCCGAAACATACATCCGAGATCACATCATTTTCAAACAGCTGATGCTCCGGGTACTGGAACACCAGACCAACCTCGCTGCGGAGCTGTTTCCGGTCATATTTCTCAGCCCACACATCTTCTCCGTTATACAGAACCTGGCCGGATGTTGGCTGTACCAGCGCATTCAGATGCTGGATCAGCGTGGATTTTCCGCTTCCTGTGTGTCCGATGATCCCGATAAACTGGCCGTCCGGGATCACAAGGCTGACATCCTTCAGCGCATGGCTCTCATAGGCTGTCCCGGGGCTGTAGGTATAGGTTACATTTTTTAATTCGATTGACATAATGCGCTCACCAGCTCCTCTGTAGTCAGTATTCCATCCGGAACATCCACGCCGGATTTCTTCAGTTCATATGCAAGAAGTGTTACCTGTGGTACATCCAGTCCATACGCCTTAAGGGTATCCACCTGGGAAAAAATCTCTTTGGGATTTCCCTGCATCACAACATTTCCGCTGTCCATGACATAAACACGGTCAGCATGGATCACTTCCTCCATGTAATGGGTGATCAGAATGACTGTTACCTTTTCCTTACGGTTCAGCTCCCGCACTGCCTCCAGGACTTCCTTTCTTCCGTTAGGATCCAGCATGGCGGTAGGCTCATCCAGAATGATGCACCGCGGGCGCATGGCCATCACGCCTGCAATAGCCACTCTCTGCTTCTGCCCTCCGGAAAGCTTGTTTGGGGACTGATAACGATAGGCTGTCATACCGACTTTTTCCAGGCTGTCATTCACCCGTTTCCAGATATCATCTGTAGGAACTCCCATATTTTCCGGACCAAAGCCTACATCCTCTTCCACAACGGTTCCTATGATCTGGTTATCCGGATTCTGAAATACCATTCCTGCCTTCTGGCGTACCTTCCAGAGTTTGGTCTCTCTGGCGGTATCGATCCCGTCCACCAGCATCGTTCCCTCTGTTGGGATCAGAAGCGCATTCATATGCTTCGCCAGTGTGGATTTTCCGGATCCGTTATGTCCCAGAACTGCCACAAATTCTCCTGCTTTAATGTCCAGGTTCACATCATTGACTGCACGCTGCATGTCTACCACATTGCCGTCATCATCGTATCTCTGATAGTCAAATCCCAGCTTAAGCGCCTTGATAATTCCCATCTTTTCTGCTCTCCTTAATCCTCTGTAGCTGCCGGTTCACCAAGGCCGGTCAACTCATCGATCAGTGCCCATATCTCGTCTCTTCCCTGCTTCGTCTCCGCAGAAAACGGAAGGATCTTTCCCTCTTTCGGAAGGCCTAGTCCGATGCGGATCTCCTTCAGGCTTTTTGCCACCTGGCTGCGTTTCAGCTTGTCAAGCTTGGTCGCGATGATCACCGGCTCATATCCGTTGTGACAGATCCAGTCATACATCTGCTTGTCATTGGCGGAAGGCTTGTGGCGGATATCCACCAGGAGAAAAACCGCACGGAGCTCTTTGGAATTATGAAGATAGCCCTCGATCATTTTTCCCCATTTTTCCTTCTCTGCCGCAGAGACCTTGGCGTAGCCGTAGCCCGGCAGGTCTACGAGATACATTGCTTCATTAATATTATAAAAATTGATTGTCTGTGTTTTTCCCGGTTGTGCGCTGGTTCTTGCCAGGGCCTTGCGGTTCATCAGACCATTGATCAGGGAGGATTTCCCTACATTTGATTTTCCCGCAAAAGCTACCTCCGGCCTTCCTGTGTCCGGGATCTTGCTTGTGATGCCGCAGACGATATCCAGCGATACGTTTTTGATTACCATTCGTTATTCCTCCCTTTTCTTTTAAAAGCCCTGTCCTGAAGGTCAGGGCAGGGTTTTTCTGTTTTTTGTTTATGCAAGAGCTTCACCGAGAACTTCTTTCATGTTATCCACAAACCGGATATTCAGTCCCTGGATGATCTCTCTGTCCATCTCCTCGATATCCGGACGATTTTTCTCCGGAACAAGGACTTCCTTGATCCTGGCATATTTAGCTGCAAGCAGCTTCTCTTTCAGTCCGCCGATCGGAAGCACACGGCCTCTTAAGGTGATCTCACCGGTCATGGCAAGATCCGCACGCACCGGTTTTTCGATAATTGCAGACAGCATGGCAGTTGCCATGGTAATACCGGCAGACGGGCCATCCTTCGGAACGGCACCCTCCGGAATATGTACATGCATATCATGCTTCTGGAAAAATTCCGGATCGATCTCATATTGGTCAGAAACCGAACGGATATAGCTGATACCTGCCTGTGCAGATTCCTTCATCACATCTCCAAGCTGTCCGGTGAGAAGCAGCTCGCCTTTTCCGGGCATGATATTGACTTCGATCTGCAGGGTATCACCGCCTACCTGTGTCCATGCAAGACCGCGGGCGATCCCGATCTCATCCTTCTCATTGGCCATTAGATAGTTATATCGTTCTTTGCCAAGGAATCTGGAAATATTTCGGGATGTGACAACTACCTTATCCTTACCCTCTTCCATGATAGCACGTGCAGTTTTTCTGCAGATACGTCCGATGCTTCTCTCCAGAGAACGGACTCCTGCTTCCTTGGTATAATTGTTGATCAGCTTGCCAAGAGCTGCCGGCTGGATCACCAGCTTGCCTTCCGGAATACCGTTGATCTCCATCTGCTTCGGGATCAGATGTTCCCTTGCGATATGTTCCTTCTCATTTTCCGTATATCCCGGGATTTCCATCAGCTCCATACGGTCAAGAAGAGGTCTCGGGATTCCCTGAACATCATTTGCAGTGGCAATAAACAGTACCTCGGAAAGATCCTGGGGAATCTCCACATAGTGATCATTGAACTTACTGTTCTGCTCCGGATCCAGAACCTCCAGAAGTGCTGCGGAGGTATCTCCTTTATAATCGCTGCTGGTCTTGTCGATCTCATCAAGAAGCATCAGCGGGTTGCTGACTCCGGCTTCCTTCAGTGCGACTGTGATCCTTCCTGGCATGGCACCGACGTAAGTCTTTCTGTGGCCACGGATCTCAGCCTCATCACGGACACCTCCAAGACAGATGCGGACGTATTTCTTGTTCATGGCCTCTGCCACAGAACGTGCAATGGAAGTTTTTCCGGTTCCCGGAGGTCCCACCAGACAGAGGATCGGACTCTTTCCCTTGTGGGTCAGCTTACGTACAGCAAGGAATTCCATGATACGTTCTTTGACCTCTTTCAGTCCGTAATGACCCTCTTCCAAAACCTTCCATGCGTTCTCAAGATCCTCGGAATCCTCGGATTTCTTATTCCACGGAAGTGCAAGAACGGTTTCCAGATAGCCTCTCTGCACCGTTGCCTCTGCAGCACTGGCTGCCATTCCTTTAAAACGGCTGATCTCCTTGGAAATCTTCTCTTTTACTTCATCAGATGCATCCAGCTCCTTCAGCTGTTTTTTAAATTCATCGATATCATCAGCAGTATTCTCCTCGCCCAGCTCCTCACGGATGGTTTTCAGCTGTTCCCGGAGGATATACTCTCTCTGATTCTTGTCGATATGGGATTTCACCTTGCGCTGAAGATCTTTAGTGATATGGATCACCTCGATCTCGCTGCCAAGAAGCGCTCCAAGGATCTCATAACGGTCATTCAAAGACACTGCTTCCAGAAGCTTCTGCTTGTTCTGATACGCCATCGGAAGATTTACTGCGATCTGGTCGATGGTTTCCTGCACATCTTCGATGTTCATGATCTGGGTTACCAGATCCTTGCTTACTTTTCCGCTTTCTCTGCAATATCTCTGAAAAAGCTCCCGGATGCTGCGAAGCATGGCGTCCTTTACCGGTTCCGGGTAATCCTCTTCCTGTGCCGTAACGATCTCGCATTCCGCCTTCAGATATGGTTCCTCCTGCTCCAGGCCCAGAACCTCTGCCCTGTCCAGTCCCTCTACCAGAACCCGGTAAAGATCCTGCGGAAGCTTCACCACCTGCTTGATATAAGCGACGGTTCCTACCTGATACAGATCCGTAAGTTCCGGTATTTCCACCTCAGGATCCTTCTGTGTCAGCAGAAAGATCTTCTGGTCATGGAGCATGGCTGCTTCCACGGCACGGATAGATTTCTCCCTGCTCACATCAAAGTGTACGATCATATCCGGAAGGACTGTAGTCCCACGGAGAGCGATCATTGGCAATATATTGACCTGATTTGTCATTTATGTCATTCCCTTCATCAAGCTGTTTCCGGCTTGCCTTTCTTTCTCGAACGGGATGTTTTGCGTCCTGCTTTTTTTGCAGGAGCCTTGGCCTCCCCGTGGATGATCTCCGGCTCTCCGGTTCCCTCCACTGCCTCTTTTGTGACGATACACTTACGGATGGTGTCGTCCGATGGTGTCTTGTACATCAGATCCATCAGGGTATGCTCCATGATGGCACGAAGTCCTCTGGCACCTGTTTTTCTCTCAAGAGATTTCCGGGCAACTGTCTCAAGTGCTTCATCCTGGAACTCAAGCTGCACGCCATCCAGCTCAAAAAGCTTGTCGTACTGTTTTGTGAGGGAATTCTTAGGCTCCTTCAGAATACGGATCAGTGCTTCTTCATCCAGAGAATCCAAGGTTACCACGACCGGAACTCGTCCGATAAACTCCGGGATCAGACCGAATTTAATAAAGTCCTCCGGCATAACCTCCTTCAGAACTTCGCCCACATTGCGGTCTTCCTTCTCGGAAACCTCTGCTCCGAAACCAATGGATTTGGTATCCTGTCTTGCCTCGATGATCTTCTCCAGTCCGTCAAAGGCACCACCGCAAATGAACAGGATGTTTGTAGTATCGATCTGGATAAATTCCTGATGAGGATGCTTTCTTCCTCCCTGAGGAGGTACGCTTGCAACGGTTCCTTCCAGAATTTTCAGAAGTGCCTGCTGTACGCCCTCACCAGACACATCTCTGGTGATGGAGGTATTCTCGGATTTTCTTGTGATCTTATCGATCTCATCGATATAGATGATTCCGTACTGGGCACGCTCAATATCGTAATCGGCTGCCTGAATGATCTTCAGAAGAATGTTCTCAACATCCTCGCCAACATAGCCTGCCTCTGTGAGAGTAGTGGCATCTGCGATGGCAAAAGGAACATTCAGCAGTCTTGCCAGTGTCTGTGCAAGAAGTGTCTTACCGGAACCGGTCGGACCAAGCATCAGGATATTGCTCTTCTGCAGCTCCACGTCCAGGTTTCTTGAAGCAAGAATCCTCTTGTAATGATTGTAAACAGCTACGGAAAGTGCCTTCTTGGCATCATCCTGTCCGATCACATACTCATCCAGGATACTGTGGATCTCTTCCGGTTTCAGAAGGTTGATCCCTGTTTCATAATCTGCCTCATGATCATACATACTGAATTCTTCTTCCATGATCTCGGAGCAGATCCCGATACATTCATCACAAATATATGCTCCATCCGGACCTGCGATCAGCTTGCGTACCTGATCTTCAGTCTTATGGCAAAAGGAGCATCTTACCTTTCCTTCTTTTACTTTATCTGCCATATCTTTTTGTTTCCTTTCTAAGCGTAAATGTCCGTCTCTCGCAGACATTTAAAATTCCTTTTTAAAGCAAGATAAGACTCCTGTGTCTTTACAGGAGTCTTTTCTTACGCATTATTTGTGGATCACAACACCGTCGATCAGGCCGTATGCCTTAGCTTCTTCCGCTGTCATATAGTTGTCACGGTCAGTATCTTTTTCCACAATCTCAAGAGGCTGTCCGGTATTCGCAGAAAGAATCTCGTTCAGCTTCTTTTTGGTTTTTGCGATCTGGTCAGCTACGATCTGGATCTCTGTAGCCTGCCCCTGTGCACCGCCTGATGGCTGATGGATCATGATCGTCGAATTCGGCAGTGCATATCTCTTGCCTTTGGCACCGGAGGACAGGAGGAAAGCTCCCATGCTGGCTGCCATTCCAAGGCAGATCGTAGATACATCGCACTTGATATACTGCATTGTATCATAAATTGCCATTCCGGCAGTTACAGAACCACCCGGGCTGTTAATATAAAGCTGGATATCCTTGGAAGGATCTTCTGCTTCCAGGAAGAGAAGCTGCGCAACGATCAGGTTCGCACTGACATCGTTTACCTCTTCTCCAAGGAAAATGATTCGGTCCTTAAGAAGTCTTGAATAGATATCATAACTTCTTTCTCCTCTGCTGGTCTGCTCAATGACGTAAGGTACTAAACTCATTTTGCCCTCCATTTCCGAGGTTTATTACGCCTCTACAGCTGCATCGGCAACTAATGTAACAGCTTTCTGAACAGCCATATCTTTCTTCATCTGCTCCATCTCGTTCTCACCGATGAGATCTTTTAATTTGTCTGCTTCCATCTTGTACATCTCTGCCATCTTGGAGATCTCTTCGTTAACCTCTTCCTCTGTTGGCTGGATGTTCTCTACCTCAGCGATCTTCTCAAGAACAAGTCTTGTCTGGATTCTCTTAAGAGCCTGTGGCTTCATGTCTTCCATCATCTTGTCAACGCTCTGGCCTGTGAACTGGAAGTACTGCTCCATGGAAAGACCCTGGGACTGCATTCTTCTTGCGAAATCGTCAAGCATCTGACGTGTCTGTGTCTCGATCATTGCCTCCGGAATATCCATCTGTGCATTCTCGATCACTTTATCTACTGCTGCATCTTCTTTTGCACGACGTGCATCTTCTGCTTTCTTCTCTGTCAGGTTCTTCTTAACGTCTTCCTTGTACTCAGCAAGTGTATCAAACTCAGATACATCCTTAGCAAAGTCATCGTCAAGCTCCGGAAGCTCTTTTGCTTCGATCTTCTTAACATCGCACTGGAATACAGCTTCTTTGCCAGCCAGCTCTTTTGCCTGATACTCCTCCGGGAATGTAACCTTAACTTCTACGTGATCACCTGTGTTAGCACCAACAAGCTGCTCCTCGAATCCCGGGATGAAGGTGTTGGAACCAAGTGTCAGCGGATAGTCTGTTCCTTTACCGCCCTCGAATGCCTCACCATCTACGAATCCCTCGAAATCGATAGTTGCTGTATCGCCGTTCTGTGCTGCACGATCCTCAACTGTGATGGTTCTGGAGTTTTTCTCCTGCTCTTTCTTAATCTCAGCCTCAACTTCCTCGTCTGTTACCTCTGTCTCAGACTTCGGAACCTCAAGTCCTTTATAGTCACCAAGAGTTACCTCTGGTTTAGTAGCTACTTCTGCTGTAAAGATAAATGGTTTGCCAGGCTCAACCTGTGTTACATCGATCTTAGGCTGGGAAACGATCTCAAGATCACACTCAGCAAGTGCTTTGCTGTAATGCTCAGGGATCAGAGCGTTTGCAGCGTCCTCAAGGAATACTCCCTTTCCGTACATCTGCTCGATCATTTTTCTTGGAGCTTTTCCTTTACGGAATCCCGGAATAGAAATTCTGCCTTTTGCTTTCTGATATGCATTCTGCATTGCTTTGTCAAGATCCTCGGCGGAAACCTCGATTGTAAGTTTCGCCATGTTTTTCTCCATTTTCTCCACCTGTAAACTCATGTTTCTTGTTCCTCCTTAATCATATCGAGTAAATACCTTATATAAAATAGTTAACACTCGCATTATATATTTACAGTCATTTCTGTAGTATAGCATAACCACTGTAAAAACGCCAGTATTTTTTTCAGTTTTCCATATGCCCCCACAGGGCATTTCTCAGCTGCCCACGTCCTCAATGTTAAAGTAATTTTCTGTCTTTCTTATGTTGTTAAGACAAAATGTAAAAATCCTTTTATAAGTTTTAGGCGTATAATGAACACCATCGTCTGTACCGTCTCCCGTATTGGATACAGTACCATATCCGGTCCGCATCAGATAACTGTAAACATCAATATAGTGGTACTGACTTCCAAGCTCACCGGCAAGACCGCTGTTAAAAGTCCGGACATCCTCACATTTACGATTCTTGGTACTTCCCTTTTCCCCTCCATTGATCGGATTCACAGACATATAATACAGACTGCAGTTTTTCATGGAAAGCTTTGTTCCCAGCTTTTTCATATAAGACACGTACTGTGAGAGTCTATCATTCAGATCCTGTTTTCCGTTAATATCTCTGAGATCATTGATACCATGATTAAACACCACTGCGATCTTTGCGTATTTTTCATTTTTACGATATTTTTCTATTTCTTTCAAAAGAGCCTGTGCGCCCGTTGACTTCAGCCAGCCCAGTTCCGTATTAGAACGGCATACAAAGCTGACATGGCTGTCCACATACTCCTTTCCAAACTGTTCGTACAATACCTTCTGAAGACCATATGTCCTGGAATCTCCCACAAAGATGATCCTTTCGTAATTCTCAGGATAATGAAAGCTGTTCCTGACCAAATTCGGTTCCTGATACCGCCAGAATCTCACCGCATAGAGATGCATGGTTCCACTGACTGTGATCACCTGTCCGGCTTCATACCTTGGTGCGGTCTTCTGACCTGCCCTGGTAGACCATCCAAGGAATGTATAATTCTCTTCATTGGCCATCACCGGTAGTTTCAGTTTTCCGCTTGGAGCCTGGATGATCTTGTAGATATCTCCGTCATTCCTGTGCAGGATCAGTTTGGGATTGTTCTTCTTTTTTATCACTGCATAAAACGTTACATTTCTTTTTACAAAATATTTTTTTCCCGGCTTATATCTTGCCTCCGCTCCTCCTTTTTTCAGAGACCATCCTTCTGCCTGATATCCTGCTGGGACCTGCGGCACTTTGGGAATCGTGATCATGGAACCATATTTCTGTTTCTTTTCCAATTTTTTATATATAGCAGAGGAGGCTCCTCCGCCTGACCTGAAAGATACGGAATACACTTTTTTGCAAGCATTCCCGAATGTATCATCCGACCAGTCAAAGCCGGCAGCTGACACCAAATTTCCTGTGGCTGTCATCAGTATAACAAGAAGCGCCACTACCCACAGGACCTGTTTCATCTCTTTTTTCATGCTCTTACATACACCACCGATTCAGCGATCTCTTCTGCCTTTGCGCTTCCCTCCAGCTGTCCGATCAGGGAAAGGCTGAAATCGATGGCTGTTCCAAGGCCTCTGCTGGTAGTTACATTTCCATCTACCACTACAGGCTCCAGAGATGTTCTGGCACTTTTAAGCTGTTCCATAACAGATGGGTACGATGTAGCATTTCTGCCTTTCAGGAATCCAAGTCTCTCGAATACACCTGGTGCCGCACAGATAGCTGCTACCTTGCCGCCATTCTGATAGAAATCTGTCAGAAGCTCAGTCAGCGGTTTATATTCCTCCAGATATTTTGTTCCCGGCATTCCTCCCGGAATTACAAGCATATCCGCATCGGAAAAATCACATTCTCCAAAGGTACGGTCTGTAAGAAGATCGATTCCATGAGAGGTTCTGATCTCTTTTGTCTCTTTGATAGATACTGTCTGGATGTCGATCCCGGCTCTTCTCATCAGATCTACCACGGTCAGTCCTTCAATATCTTCAAAACCATCTGCGAAAAAAATATATACTTTACTCATGATCCTGTTCATCCTTTCTTTTATAAAATCCATAAATATTTTCTGTATTCCCCATTCCCTTCCATAATGCTTTTTCCATCTGAAAATGTCAAGAAATTTCAACAGATATGCCATTGCAAATCCTGTTTTTTTCCTGTAGACTGAACATAATATCTTTTCATTTCACAAACCCGGAGGTTTTTTATATGGAGATCGAACGTAAATTTCTGATCCGGAAGGATGACCTTCCGCAGGATCTGGTTTCTTATCCTTGCCACAGAATCGAGCAGGGGTATCTTTGCACTTCCCCTGTCGTCCGCATCCGCCGGCAGGATGATGACTATTTTCTTACTTACAAATCCAAGGGTCTCATGAGCCGTGAAGAATATAATCTTCCGCTCACCGCTGAAGCCTATGAGCATCTGAAGCCTAAAGCAGACGGTATCCTCATTACCAAGGACCGCTATGTGATCCCGGAAAAAGACGGACTTTTTATTGAACTGGATGTGTTCCACGGAGAATACGAGGGAGTTCTTCTGGCTGAGGTGGAATTTCCTACAGAGGAAGCCGCCAATGCCTACACTGCGCCGGACTGGTTCGGAGAAGATGTAACTTATTCCACCAGATATCATAACAGTACCATGAGCCAGGGCTGGCAGAGCGATCACTGACTGGTATCGTAAATCGCACTTGTATTTCTTATTTCAGGTGCTATAATTAGTAATGCAGGCAGATATAGTTCATCGGTAGAACATCAGCTTCCCAAGCTGAGGAGGCGGGTTCGATTCCCGTTATCTGCTTTCATTGCCAAAGAGGGCACGCAGTCAGGCGTGTCCTTTTTTATAAATTTCAAGGAGGATTTTTGTTTATGAAGATTGGATTTATCGGATGTGGAAATATGGCCTCTGCCATGATCGGCGGTATTCTCCGTCAGGGGATCTTTTCAAAGGACGAGATCATTGTTTCCAACCTTACAGAAGAAGGCAGAGCGCGCAGTGAAAAAACTCTTGGTGTTGTCACCACTCTGGATAACAATGAAATCGTCCGATCTGCAAAAACTGTCGTTCTTGCAGTAAAGCCGCAGTTTTATGAGGAAGTTCTCACAGAGGTCCACGACAGTCTCACGACAGAGCACACCATCATCGGAATCGCTCCCGGCAAGACTCTTGCATGGCTGGAAGAAAAAGCCGGTCTTCCTCTGAAAGTTGTCCGTTTTATGCCTAATACTCCTGCACAGGTTGGGGCCGGAATGACTGCTGTATGTACCAATGACCGGGTTTCGGAAGACGAACTGGCAGAAATCCTTAAGATCACAGACAGCTTTGGCTGTACCGAAGTGATACCGGAGCGTCTGATGGACGCCGCAGGCGCTGTAGGCGGCTGTTCACCGGCTTATGTGTTTATGTTTATCGAAGCCATGGCAGATGCCGCTGTCAGCCAGGGAATGCCTCGTAAGCAGGCTTATAAATTTGCTTCCCAGACTGTTCTCGGCAGCGCAAAAATGGTTCTGGAAACCGGCAGACACCCGGGAGACCTGAAAGACATGGTCTGCTCACCGGCAGGAACTACCATTGAAGGTGTCCGCACCCTGGAAAAGAGCGGCTTCCGCAGTGCCGTATTCGAAGCGCTTACCGCAGCTGCTGAGAAGGGTAAGAAGTTATAATTTTCGAAAACAAAAACTCCGTGAGGTCTGCATTCACCCGGACCTCACGGAGTTTTTCCATCTCATCTCTTTTATCGTCTGCCGACCGCCCTACAGCAACTCGATCAGCGCGTCAATATCTTCCATTTTTGTTCCCCAGCTTGTGGCAAAACGGATCACTGTATGATCTTCATCATATTTTTCCCAGAAATCAAACTGAACTTCTTTGCCCAGTTCTTCTTTCTTTTTATTTTCCAAAACTACAAACTGCTGGTTCGTGGGAGAATCCAGAAAAAGCTGATATCCTTTTTCCTGAAGGGCTCTTTTCAGCTTCATAGCTGTTTCAATAGCATTTTTGCTGATTCTTGTATACAGATCATCGGTAAACAGTGTGTCAAACTGGATTCCCAGAAGACGGCCTTTTGCCAGAAGGGCTCCCTGCTGCTTCACCATAGTCATAAAGTGCTTCGGAGCTTTTTTCGTAAAGACCACTGCCTCACCGCAGAGTGCTCCTACCTTGGTTCCGCCGATGTAGAACACATCTGTACATCTGGCGATATCCTCAAGTGTCACATCTGCTTCCGGACTTACCAGACCGTAGCCAAGTCTTGCTCCGTCCAAAAACAGAGGAAGCTCGTATTTATGGCATACCTCGGAAATTTCCTCCAGCTCTTTCTTCGTATAAAGTGTTCCGTACTCTGTCGGATGGGAAATATAAACCATTCCCGGAAATACCATATGGTCGTGACTTTCATCCCCATAAAAAGTTTCCACATAATCTGTGATACTTTCTGCTTTGATCTTTCCGTTTTCTGCCGGAAGTGTCAGTACCTTATGTCCTGTATACTCGATTGCTCCGGCCTCATGACAACTTACGTGTCCGGTCTGCGCCGCAAGAACACCTTCATAACGGTTCAGGACAGAACCTATGATCGTGGCATTGGTCTGAGTTCCTCCCACCAGGAAAAACACATCTGCATCCGGGCAACCACAGGCTTTACGGATCTTCTCCTTTGCAGAATCACAGTATTTGTCTGTGCCATAGCCGGAAAGCTTCTCCATATTGGTTTCCAGAAGTTTCTGGAGGATCGCCGGATGCGCTCCCTCGCAGTAATCGTTTACAAAAAATAACATTTTATTTTCTCCTCATCTGTATTTTCATTTTATTTGACCGTCTTCCCCGGAATGATCTTACAGGTGGAAAACGATTTGAATTTACAGGAAATCGCCCCCTTCAATAGGAAGCCCGTTTCTGAAAGAAATTCACAAATCCCCGGTCGAGAT